>CAUJJS010000029.1 GCA_963205415.1 Pseudomonadota bacterium
GCCGCCTTGGGTGTGGTGGCGCTGGCCATCGGTGGCTCGATGGTGGCGAGCCTGATGTTGCCTCCGCGCAATGGCAAATCCGAGGATCCGCCGGCGTCGGCCTGAGTGCGGCGATGCTTGTGGGTTTGAAGCGTCGGCCTTGACGAATGGCCGTCGCGCCCGCAGCTTGGGTACATGGATATCCCGCTGCACGATCCCAGCATCGACCCCATCGCCCAAGCCCGACATGACCGCCGCCGCTTCGTCGGCGCGCTCCTGCTCAGTGCCGGTTTCATCGCCTTGCTGTGGTGGATCAAGATGTTCGAAGTCTGGTCGGGAACGTCGTTTTCCTGGCTTGGGGTGCAACCTCGCACGGCCTTCGGCTTGATCGGGGTGGTGACCGCGCCGCTCTTGCATGGCTCGGTTGGCCACCTGATCAACAACACCTTGGCGTTGCTGGTGCTGGGTACGCTCAGTTTTTCGGTCTATCCGCGCGCGGCCAAGCCCGCCATCGTTCTGATCTGGCTGGGTTCGGGCTTGGGCATCTGGCTCATCGGGCGCGATTCCACCCATTTGGGTGCCAGCGGATTGAGCCACGGCCTGATGTTCTTCTTGTTCGTGTTGGGCCTCTTGCGTCGCGACCGCGCCGGTATCGCAGCCGCGATGATCGCTTTCTTCCTGTATGGCGGCATGGTGCTCTCGGTGCTGCCGGGCGATCCTCAGGTGTCGTGGGAAGCACACCTGAGCGGCGCCATCTGCGGCGTGGTGGCCGCCCTGCTTTGGTTCCGTCGTGATCCGGTGCCGCCGCGCAAGCGCTACAGTTGGGAAGACGAAGAGGACATGCTGGAAGAACCGCTGGCCGCGCAGGAGCGGGCCATGTACGAGCCGGAGGCGCCGGTCGATGTGCCGGTGTTGTGGGTACGGCCCGAGGCCGAGCCGAACGGCAAGGTGATCGCGTTTCCCGACGTGCAACGCCGCCCACCCAACGATCAAGCGACACCGTAGCCAGCGTTCGCGTCCATGCCTGCGGTACCGGTTTTGTGCCTGGGTTCTCGCACCCCCATCGCGCCGGACACGGCGCATCACCCGCTGTCCGTGGCGCCGCACCACAATCGCCGGTCATGACCTTGGCCACAGGCCCTTACTGGCGCGATGCATTAGCCTAGTCCGTTCCTTCGTTCAAAGCTGATTGAGATGAAACAGACTCTTGCTATGGCGCTGGCGGTGTCGGCGCTGACTTTGGCGAGCTGCTCGCCTGCCCCTACACCCGAGGCCACACCCAAGGTCGTGGCGACGGCCACACCGGAAGTCACCAACATGCTTTTGAGCCCAAGCCCACTGCCGCTGCACTATCCGGCGTTTGATCGTATTCGCGACAGCGATTTCGCGCCGGCCTTCGATCAGGGCATGAGCGAGCAGCTCAAGGAAATCGCCGCCATCACCGGCAACGCCGAAACGGCGAGCTTCGACAACACCATCGTGGCGCTGGAGCGCAGCGGCCAAGGGCTGCGTCGGGCGATGATGGTGTTCATGAATCTGGTGGGTGCCGACACCAATGATGCGCGCAAGAAGTTGCAGTCCGACTACGCCGCCCGCTTTGCCGCGCACTTGGATTCGATCTACCTCGATGCGGCCTTGTTTGCGCGCGTAGAGGCCTTGTACGACAACCGCGCCCAGCTCGATCTGGATGCCGAAAGCATGCATCTTCTGGAGCGTTACTACAGCGACTTCGTGCGCGCTGGAGCCAAGCTCGACGAGGCCCAGAAGGTCCGCCTGAAGGCGATCAACGGCGAACTGGCACAACTGGCCACCCAGTTCAGCCAAAACGTCTTGGCCGAGGTCAACGATTCAGCCGTCGTGGTCGATGACCGCGCGCAACTCGCCGGCTTGAGCGATGAAGCCATCGCCACAGCCGCCGAAGCCGCCAAGGCGCGCGGCCTTGAGGGCAAGTTCGTGATCGCCTTGCAGAACACCACGATCCAGCCGCCCCTGACCTATCTGCAGGATCGCGCCCTGCGTCAGCGCATCTTCGAAGCCTCGGTGGCGCGCGGCAGCCGTGGCAATGCCTGGGACAACACCGGCATCGTGGCCTCGATCATGAAGCTTCGCCTTGAGCGCGCCAAGCTGCTGGGCTACCCGGACTTTGCCGCCTACACCCTGGAAAACCAGACCGCACGCACCGAGCAGGCGGTCAACGACATGCTTGGCAAACTGGCGCCGGCGGCAGTGGCCAATGCCAAGCGCGAAGCGGCTGATTTGCAGGCCTTGATCGATGCCGAGCAGAAGAAGGCCGGGCAGCCGAGCTTCAAGCTCGCCGCCTGGGATTGGGACTACTACACCGAGAAATTGCGCCAAGCGCGCTATGACTTCGATGCCAATCAACTCAAGCCCTACTTCGAGATGAAGAACGTGCTCGAGAACGGCGTGTTCTTCGCAGCCGGCAAACTCTATGGCCTGAGTTTCAAGCAGCGCACCGACCTTCCGGTCTACCAGCCAGACGTGCTGGTGTATGACGTGTTCGATGCCGATGGCAAGCAGCTGGCGATCTTCTTGGCCGACCTCTACGCACGGCCCTCCAAGCGTGGCGGTGCCTGGATGAACGCCTATGTCTCGCAGAGTCACCTGTTGGGAACCCAACCGGTGATCGCCAACCACCTCAACATTCCCAAGCCGCCGCAAGGCCAACCGACCCTGATGACCTGGGATGAGGTCACCACGATGTTCCACGAGTTCGGTCACGCCCTGCATGGCATGTTCTCGAACGTGCAGTACCCCTTGTTCGCAGGCACGGCGGTGCCGCGTGATTTCGTCGAGTTCCCCTCGCAGGTCAACGAGATGTGGGCCGACTGGCCGGAAGTGCTCGCCAACTACGCCAAGCACTACCAGACCGGCGAAGCCATGCCGCAAGCCCTGCTCGACAAGGTGCTGGCATCGAGCCAGTTCAATCAGGGTTTTGCCACCACCGAGTACCTGGGCGCGGCCATGCTCGATCAGAACTGGCACCAGATCACCTCGGCCGAACAATTGCCCGATGCCGCCGGTGTGCTGGCGTTCGAAGCGGCGGCACTCAAGAAGGACGGTCTGGATTTCGCGCCGGTGCCGCCGCGCTATCGCACCCTGTATTTCAGCCACATCATGGGCGGCTATGCGGCCGGCTACTACTCCTACATCTGGAGCGAAGTGCTGGATGCCGATACGGTCGAGTGGTTCAAGCAGAACGGCGGCCTGACCCGCGCCAACGGCGATCGTTTCCGTCAAACCCTGCTGTCGCGGGGCGGCTCCAAGGACGCGCTGGAACTGTTTAAGGACTTCACCGGGCATGCGCCACGCATCGAGCCCTTGCTCGAACGCCGTGGTTTGGCCAGCAAGCCGAACTGATCGATACACCACGCCCCGGAATGCACGCCATTCCGGGGTCTGATCACGCGCGCGGCAGTTCCTTCAACCAGTCGCGCGCGCTGAGGTATTCGGACAAACGCGCCTCGGCCGATCCGGGCTCGGGTGTGTAGCCGTACTGGAAGCGCACCTGCGGTGGCAGGCTCATCAGGATCGATTCGGTGCGCCCGCCCGATTGCAGGCCGAACAGGGTGCCGCGATCCCAGACCAGATTGAACTCGACATAGCGCCCGCGGCGATAGAGCTGGAACTGGCGTTCGCGCTCGCCGTACGGAGTGTCGCGCCGCCGCGCGACGATCGGCAAATAGGCCTCCAGAAATGCCTCGCCGACTGCGCGAGTGTAGGCAAAGCAGGTGTCGAAACCGCCTTCATTCAAATCATCGAAGAACACGCCACCCACGCCACGGGCTTCGTTGCGGTGCTTGAGAAAGAAGTAGCGATCGCACCAGGCCTTGTGTTCGGCGTAACGCCCTTCGCCGAACGGCGCACACGTGCGTTGCGCAACTTCGTGCCAATGCCGGATGTCGGCATCGAAGGCATAGAACGGCGTGAGATCAAAGCCGCCGCCAAACCACCACACCGGCGCCGCACCCAATGGGGTGGCCTCGAAGTAGCGCACGTTCATGTGCGTGGTCGGCACATAGGGATTGCGCGGATGCAGCACCATCGACACGCCGGCGGCGCTCCAGTGCGCGCCCGCCAATTCGGGACGATGCGCCGTGGCCGAGGCCGGCAGTGCCGAGCCATGCACTTCGGAGTAGTTGACCCCGCCTTGTTCGAACAGCGCGCCCTCGGCGATCACGCGCGTACGTCCGCCACCGCCGCCGCCGGCGCGCTGCCAGGCGTCTTCCTGAAACCCGGCCTCGCCATCCGCCTGTGCCAGACGCGTGCAAAGCGCATCCTGCAAGGTGTGCAGCCAAGCGACCACACCTTGCAATTGTGTAGACATCGCCACCTTCACGCGCCCTGCTGTTTTTCCTGCTGTCGCAACATGCCGAACAGACCGCCCTGCAGGGCATAGGCATCAAAGCCCATGCGGGTGAGGATGAAGGCCGCCGCCGAACTGCGCTCGCCGGTATTGCAGTAGACGATCAGCTTGTCGTTCGGGTTGAAGCGATCCACGACATCCTCACGCAATCGGAACAGGGGCAGGTTGATGGCGCCACGTATCGCGCGCTGCTCGAATTCGGCCGGCAAGCGCACATCGATCAGCACCGCGCCAGTGCGCGCCAATAACGAGGCCTGTGCCGGATTGACCCACTCCACCACCGGTGGCTTCAGCACATCTTCAAAGGTGCGACGCGACAGGCGCATCAAGCGTCCGTCCTGCACCATCTTCACCGTGGCGTTGCGGGTGGTGTTGGACAGGAGCGCGTCTTCGCCAAAACAGTCGCCCCGCACGAGATAGGCCACGATCGACTCGGCCTCGTCCAAGTGTTTGAGGACCGCCGCCGCGCCTTCCTTGATGACATAGAAATAATCGGCGGCATCGCCTTCGCGCACCACCACATCGCCGGTGCGTACCGTGATTTCCTCGAAGCCCTGGAACATGCGCCCGATGTTGCCCGTGGGCAACTTGTGGAAGGCACGGCTTTGCAGCAGACGGAACACCCAGCGGTTGGACTCGGCACTGCCTTCGCCCGCGGTGGCATTGCGTGCGATCTGGTCCCAGGCGATGACCTTTTCCATGTAGCGACGATCCAGACGCGCGATCCGCGCCCGCGCCGAAACCACGGTCGCGGTGAAGCGTCGTGGCTGCGAGTCACCCAAGGCATAGCGCCCTTGCAGGGAACGCGCCACGAATTGGCGGGTCTTGCCGTCGGGATAACTGCCTTCGACCGTGCCGTCCAGCAGGTACAAGGTGTCATCATCGATGTCGCCGGTGCGAAACAGCACTTCGCCGCGACTGTAGTCGGCGTAGGCCGCTTCGCTTGCCAGTTGCTCGCGGGTTTCCTGCCGCAAGGTGTCGATCGGATACAACTGGCTCAAGGCATCGCTGGGGGTGGCACTCATCGGATTCGTCCCTGCTGCAGGCATGTTGTCAGTGTACGGGTGCCCTCACGGCGCAGCAATGCAAACGGCCCGCCGGTTGAACCGTGCGGGCCGTTGGGGAGAAGGTGAGCCGGACTGCGCCGGCGCTGGCCTCACTCAATGTCGAGGAAGGAGCGCAGTTGCTCCGAGCGCGACGGGTGACGCAGTTTGCGCAGGGCCTTGGCTTCGATCTGGCGGATGCGCTCGCGGGTCACATCGAACTGCTTGCCGACTTCTTCCAAGGTGTGGTCGGTGTTCATGTCGATACCAAAACGCATGCGCAGCACCTTGGCTTCCCGTGGGGTGAGGCCAGCCAATACTTCGCGCACGGTTTCGTGCAGGCCGGTGGTGGTGGCCTGCTCAATCGGCGACTCGGCGCCGACGTCTTCGATGAAGTCGCCCAGATGCGAATCTTCATCATCACCGATCGGGGTTTCCATCGAAATCGGTTCATTGGCGATCTTCATCACCTTGCTAACCTTGTCCTCGGGCATTTCCATTTCCTTGGCCAGTTCGTCCGGCGTCGGTTCACGCCCGAGCGACTGCAACATCTGGCGGGAAATGCGGTTGAGCTTGTTGATGGTCTCGATCATGTGCACCGGGATACGGATGGTGCGTGCCTGATCGGCGATCGAGCGGGTGATGGCCTGACGAATCCACCAGGTGGCGTAGGTCGAGAACTTGTAGCCGCGACGGTATTCGAACTTGTCCACCGCCTTCATCAGGCCGATGTTGCCTTCCTGGATGAGATCGAGGAATTGCAAGCCGCGATTGGTGTACTTCTTCGCGATCGAGATGACCAAGCGCAGGTTGGCCTCGACCATTTCCTTCTTGGCCTTGCGCGCCTTGGCCTCGCCATAGGCCATCGAGCGGTTGATTTCCTTGATGTCCGGCAGCAACAGGAACAGCGCGTTCTCGATCGCCAGCAACTTGTGCTGTTCGGCGACGATGTCGTCGCGGTGCTCGCGCAGGCCCGACGACCACTTCTGCTTGCGGCGGATCATCTCGTCCGGCCAAGCGGTGTTGGTCTCGTTGCCCGGGAAGGCGCGCAGGAAGTCGCGCTTGGGCATGGCGGCCTTGCGCACGCACAGGTCCATGATGGCGCGCTCGTGCATGCGGATCGCATTGACGACTTCCCGCAGCTTGCGTACGAGTCCGTCGATCTGGATCGCGGGCAACTTCAGGCGCAGGAACTCGGCCGCCATCTCGTCGCGTACCACCACCACCTTGGCATCGCTGGGTCCAGATTTGTCGTAAACCTTGCGGAACTTCTCGTAGCCGACCTTGAGGGCTTCCATGCGGCGTGCGACTTCAGCCGGATCGGGGCCGGACTCGGTGGCGGTCTCTTCTTCCTCTCCGCTGCCTTCCTCGTCCTCGTCCTCATCGGCCGAAGCTCCACTCTCGTCGTCCTCGCTCAAAGCAGGTTCGGGCTCGTTGCTCTCGACATCGGCAAAGCCCTGAACCACCTCGGACAGGCGCTTCTTGCCTTCCACGTGCAGGTCGTATTCTTCCAGCAGCAACTGGATCGACCATGGGAAGCTCGCCAGCGCCTGCTGCACCTGGCCCAAGCCTTCTTCGATGCGCTTGGCGATCTCGATTTCACCCTCGCGCGTGAGAAGGTCCACCGTACCCATCTCGCGCATGTACATGCGTACCGGGTCGGTGGTGCGGCCGGTTTCCGAGTCCATGGCCGACAGTGCAGCCACAGCTTCCTCGGCGGCGGTGTCGTCGTCGTTGGCACCTGCCGGCGCATTGTCGGACAGCAGCAAGGACTCGGCATCGGGCGCCACTTCGTGCACGCCGATACCCATGTCGTTGATCATGCTGATGATGTCTTCGATCTGTTCGGGATCGACGAGATCGTCGGGCAAGTGGTCATTGACCTCGGCGTAGGTCAGATAACCTTGTTCGCGGCCCTTGCTGATGAGCTGCTTGATCTCCGACTGCGGATCCTGATTTTCGATCGCCATGGGCTGTCTGACTTGATATGTCAAGGGTAAAGAACGCACCAGTATAACGCTTTGGGCCATTTTTGCCCAAGCAAGGCCTGAACACGATGCTTTGGGCGAGCCGTCGCCGACACCCGAAGGCACACGTTGAGCCCAAGCCGCACCGGGGCATACACCCCGTCAACTGTTCAGCAAGAACGTCACCGGGCCATCGTTGACCAGACTCACCACCATGTGGGCGCCAAACTCCCCGGTTTCAACCTTGGGGTGACGATCGCGACAGTGCCGGACCAAGGCATCGAAGGTCTGCATTGCCTGTTCGGGCGCGGCCGCTGTGGTGAAGCTGGGGCGCATGCCCTTGGCGGTGTCGGCGGCGAGGGTGAACTGACTGACCAGCAACAAACCGCCGCCGGTGTCGGTCAGTGAGCGGTTCATGCGGCCGGCCTCATCGGAAAACACCCGATAGCCCAGCAAGCGCTCGCACATGCGCTGCACCTGCGCTATGCCATCGCCCGGCTGCACGGCCACCAGCGCCAGAAGTCCGGCATCGATGGCGCCGATGGTACGACCCTCAACTTCGACGCGGGCCTGGTTGACGCGTTGGATCAAAGCTAGCATGGCAAGTCCGGGATGCTGAGGGCTGCGTAAGGGTTTGATCGCGGCGTGCGTTCGCCGCCACGCGGTGATGGTAATGCAGGCGATGCGCACACCCGGTGCGCTTTGCACCTACCATTTCCGCCATGCCGATGCCTGCCCACCTTCTTCATTTCTGCCTCTGGCTGATTGGTCGACTGCCGCTGCCGGTTCTGAGTGCGCTCGGCGCTAGCCTGGGGACGCTGGCGCGTGGCCTTGGGTTGCGCGAAGCTCGCGTGGCGCGACGCAATATCGAACTGTGCTGGCCCGAACTCGATTCTCGCGAGCGCGACCGACTGTGGCGCCGCAATTTGGCTGAAACGGGCCGAACGCTGCTGGAGACGGCGCGCTTCTGGACCCGTCCGGCGTCGCACAACCTTGGCTTGGTGCGAAAGGTGGAGGGCATCGAGCTCATGCAGGCGGCCCGTGCGGCCGGACGCGGGATCATCATCGCCGCACCGCACCTGGGCAATTGGGAACTCCTGAACCAATGGCTGGCGGCGCAATCGGAATTGGCCATTCTCTATCGCCCACCGCGCAAGTCCTGGGGAGACACCCTGATCCGACGGTTGCGCGCTCAGCCCGGTGTCACACAGGTGCGGGCCGAGGCGTCCGGGGTACGCATACTGCTCAAACAACTCAAGGACGGCGGCATGGTGGGTATCCTTCCCGATCAACAACCCAAGCGCGGCGAGGGTCACTTTGCGCCATTCTTCGGGATTGAGGCCTTGACCATGACGCTGTTGCCGCGACTGGCCAACAAAACCGGTGCCGCGGTGTTGACAGCCCACGCCGAGCGTCTGCCAGATCAGCGTGGCTTCTGCATTCGCATTCAACAGGTGGCCACCGACATCGCCAGCGACGATGTCGCGCGCGCCACGAGCTGCCTCAATGCCGCACTCGAAGCCTGCATCCGACAGGCGCCCTCGCAATACCAGTGGAGCTACAAGCGCTTCTCGATGCGTCCGGACGGTGACAAGGCCATTGGCTATGAATGAAACCCACGCTCTTGTGCCGTTTGAATCGCTCGATCCCAAGGCGCACTGGAGCTTGCGTCTTGCCGCGATGGTGTGGACGACGTTCGCCCTGCTGGCGTTGATCATGATGGTACTTTGGCCATTGAGCGTTTTCTGGGATGCGTTCAATCCGAATGCCGCGGCCGTTCTGATCGGGCTGGGTGTGGCCAATCTGTGGGCGTGGTGGTTTGGCGGTGCGCGCTGGCGCTCGACCCGCTTTGCCTTGACCGAACACGGCCTGCGCATTCAGCGCGGGGTGTGGTGGCGCAGTGATTCGTTGATTCCACGCTCGCGGCTGCAACATATCGATGTGCATCGTGGGCCTCTGGATCGTCGCCTCGGGCTGGCGGGCTTGTGGGTGTACACCGCCGGCACCGAGCTGGGCCGAATGGGCCTCAATGGTTTACCCGCCGCACGCGCCGAGGCCCTGCGCGATGCCTTGGTGCAGGCTGAAGTCGATGGCGGTTGAAACCGATCCATCGCACGATCTGGTCGATGCAGGTGCCGCGCGCGCGCGGCTCGGCGCCGGGCGCGAGCGCCGCTTGCATCCGTTTTCCTGGGCCTTCGTCCTGTTGGCTCAACTGCGAAGTTTTGCCCTACCGCTGATCGTTTTGCTGTTTGTGGGCGGGGAGAACGACAGCTTGCAGTGGTGGGGGCTGGTGGCGGTGGCTGCCATGACCATCGCTGCCGTGCTGCGGTATTTCACCTGGCGCTTTCGCATCGATGACGATGAGTTGGTGATTTCCACGGGCCTGCTGCAACGCACGGTGCGTCACGTGCCGCTGGCGCGGATCCAGGCGGTGAGCCTGAAACGCAATCTCTTGCATCGCTTGTTCAATGTGGCCGAAGTGCAACTGGAATCTTCCGCGGCCGGCAATGAGCCGGAAGCGCGGCTGCAGGTGCTGTCGATGGACGACGCCCATGCCCTGGAGCAACTGGTTGAACTTCACCGACACGATGGCACACACCTCACGCCGGCGAGCGATTTTCAAGCGGATTCAGCGACCCCGTCGGTCGCGGCGAGTACAGCCTCGGTACTCTTGCGCGTGCCATTTTCCGAACTCCTGAAGTTGGGGCTGGTTTCCGATCGCGGCACCCTGATTTTTCTTGCCGCCATGGGCTCCGTGTTCAACCTCGTCGAGGAGTTCATTCAGGACCACGCCGAGTCCTGGGCACGATCCATGAGTCATTTTCTCGGCGGCCTGCATCTGTCGTGGCTGGTCTGGCTGGCGTTGGCTGGCGTCGTGCTGATCGCGGCCTGGGTGCTGGGGCGCGGGATCAACATCGTGCTGGTGCTGCTGCGCGATTACGACTTCACGCTGGAAGGATCGAACGAGCGCGTGTCGGTGGAGCGTGGCCTGATCACGCGGGTGCGTGCCAGTGTGCCGCTCTCGCGCATCCAGCACTGGAGCTTGCGGCAAGGTTTGCTGATGCGTTGGCTGGGCCGCCGCAGCCTGAGTGTCGAGACCACCACGCTTCGCAGCGACCAGAAGGAAGCCACACTCTCGGCACTCGTGCCGATCGCCGCGCCGGGCACGGTGGATGCCATCGTACGAGCCTGCGAACCCGACTGGTCCGAGCCGCTGGTGTTCCGCCCCTTGCACCCACGCGCGTGGCGGCGCTTGGCGGTGCCACGATGCTGTTTGACCCTTTTGGCCTGCGCGGCCTTGCTGCACTGGCTGGGTGTGGCGAGCCTAGCGGTCTTGCTGTTGCTGCCGATATGGGTGTTCGTCGCGCACAAACAGGCGGCGGCCGCCGGCTACGCGCTCACCGAAACCCTGCTGATCTGGCGCAGCGGCTGGCTGGATCGGCGCGTTTCCTTTGCCCGCATCGACAAATTGCAGGGGCTGCGCCAAGTGCAATCGCCCTTCGATCGCCGTCACGGCATGGCCACCCTGCGCGCCGACACGGCAGGCGCCAATCCTCTGGGTCATCGCCTGCATCTGTGCTACCTGCCCGAAGGCGAAGCGCAAGCCTTGTTCGCCTCCCTGTCTGAGGGCGTGGCCACGAGCGCGTGGCGGTGTTGATCTTGCGCCTTATTCGCGCCAGAACATCGGCGTGAACAACACCAGCACCGGGAATACTTCCAGTCGCCCCAGCATCATCGCGAACGAGCAGATCCACACCGCCGGCGCCGGCATGGTGCCAAAGTGCACCGAAATTTCACCCAAGCCAGGACCCAGGTTGTTGATCGACGAAGCCGAGGCCGCGAACGCGGTGATGATGTCCACGCCGGTCATGGTGAGCGCGACGGTCACCAGTGCAAAGCACAAAACATACAAGGTGCAGAAACCGCTTACCGCCAGCACGATGTGTTCGGGCACGCGCCGACCGGCCATCTTCACGATGAACTGGCCTTTGGGATGAACCAATTGCTTGACCTCACGCAGGCTCTGTCGCACGGCCATCGTCACCCGAGCCACCTTCATGCCGCCCGAGGTGGAACCGCTGGAGCCGCCGACGAAAGCCACCAGAATCAACAGCAGCGGGACGAACGAGGGCCATAGCGAGAAATCGTCCGAGGTGTAGCCCGTCGTGGTGAGGTTCGCCACGGTCTGGAACGAGGCAAAGCGGAAAGCCTGCAGCAAGGAGCTGTATTCACCACTGAGCCACAGCACCAAGGTCACGATCAAGGTGACCACCGAGGCCACCAGCAGGAAGAATCGGAGTTCGGTATCACGCAAGTATGCTGCCGTGGTGGCGCGCCGCCAGGCCACGTAATGCAGACCGAAATTGATGCCCCCCACCAACATGAAGCACGTTGCCACCATCTCGATCATGGGGCTGTCCCAGTAGCCAAAGCTCGCGTCATGGGTGGAAAAACCGGCCGTCGATACCGTGGACAGCGCATGGCAGACCGCATCGAACAGGCTCATGCCGGCCGCCCAGAACGCGAGCGCACACAGGATGTTGAGGCCCAGATACACCTTCCACAGCGCCTTGGCGGTTTCGGCAATGCGCGGGGTGAGTTTGGTGTCCTTGGTGGGGCCGGTGGCCTCGGCACGAAATAGCTGCATGCCACCCACGCGCAGCATCGGCATGATTGCCACCGCCAGCAGCACGATACCCATGCCGCCATAAAAATTGAGCGACTGGCGATACAGCAACATGCTGCGCGGCAGGCCATCGATGCCCGAAATACTGGTGGCACCGGTCGTGCTCAGGCCCGACACCGACTCGAAAACGGCGTGGGTGAACGACAGCGCGGGCGACGCCAGCATGAACGGCAGACTTGCCACCAGCGAGGCCACGGACCAGGCCGCGGTGGTGATCAGAAACCCGTCGCGCAAGCGCAAGGGATGACGCACCTTGCGCACCGGCCACCACAAAATCAGGCCGAGCACACAGGTGATCAAAAAGGTGCTGGCAAAAGCCGTGACGGTGGATTCGCCCAACACCACGGCCAAAGCCAGCGGCGGCACGGGGAACAGTGATGCCAGCATCAACAGCGCGCCCAGCACCTTCTGAATGGTCAAGAAGCGCTGCGGCATGACTCAGAACCAGGTCGCATCGGCGCGGAACAGGGCTTCCAGCTTCGCCAGTTCGCGCTTGTCATGCAGAAACACGATGAGGTGATCGTCGGGCTCGACCGTCACATCGTGATGGGCAATCAGCAATCGCTCACCGCGAATCACCCCGACCACGTTGGCCGAGGCTGGCAGTTCGAGATCTTCCAGCGCCCGCCCGATCACGCGCGAGGTCCGCGCATCGCCCACCGCGACCGCCTCGATGGCTTCCGCCATGCCGCGACGCAGCGAGTGCACACGCACCATGCTGCCCAGCCGCACATAGGTCAACAAGGCACCCAAGGTCACTTGTTGTGGACTGACGGCGATGTCGATGCTGCTGTCGCCTTCGACCAACTCGGCATAAGCCGGTCGGTTGATGAGTGCGATCACGCGTGGACAGCCCATGCGCTTGGCCAACATCGCCGACAGGATGTTGGATTCATCGTCATTGGTGAGTGCGCAGAAGATGTCGGTCTGGTCGATGTTCTCCTCGCGCAAAAGGTCCTCGTCGGTGCAGTCACCCACCAGCACGATGGTGCTCTGCAAGGATTCGGCAATCGCCGGCGTACGCTCGCGATTGCGCTCCAGAAGCTTCACCCCGTAACGCTCTTCCAGCGCCTTGGCGAGGGAAACCCCGATATTGCCGCCACCGGCGATGAGGATGCGGCGCACCGGCTTGTGCTTGGGACGCAGGGCTTCCATCACCGCGCGGATATCGCGCTGCTGCACCAGGAAAAACACCTCGTCATCCACTTCGATTTCGGTATCGGGCTTGGGCGAGATCGGCTTGCCGCCGCGATAGATCGCAGCCACCCGCATGTCGATGCCGGGCGGCAGGCGCTCGTGCACTTGCGCGATTTGTTTTCCGACCAGGATGCCGCCCTCGATCGTGCGTACGGCCACCATCTGCACCTTGCCCTGGGCAAAGTCCAGCACCTGCATCGCGCCCGGATACTCGATCAGGCGCTGCACGTGGGTACACACCAGTTGTTCCGGGCTGATCGCCACATCCACGGCGGTGCCTCGACGCTGTACCAACTCGGGATACTCGAAGTATTCCGATCGGCGCACGCGCGCGATCTTGGTGGGCGTCTTGAACAGAGCATCGGCCACCTGACAGGCGATCAGGTTGACCTCATCACTGCTGGTGACGGCGATCATCAGTTCTGCATCGTTGGCGCCGGCCGCTTCCAGCACGCTGGGCAACGAGGCATGGCCGAGGAAGGTGCGCAAGTCCAGCCGTTCCGACAATTCCTCAAGGCGTCGCGGGTTGCTGTCCACGACGGTGATGTCGTTGTTCTCGCCGGTCAATGCCGAGGCGACCGAAGCGCCAACCTGACCTGCGCCGAGGATGAGGATTTTCATGTGGGCAGGGAATCGGGAAGCGGATATCGGGAATGGTGCACGCGCTCAACCGACCGCCGCACTGCCTTGCGCAAGCCCGATACGATGGCCGCGTGCTGCAGGCGGATGCGCTTCAACGGGTCGCGATGTCGGGTCATCAGCCGTTGCCCTTGATGTCGATGCCGAGGTCGCGCAGCTTGCGATACAGATGGGTACGCTCCATGCCGGACAGTTGCGCCAATTGCCCAACACTGCCACCGGCGATCTGCAACTGCCGCAACAGGTAAGCACGCTCGAAACCGTCGCGGGCCTCGCGCAGTGGTAGGCCCAGATCCAACGGATAGTGATCGGCCGATCCCGCAGTGCCCGGATCGAAGTGCCCGCCCAGCGCCGGTTCGACTTCGGCCAGCGTGACGTCGCCCCGGCCCATGAGGCCCAGACGCTGTGCCAAGGCACGCAGTTCCCGCACATTGCCGGGCCAACTGTGCTGACGCAGACGCGCCAGCACCGTGTCGGGCCAGTGTCGCGTCGGCACGCCGTCGCGGCTGGCAAAGACGCGATCAAAGTGCTGCACCAGTTGTTCCACATCGCCGGCGCGTTCGCGCAAGGCCGGCACCTTGATCGGCATCACATTGAGCTGAAAGAACAATTCATCGCGCAAGGTACCTGCGGCACGCTCGGCCTCCAGATCGCGCGAGCTGGCCGCGATCACCCGCACGTCCAAAGTCACCGGCACGCGACCGCCGATCCGCAAGATCTGGCGTCGCTCCAAGGCACTGGACAAACGCAGCTGCAACTCGGCCCCCAGTTCGGCGATTTCATCCAGATACACCGTGCCGCCGCGTGCCTGTTCCAGTAGCCCAGGCGCCACGCCATCGCCATCCTCGCGTCCAAACAGGGCGATCGCCGCCTGATCGTCCGGAATGGCACCGGCGGCCACCGTCACGAAGGGCGCATCGCGCCGCGCGCTCCGGTCGTGTACCCAGCGCGCCAGCGACTCCTTGCCGACGCCGGTTTCCCCGCGCAGCAAGATCGGCGCAGGATGCGCGGCCAGTCGCTCAAGCTGCCCCAGCACCGCGGTAAACGCGGGCGACTGGCCCATCGGCTCGTACAGCGAACCCACTTGCCGCTGCAAACTGCGATTGGCCTGACGCAGGCGCTGGGCTTCCAGCGCGCGCTCCAACACGATCAAGAGCCGCGCCACGGCCACCGGCTTCTCGATGAAGTCGTACGCGCCCAGACGTGTGGCTTCCACCGCCGTTTCCACCGTGCCGTGGCCCGACATCATCACCACCGGCTGCGGCAACTCACCTGCGCCCACCCATTCGCGCAACAGGGCGATGCCATCGGTGCCGGGCATCCAGATATCCAGCAGCACCACATCAAATCGCGCCTCGGACACGCGCGCACGCGCTTCGGCAGCGTTGCCTGCCGTCGTCACCCGATAGCCTTCGTCTTCAAGAATGTCGGTCAAACCGGCGCGAATGTCGGGTTCGTCATCGATGACCAGGATGTGCGCGTCGGACATGGGCAGGGCTTGTTGCGAAAGAGCCACAGTGTGCGGCCAGTGGCAGCGTCGGGCAAGGCGGATCGCTCACGACCGGATCGCTCGCTTCGGCGCGCCTCGCATGGCCGGCGTGGCTCGGTTCACCCAATCCATCCGTTCAAGGCTAAGCTGGACGCGATCACCACTTGGAGACGCGCCATGCGCTTGCCTCGCCTGTTCCTGCTGAGTCTGTTCGTGCTCCTACCCCCGCTGGCGCTGGCACAAGACGCCGCGCCCGCAACCCAGCCCACCGAGCGGGCCTTGCCTGACAAGCTCACCTCGCCCGACGACCCGTCCCAAGCACCCGCCGTCACCATCAGTCGGCGCGACAACGGCGATACCGTAGAGGAGTACCGTCAGGATGGCCGCTTGTACATGGTCAAGGTGACGCCACCCAACGGCATTTCCTACACCCTGATGGATACCAATGGCGATGGCCGCCTGGACAAAGACGATGGTCGCGGCAGCGTTGCGCCGGTTTACTACACGATTTATCGCTGGAACTGAGCCACTCCCGCAAAACGCTTGGACTTCACTCCGTCACGCGCTAAACTGCGCGGCCGCGTGTGGCGCCAATACCCTGCCACACGCGATGCGTCGCATGGCTATGTAGCTCAGCCGGTTAGAGCACGGCACTCATAA
>CAUJJS010000030.1 GCA_963205415.1 Pseudomonadota bacterium
TGAACCTTCTGCCGTACGTCATCTTCATCGGCATCTTCATCTTCTTCATGCGACAACTGCAAAGCGGTGGCGGGGGCAAGGGCGCGATGAGCTTTGGCAAGTCCCGCGCCAAGATGCAGAGTGAGGATCAGGTCAAGGTCACCTTTGCCGATGTTGCCGGCTGTGATGAAGCCAAGGAAGAAGTCGGCGAGTTGGTCGAGTTCCTGCGGGATCCTTCGCGCTTCCAGAAGCTCGGCGGCAAGATTCCGCGCGGCATCTTGATGGTGGGTTCGCCAGGCACGGGCAAGACCTTGTTGGCACGCGCCATCGCCGGTGAGGCCAAGGTGCCGTTCTTCAGCATTTCCGGTTCGGACTTCGTGGAAATGTTCGTTGGCGTGGGTGCCAGCCGCGTGCGTGACATGTTCGAACAGGCCAAAAAGCACGCGCCCTGCATCATCTTCATCGATGAAATCGATGCCGTGGGTCGTCATCGTGGTGCCGGCTTGGGCGGTGGTCATGACGAACGCGAGCAAACCCTGAATCAGTTGCTGGTCGAGATGGACGGCTTCGAAGGGGGCGAGGGCGTGATCGTGATCGCGGCCACCAACCGCCCCGATGTCCTCGACCCGGCCTTGTTGCGTCCGGGGCGCTTTGACCGTCAGGTCGTCGTGTCCTTGCCGGATGTGAAGGGCCGCGAGCAGATCCTTCAGGTTCACATGCGCAAATTGCCCCTGGCCGACGACGTGGTGCCGATGACCATTGCGCGTGGAACCCCCGGATTTTCCGGCGCGGATCTGGCCAATCTGTGCAATGAAGCTGCGCTGTTTGCCGCGCGCGAAAATGCCAAGACCGTGCGCATGGAGCACTTCGACCGCGCCCGCGACAAGATCCTGATGGGCACCGAACGGCGCTCGATGGCGATGAGCGAAGATGAGAAGAAGCTCACCGCCTACCACGAGGCGGGACATGCCATCGTCGGTCGCCTCGTGCCCGAGCACGATCCGGTCTACAAAGTCACCATCATCCCGCGTGGTCGCGCTCTGGGCGTGACCATGTACCTGCCGGAGGGCGACAAGTACAGCTACAACAAGGTCGCGATCGAGTCGCAGCTTTGCTCGCTGTATGGCGGGCGCGTGGCCGAAGAGCTCATCTTCGGTGTGGACAAGGTCACCACCGGCGCCTCCAACGACATCGAGCGCGCCACCAAGATGGCGCGCAACATGGTGACCAAGTGGGGCCTGTCCGATGAAATGGGCCCGATCGCCTACGGTGAGCAGGAAGATGAGGTTTTTCTGGGCCGTTCGGTGACCCAGACCAAGAACGTCTCGGACGAAACCGCACGTCGTATCGATGAAGTCGTGCGCGGCATTCTGGATCGTGCCTATGCCCGCACCACGGGGATACTGAGTGCCAACCTCGATCGCTTGCATGCGATGGCGGCAGCCCTGCTTCAGTACGAAACCATCGACGCTGCCCAGATCGACGCCATCATGGATGGGCGCGAGCCTGGCGCGCCGGCCGACTGGTCCAAGACCGACAAAGCGCCACCGAAACGCAACGATTCCGGTCCTGCTGGAACCACGGTCGGTGGGCCGGCGCCGCAGGTGTGAGGTTTCGGGAATCGGGAATCGGGAATCGGGAATGGTGAGTCGGGATTAGGGATTCGGAAACTGAGAAAACCGGTTACGCTTTGGCTCGTCCCAATCCCCAATCCCCAATCCCCAATCCCCAATCCCCAATCCCCAATCCCCAATCCCCAATAGCGTGTTCGACCTCATCCCCACACTCGATTGCGCGGGCCGTCCGCTGAAGCTGGATCGACCGCGTATCTTCGGCATCGTCAACATCACGCCTGATTCGTTCTCCGATGGTGGCTTGCACGCCAGCGTGGATGCTGCGGTGGCGCACGGGCTGAGGCTGGTGGAGGAGGGCGCTGATGCTTTGGATATCGGCGGCGAATCCACCCGTCCCGGTGCGCAGGAAGTGTCGATCGAGGCCGAACTGGCGCGGGTGCTGCCGGTAATCGAACAGCTCGCGCAGCGAACCACGGTGCCGATCAGCATCGATACCTCAAAACCTGAAGTCATGCGCGCGGCGGTGGCTGCCGGTGCCGGCATGATCAACGACGTTCATGCCCTGCGACGTGAGGGCGCGCTTGAAGCCGCGGCAGACTTGGCCGTGCCGGTGGTATTGATGCACATGCAGGGCGAGCCAGGCTCGATGCAGGATGCGCCGCACTACGATGATGTGGTGGCCGAGGTACGGCGTTTTCTGGCCGATCGCATCTTTGCCTGTGAATTAGCTGGCATTGCACGATCGCGGATTGTGGTTGATCCGGGGTTCGGCTTTGGAAAAAACCTTCAGCACAATCTCGGCCTGCTCGCAAACCTCGGCGAGTTCGCCGACCTTGGTGTGCCGCTGATGGCTGGCCTATCGCGCAAGCGCATGATTGGCGAAATCACCGGGCGCGAACCCGGCGAACGCCTTGCAGGTTCAATGGCGGCACACCTCTTGGCCGCCGAACGTGGCGCAATCCTGTTGCGCAGTCACGATGTCACAGGGCTGCGCGATGCGCTGAGCCTTCTACAGGCCGTGCAAGAGGCAAGCCCCCAACCGCGTCGGCCCGCATCACCGAGCGCGCCGCGCTGGCCGGACGAGGAATAAAGGGATGAGCGAGCATGAGACCCATCCCGAGGCAGGCAACTCATCCATGCGCGATGGCACGATCCCCGGCGACGATGAACTCTCGAGTCAGGCTGCGGCTTTGGGCGCGCGCCTGCAGGCCCTGCATCAATCGTTGGTGACCGCCGAAAGCTGCACCGGTGGCTGGATCGCCAAGGTCGTGACCGATGTGCCGGGCTGCTCGGCCTGGTTCGAAGCCGGCATGGTGGCTTACAGCTATGAGGCCAAGCAGGCTTTGCTCGGAGTTCGGCCGGAAACCCTGATGCGCGTGGGCGCAGTCAGTGAAGAAACGGTGCTGGAGATGGTCTCGGGCGCCTTGATTCATTCCGGCGCGAGTGTGGCGGTGGCAGTGACCGGCATCGCCGGCCCGAGCGGCGGCTTGCCGGGCAAGCCCGTCGGTAGCGTGTGGATCGCTTGGAAGCGTCGCGGCGGCTATCCCAAGGCGGCGCTGCATCATTTTCAGGGCGACCGTGATGCCGTACGGCGTCAAACCGTGGCCACCGCGTTGGAGGGTTTGCAGGCCTTGCTGGGCTGATTTGCGCCCTGTCTCGCGGCCGTACGATGAATCTGGCGCCCGCTGCGTCGAGCGCCAGATGCTTGGGTTAACGCCAAGGCGTCAGCTTCGAATGCTGCGCAGCCCGATGATGCCCAACAGGCCCAATAGGCCACCCAGCAGCGTCAAGCTCCATGGCGAGCCGGCAGGAATTAGGGCCGGGGGTGCCGCCACCGCTGCAGCCAGCTCAAACGCGCCCATATCGACCGCGCTTCCCAATACGCGCGGAAACCCCGTGCCGCGTTGATCGAAGTTGACGCCGGGTGGAATCAACGCATTGTTGCCGGCGTCGATCGCAGGGCTTCCAGCCTGCAGCGACAGGGTCTGGGTTGGCCCACCGTTGTTGGCAAGCGATCCCAAGCCGGGTGCGTTGTTGAAGATGTTGCCGTTGCCGGTGAAGTCGCCTGCCATCGCGGCGCCAAGCAAGCTTGCGCTGATGGTCACCGTCGTTCCTTGCGGACTGGCCGCGCCGGACACCTTGTTGGCGCCGCGCTTGGGTCCGCCGCCGCCCGATCCACGTGCAAGGTCCACGTCGATCGTTGCCATGTTCGCGCTGAGGATGGTGTTGTTGACATCGATCCCGCTCGTCCCATCCAGGTAAATGCCGCCACCCGCGTTGCCGGCCTGATTGCCGGTGATAGTGGTGTTGTTGATGGCAGCGAAGGATTGGTTCACGGCGTAGATACCGCCTCCGTTGCCATAGGAAGCGGTGGCTTCGTTGTTGGTGAGGGTGCTGTTGGTGAGGTAAAGCTCGCCGCTGAAAATGTAGATGCCGCCGCCGGCATCGGCCGCTGTGTTGCCACTGATGGTGCTGTTGGCAATCGTGATCGTGTTGTCGGTCCAACCGTAGATGGCGCCACCATAGTTGCCCGCGTCATTGCCACTTACGGTGCATCGGCTCATTGCAAGCGTGGCACCGTCGTACAAGTAGATGCCGCCTCCGTCTGATGCCGCGCTATTGCCCGTGATGACGCAGTCGCTCAATGTCAGGGCTGCACCGTTGTAGACATAGATACCGCCGCCATCTCCGCTACTGTTGCCGCCCGTAAATGTGAGCGTGCTGGCCGTGACATTGGCGTCGGTATAAAGCACGCGCGATGCGCCATTGGCATCGAGTGTTTGACCGCTGCCAACAATCGCAAGCTCCTCGGTGACCGACAACTGGCTGCCGCCCAAGGTGATGGTGGAATTGGCCAGCGTGGCATTGAATTGAATCGTGTCAGTGCCTGCTGCACCCGACGTGCACGTGCCGACGACGGCATTAGTGTTGGCCGCTTCAATAGCTTGGCGCAGGGTGCAGGTGGAGCCGGAACCGGCATCGCCGCCGCTGGTGACGGTGATGGTGGCGGCATGAGCCGAACCCAGCCCCAAGGCCAGGGCAACGGCTGCCACGAGTGGGTGGTGCGGGGCAAAGCGACGAGCAGCCATACACGACTCCTGATGCGATGGGTGAAGAAACGCGCAAACGCTACCACGTGAAACGCATCACACTCAAGAAAAATCCGCGTACATTCAACTTTGTGCGTTGCGTCATGGCCCGCAGCCGTGATAACCACATTCCCAGTGTTCAGAGCTGTGCGCGCTCCAGCATCTGGCGGGCGTGGGCGAGGGTGGTGGCGGTGATGTCGGCGCCGCCCAACATGCGCGCCAGTTCTTCGATACGCGAATGGGCGTCCAAAACTTCAATCCGGCTTCGGGTGACCTGATCTTCGTCGGACTTGCTCACGCGCAAGTGGTGATGGCCTTGGGCCGCCACTTGCGGCAGGTGGGTGACGCACAGCACCTGATGCGCCTGGCCCAGCGCACGCAACTTCATGCCCACGGCCTCGGCTACGGCGCCGCCGATGCCGGAATCCACTTCGTCGAACACCATGGTGGCGGTGTGATCCAGCCCCAGGGTGGCGACCTGGATGGCGAGGCTGATGCGGGACAATTCGCCTCCGGAAGCCACTTTTGACAAGAGCCGTGGTGGCTGGCCGCGATTGGCAGAGACCTGAAGTTGCACGCGCTCGGCCCCATCCGGGTGCGGATCGCTGCCGGTTCGTGGCTCCAACTGCGCCAGAAATTGCCCACCGGCCATGCCCAGTTCTGCCATCAAGGCGCTGATGCTCTCGGAGAGCTCGTTGCAGGCATGGGCGCGCGCGGCGCTGATGTTGGCCGCGGTTTCACGCCAGCGACGTGCGGCTTCATCGCGTTGCCTCAGAAGCTTTTCCAGGCGTGCATCGACGTTGTCCAATTCATCAAATTCGCTCTGCAAGGCGTGTTGCACGTCCTGCAGTTCTTCTGGTTCCACGCGATGCTTTCGGGCCAGGTCGTGCAGTTGCGAGAGTTGTTGTTCCAGCGCCTCCAATCGCTGTGGATCCTGTTCGAAGTCGTCGCTGATGCGCTCCAGGGTGCTGGCCGCTTCATCCACCTGGATCTGCGCGCCCTCCAGCAGGGTATCGACTTCGCTCAGGCGTGGCTCGTGTTCGGCGAGGCGCGACAAGGCCTGTCGAACCTGATGGAGCACCGCAATCAGGCTGCCCGTATCGTCACCTTGAATGGCATTGGAAAGCGCCGCGCAACCATCGATCAGGGTGGTGGCGTGGCTTTGCCGGCGGTGTTCTGCGAACAAGTCTTGTATGGCTGAAGGTGCCAAGGCCTGCGCCTGCAATTCATCCAGTTGGTGGGCGAGGCGTTGGCGTCGCTGGCTGCGATCGCCGAGTTGTTCGATGGCATCGATCGCGGCCTTCGCCACCGCCCAGTCACGACTGCTCGAACGCAGGGCTGCCAGCGTATCGGCGTGATGGGCAAAGGCATCCAACAAGGCCAGCTGGTGCGAGCGGTCGAGTAGGGCCTGATGTTCGTGTTGGCCGTGGATTTCCAACAGCATCGCGCCCAGCTCGGAAAGCTGGGTCAAGGTCACGGGCCGGCCGTTGATGTAGGCGCGCGAACCGCCGTCAGCACGGATTACACGGCGCAATTGGCATTCATCGCCGTCGTCCAGCTCGGCGGCGGTGAGCCATGTGCGTACGGCGGTGTTCGAATCGAGTGAAAAGCGCGCCACCAGTTCGGCGCGGTCGGCCCCGTGGCGTACCACGGCGCTGTCGGCGCGAGCCCCGATCAACAACATCAAGGCATCCACCAGCAAGGATTTGCCCGCGCCGGTTTCGCCCGATACCACGGTCAGGCCGCGATGGGGCGCAATCTCCACTTCATGGGCGATCGCAAAATCTTTGACGTAGAGGGCAACGAGCATCGTGATCAGGGCAGGGCGGCGTGACGGGCGGTCACGCTACCATGCACGATGGTGTGCGCCAATGCTTGCCATTGCGGTCTTCGTCCCCATCTCAAGCATTGAACCCATTACGATTGTCCTTGTGAACACGCCGCTCGACGCCCGCGCCCGTCATTTGCTGCAAGTGCTGATCGCGCAATACATTCGCGATGGCCTTCCAGTCGGCTCGCGCACGCTCTCCCGCAGCGCCGGGCTGGACATTTCCCCGGCCACGATTCGCAATGTGATGGCCGATCTGGAAGACATCGGTCTGGTGGCCACGCCACACACCTCGGCCGGGCGCGTGCCCACGGCGCAGGGCTATCGCCTGTTTGTGGACTCGCTGTTGCAGGTCGAGCCCTTGGGTGACGAACAGATGTCGCGCATCGGGCGACAACTATCGCCGCAACTCGGTACTCAGCGCCTCATTGGTAATGTGTCTGAACTGTTGTCGGCGATGACCCAGTTCGTCGGCCTGGTGACGGTGCCGCGTCGCGATCAGTTTGCCCTGCGCCACATCGATTTCGTGGCCTTGGCGCCGGAACGGGTGCTGGTGATCCTGGTGTTTGCCGATAACGAGGTACAGAACCGTATCGTTCACACCCGTCGCGCCTATTCGCCTTCCGAACTGGAACAGACCGCCAACTACCTCAATGCGCAGTTCGCCGGCTTGCCGTTGCCGACCATCCGCAAGCGTCTGTTGCAAGAGCTACGGGATGCCCAGAGCGAGATGGATCGCCTGCTTGCCGTCGCCGCCGATGTCACCGAAAACGCTTTTTCCACGGTCGAGGAAGACGATGTGCTGGTGGCTGGGCAAACCCAGTTGATCGGCGTGCAGGATCTTTCCGATCTGGATCGATTGCGCGAGCTGTTCGACGCCTTCACCCGCAAGAAGGAACTCTTGCAACTGCTGGAAGGCTGTTCGCAGGCGAGCGGCGTGCGCCTGTTCATCGGCGAGGAAAGTGGCGTGGCGCCCTTGGGTCAATGCTCGGTGGTGACGGCTCCGTATGGCACCGGCGATGGTCGCGTGTTGGGGGTGTTGGGCGTGATCGGTCCCACGCGCATGGCCTACGAGCGGGTCATTCCGATGGTGCAGGCCACCGCCCAAGTGCTGGGTGCCGCCTTGAAACGTGTCGATCAGACCCAATAAGCAAGGCACGGTTGGGGCGCAGTCGCTGTGCTCTCCTTGTTATTTCGTTCTTGACCACACATGGGTGGAGTTTTTGCATGACTTCCGAATTTCACGATCCTGCGTTCGAGAAGCCCTTGCCCGATGAGGCCGATCTGGCCGGGCGCGTCAGCGAGCTGGAGCAGGCCCTGTTGCAAGTGCGCGAGGAGCAACTGCGCGAGCGCGCCGAGATGGACAACCTGCGCAAGCGTGTGATCCGCGAGGCCGAACAGAGCCGGCGCTTCGCCAATGAAAAATTGTTGGCCGATCTCTTGCCGGTGTTCGACAGTCTCGAAGCCGGCCTGGCGGCCGAAGGCGATGCCGGCAAGTTGCGCGAGGGCGTGGAACTGACCTTGCGCCAGTTGAGCCGTGTGGCCGAAGCCAGCGGCCTGGTGGCGGTGGACCCCGTTGGGCAAGCCTTTGATCCTGATCGACATCAGGCCATGAGCATGGTGCCAGTGGCCGGTGTTGCGTCCGGCTCGGTGGTGCAGGTCTATCAAAAGGGATACGTACTCAACGACCGCCTGTTGCGCCCAGCGCTGGTCGTCGTGGCCGGCGACTGAGGCCTTTCATCACGGGGCCCTTGAAGCCACCGCACTCAACCATACATATCAAAGCAACGCGGCCACCGGCCGGCATGACATTTCTGGAGGAAACACACATGGGCAAGATCATCGGTATCGACCTCGGCACCACCAACAGCTGCGTGGCGATCATGGAAGGCGGCAAGGGTCGCGTGATCGAAAATGCTGAAGGTGACCGCACCACCCCATCGATCGTGGCCTACACCAAGGACGCCGAAGTGCTGGTGGGTGCCTCCGCCAAGCGCCAGGCGGTCACCAACCCCAAGAACACCTTCTATGCCGTCAAGCGCCTGATTGGCCGCAAGTTCACCGACGCCGAAGTGCAGAAGGACATCTCGCACGTGCCCTACGGCATCCTCGCGCACGACAACGGCGATGCTTGGGTGCAGACCGCCGATGGCAAGCGCATGGCGCCGCAGCAGATTTCAGCGGAAGTGCTGAGCAAGATGAAGAAGACCGCCGAGGCCTTCCTGGGTGAGGCCGTGACCGAGGCCGTCATCACCGTGCCGGCCTACTTCAACGACAGCCAGCGCCAAGCCACCAAGGATGCTGGCCGCATTGCGGGCTTGGATGTCAAGCGCATCATCAACGAACCCACCGCAGCAGCCTTGGCCTATGGTT
>CAUJJS010000031.1 GCA_963205415.1 Pseudomonadota bacterium
GGCACAGGGTTCCCTCGCGTTGTGGCGGCGGCAGCCGACATCGGTGCGTTTGAGCTGCAAGTCCAGCTCACCGAGCCGCCTCGTCTGGTGCCCGCAACGTCGGTTTGGGGTCTGGGCTTGCTTGCGGGGTTGCTGGGTTTCTTCGGCTGGCGCCAAGGCTGGTTCGGCGCGCGTCCAAGACGCAGTGCCTGATAGGCGACGCTCAACAAAAGCTTGAGCCTTGTGAAACTGAAAAAGGCGGCCATTGCACCGGCCGCCTTTTTCTTGAGTCAAAATCCGTGAAAGCCGTACCGGCTGCGCGGCAAAGGAGCACGGCATGAATCAGGAACAAACCCACACTGCCACGTCTGCGGGTGAGAGCAACAAGCGCGCACCGCTGACGCTGGAGCAGTTGGCCAGCGTCCACACCACCAACTTTCCTGACCTTCTGCGGCAGCTTCGCGGCTGTCTGTTGGTGACGACCTATCAAGCCGGCAAGTTGGTGATCCTGCGGCCGGATGGCAACAGCATCAACACCCACTTTCGCAATTTCAATCGCCCCATGGGGCTGATGGCGGATCGTCGTCGTCTGGTATTGGGTGCGCGGCTGGAGGTGGCGAGTTTCCAGAATGTGCCGGCTGTGGCGCCGCGCTTGCAGAGTCCGCCGCGACACGATGCGGTTTACATGGCCCGTGGTGGCCATATCACCGGCGCCATCGACATCCACGAATTGGTTTGGGATGGCGAAGGCACGGTCTGGTTCGTCAATACCCTGTTTTCCTGCCTGTGCACGCTCGATGGCGCGTCCAGCTTCGTGCCGCGCTGGCGGCCGTGGTTCGTAAGCGCGTATTCGCCCGAGGATCGCTGCCATCTCAATGGCTTGGCGGTGCGCGATGGCGTGGTGCGTTATGTCACCGCGCTGGGCGAAACCGACGACCCGCAAGGCTGGCGGGCGAACAAGCGCAATGGCGGGCTGTTGATCGACTGCGTGGAGAACCGCGTGATCGTGCGTGGCCTGTCGATGCCGCACTCGCCGCGCTGGTACCGAGATTCGTTGTGGGTGCTGGAATCCGGTCGTGGCGCCTTGGTGAAAGTGGACCCGGACACGGGTGCCAAGACCGACGTGGCCTTTGTGCCGGGTTTTGCACGCGGCATGGATTTCATGGGGCCGATTGCTTTCATCGGACTGTCGCAACTGCGCGAGACCAATGCCTTCACCGATATTCCGATCACCGAAGACAATGCCGATCGCCTCAGCGGCGTGTGGGCGGTGAACATCGAAACCGGCAAAACTGTGGCCTTGCTCAAGTTCACCGGCGGGGTGCAGGAAATCTTCGCCGTGCAGGCGATTGCCGGTGTCTTGTTCCCCGAGATCGTCCACGAGGGCGATCTGATGGTGAATACCTATTCCTTGCCCGATTCGGCCATGGCCGAGGTCGTTGCGCCTAGGCCGATGCCCAATGCCAAGGACGTGTCGAGCGAGACCGGTATCAAGCCGGATGCCTCGATGGCCTGATTCGCCTTGGTCGTGGCAAAGTGCGTGCCGCACGGTTCGAGGAAGCAGGTTTCATGTCCGCTCATCACGGAGATTCGAGGCACCAGGATCATGCGGGTCATTCGCATGCCGAGCCTGTCCATCACGACCACAGCAAACACGATCATGCGCATCACGACCATGCGCCGACGGTCGCTGCGGATAACCAGTCGCGGGTGTTGTGGGCGCTGGGCCTGACGGCGGTCTTCATGCTGGTGGAAGTAGTCGGCGGCTGGTTGTCCGGTTCGCTGGCTTTGTTGGCCGACGCCGGTCACATGCTGACCGACGTGGCGGCACTCGCACTGGCCTGGGCGGGGTTTCATTTTGGTCGGCGTGCGGCCAGTACGCGCCGTACCTTTGGTTACTTGCGCCTGGAGGTGCTGGCCGGTTTCGTCAACGCCTTGATGTTGCTGGCGCTGGTGATCTGGATCGCTTACGAGGCGGTCATGCGATTGCGTGCGCCGTCGACCATCCTCGCCGGGCCGATGTTTGCGGTGGCCTTGGCGGGCCTTGTGATCAATCTGATCGTGTTTCGCATCCTGCATCGCGCCGATACCGAACATGTGAACATTCAAGGCGCCTTGATTCACGTCTTGGGCGACTTGCTGGGATCGGCGGCGGCGGTGATTGCGGCGGCGGTCATCCACTTTACCGGCTGGACGGCCATCGATCCGATCCTGTCGGTGCTGATCCTGGTGCTGGTGCTGCGCAGCGCAATGCGGCTCTTGCGCAACTCGATCCACATCCTCTTGGAAGGCGCACCGGCCGATGTCGACATCGCTGCGATGGGGGCGCATCTGGTGGCATCGATCGATGGCCTGCATTGTGTCGAGCACGTGCACGTCTGGTCGATCACCTCGGGCAAGCCGGCGGCCACGCTCGAAGCCCATATCAAGGCCGAGGCCGATCCGCGAGCCGTTACACGGGCGATCAAGCAGGGCTTGTCCGAGACATTCGGAATCGCCCACAGCACGGTCGAAATCGTCTGGGATGAAGATGGCAGTTGTGCGCTGGGGCAGGACGATGAGCTCGCCCATCGGCACGATTGAGGTCGTGTTTGGATCACTCTGCTGCACCGTGATGCCGACCTGTGCAGGCATCACGCGCTAATCAAACGACTGAGGGTACGATCGGTCGTCGAGCGCGAAAGCCGCTAGGCTATCGCGCGCCTCGGGCCACTTCGAAGTGTCCTGCAAGCCTGCGTTCTTCGGGATTGAATCCGTGCCCCCGTCATCGGTCAGGCGCTGAGGTTTGATGTTCGGGGGCGCGCCACACGGAAGCTCACCATGTTTCGAATCCTTGCCCTGATGTTCTTGCTTGGCCTTTGCACGCCGGTGTTGGCCGACGAGCCGGAGCTGTATTTGGTCGATGCGGTGGCCACGCAGTCCACCCACGCGCCATCGCGCGCCATGGCGCATGAGCTGGAGGAAATCTACGCCGATCTCTCGCGTGTTTCCGGCGTCAAAGCCGCCTTGGTCTGGTCCACGTCCGGGGACATCAATGCCTTTGCTACCGAGGTTGAGGGCGAAAAAATCATCCTGGTTCAGGAAGGGCTACTCGAGAGTTTTGGCGGCGACCGCGATGCGGTGGCAGCGATTCTTGGGCACGAGCTTGCTCACCACAAGGCCGATCACCTACATGCCGGTGAGCGCAAGCAAAAAGGCATCCAGGTGCTGGGCGCCATCCTCGGGGCCGTGGTGGGCGCCAAGGTAGGGCGTAACAGTGGCGAACTGGCGGGAGCCATCGCGGGCACGGCCGTCGGTGCGGGTGCCGGACTCATGGCGCTCAAATTCAATCGCAATCAGGAATTGGAAGCCGACCGCTTGGCCGTTGGCTGGATGATCGATGCTGGCTACAACCCCAATGGCATGTTGCGCGTGCAAACCCAGTTGGGGGAACTGAGTGGAACGAGGTCGCGCGCTGCCATTCTCAGCACCCATCCGACCAGCAAGAAGCGCTATCAGAAAGCGGAAAGGCAGATCGAAAGATTAGGGCCTTCACCAGAACTGCTGGCAACCGCCATTTCGCCGCTGGTTGGCCCCGATGAGCTGGCGCTGGCCGAGGCCGAGATTGCCGAGGTGGAGCAACAGGCGATTGCCAGCCGTGCTATTCCAAACCCACCTACCTCAGAGGTTCCGGCAGCGGCGCTGACGCCGATCGAAGGCGTCGATTTTGATACCTATGCGGCCATCTCCAATCAGTTGACGCGTGTGGGTGAAACCGGACGCGCCGGGGTGCTGTCGCAACATGGGCTGGATTCGGCTGAGCTGGAGCGGATCAACCAAGGCTTTATCGCGCGCATGCAAGCCAACCCGGGTTTGAGTCAGCGTTACAGCGTGGCGTATTTCCGCGCCACCGACGGCAAACTGGCGGCGTGGGGGCGCGACTTGGCGAATTCTTACGAGCATGATCAGCCCTTGCAGCTCGACCCGCCGTATCCCATGAGTCAGGCCAAGGTTCTGTTGGCCGAACTGACCGCGCGCGGCGCACCTCAACTCGATGCCGCGCAGGTCGCCAGCGTCGAAAAAGAGGTTTTGGCGCCTTTCGAACTCAGTTACTACGACTACCTGATCGGCCACAACTGGTGGTCGCGCAAACTCACGCTCGACGCCATGGCCGGCGACACCAGTGGCCTGCAAGCGTATTACGACACTGCGGAGTCGCCCGAGGAATCCAGCCCATCGGTATCGATCGACCCGGACAAGGTGAAGGTGGGCAAGGGTGTCTACGTCGGTGGCAAACCGCTGCGCACCTCCAAAACGTCGGAGTAGGGCGGTCGAAAGCCATCCATCGTGACTGGCGCGGGCAAGCCAGGGGAGCATCTGAACACGTCGACATGTGCTCGTCACTCCCGCGAAGGCGGGAGTTCAGTGCCTTTGATTTCACTGACTTGAAGTCGCTGGATGCCCGCCTTCGTGAGCATGATGGGTTTGTTCAGACAGTCCGAAGTGGACCGTTCCCGATTTGGACGTAGGCGGTGATGCAGCCAAAGCGAAGTTCCAGCATCGTGATCTGCTGGACAGGAGCCGTGCCGGGATACGCTCAGGATGGGGTGCGGCTCAAGCGGTGCACGGTATCGACCAAGGCTTGCACGTGTTCGATCGGCACGTCCGGCGTGATGCCGTGGCCGAGGTTGAACACGTGGCCGGGGCCAGGGCCGTAGCTTTGGAGTACGCGTTCGGCTTCGGCCTCGATGCGGGCGGGTGAGGTGAGCAACACGGCAGGATCGAGGTTGCCCTGCAAGGCCACTTTGCCAGCCGTGCGGCGGCGGGCTTCATCGAGTTCGACCAGCCAATCCACGCCC
>CAUJJS010000032.1 GCA_963205415.1 Pseudomonadota bacterium
CCACACGCGAGCTCTTCCAACACCCCGGCACGCTTCACTTCACGATCTGACAACCCAAGCTCCCCAACCATGTGTGCCCAGCCAAAAAGGGGACACTTCTATCTGGTTGGAAGGGGACATTACTAACTTGGACTAACACACGCGCATCGCGTTCCATGCCGCGCATCACCATTCGGAACTCGACGCCTTCACCCGACGGCAGGTTGGCGGCGCCGGCAAAGCCGCCATGCCGTTGCGCCACCAAACGCACGACGTGCAGGCCAAAACCCAGGTGGGGCGCCCCATCACCGCGTTGACCTGCTGCACGCAGACTGACGAGGGAATCAAACAGGCGATCCTGCATGCCCAGCGGCAAACTCGGGCCGGCATTGGCCACGGAAATCTCGGTGCCGCGAGCGGTCTGGGCCAAGCCGATCAATACCCAGCCCTCGGCCGGACAAAAGCTGCGGGCGTTGTCGATGAGCTTATCCAGCGCCTGCACGATGAGGTCCGGTGAACCGCGCAGGCGCACCGCATGCGGCGGCAACATCGTTTGCAGCGAACGTGGCGCCAGCAAGGCGCGATAGCCTTCGGCGCAGTCGACCATCAGCGCGCGCAGATCGAAGTCCTCGACCTCCGCTGCTGCAATCGCGCGTTCCACGCGACTGGCTTCGCTCATCGCCCGCACGATCGCCCCCAAGCGGTCGACACCGGCACGGGCGCGTTCCACATAGGTGCGTGAGGTGCTGCCCAGCGCCTCGGCGTCCAGATTTTCGAGTGACGAACGCACCACCGCGATCGGGGTGTGCAGCTCGTGCGACAGGGTTCCGGCGAGGCCGCGCAGATATTCGGAATAGGCGTCGATCTCTTCCAGCAGGCGCGCAAAGCTGCGCGACAGATCACCCAGTTCGTCACGCGCGTTGGAGGCCTGGAATGCCAGCGGCCCGCTGCGCCCCGCACGCGTGATGGCGCGCTCGGCCGCCCGGCTCAAATTGCGGATACGCCCACTCAGGCGACCGGCAAAGGCGAACAAACCCAAGCCCACCACCAGCAAGGCCAGAAGGCTGGCCAACATCAAGCCCGCCAATGCCTGCCTCCCCAACAACAGACTTTCGCTGCTGCGCTCCAACAACAAGGCCGCGCGCACCTGCGCTTGGATTCGGATCGGCACAGCGGTCGCGAGCAGCATGCGGCCACCTTGCGCCACCGAATACCACGCCACCGCCGGACGATCGGACAAGGCCTGCCACAGTTCCGGGCTTTCCAGACGCGAGGCCTCGGATACGGGCGGCGCCTCAGGCACTTCCATCATCAACAGGCGATACCACACCGAACGCCAGAAGCCGGGTGCCTGCGAGGCCTGCGCATCGACACGGCGGCCGGCCTGCGCCAACACCCAACCATCGGTCTGGGTCAAACTGGCCTGCACGCCATCGGGCACGAGATTGTCCAACAGGGCTTGCAAAGCCTGCGGCCGGTGCTGCACCAGCCATCGCCCATCAGGCAGATCGGGATGGGTGCCGAACTGCCTCGGGGCTTCGGCCGGGTCGTGAAAATCCAGCACCTCGAAGCCAAGCCGCGTGGGCAGATCGGCCGCAGCAAAGCGCAGTTCGAGCTGATAGCCGCGAGCGTCTTCCTGCCATTCGCCGACGATCCGCGGTGCTCCCTCGGGGGTCGAATTCAAGGCCTTGACGCCCAGCACGCCCGGCGCAGCGCTGGCCAATCGCATCCGGTGGGTACCGCGCGCGTCGTCGATCACGAGAATCAATTGATCAGCCGCGCCGGCCTGCGACCAGTTGGCATCGGCACGCACACGTGTGGCGTCTTCGATGCGGGCAAACAACTGGAGTTGCCCCTCGAATTCGGCTAGCGCCACGCGCAAGTCGGGCGCGAGGGTTTGCGTCAACAGCCCCTGTGATTTCCAGTCGCCGTCATAAGCATCCAGTTGCAGTGGCCAGCGCGCCTGTTGCACGAACACCGCCGGGCCCAGCGCCGGCAAGGCCTCGGCCTGCATCGCCACCGCCCGCGCCAGCATTTGTGCCGATGCCAATTGCACCTGTGCCTGGCTTTCGCGCAACGAGCTTTCGAACTGCCGCGCCAGCGACCAGCCCACCAGCGGCAACACCAGTGTCGACAAGGCCAACAACACCAATTTGGCGCGCAGGGACATCGATACCGGCGAGTCGGAAAACCAGCGCAAAGCGTAACCTAGCCGCACGCGGCCTGCTGCGTGCCTGACCGTGCTGTCCAGCGCGTGCCGCGCTCAGCCGCTGATGTATTGCTGCAGATGCTGGATCTGTTCGCTTTGCTGGTCGATGACGGCCTTCACCAAGTCACCGATCGACACCAGACCAACGATGGCCCCGTCTTCCATTACCGGCAAGTGTCGAACATGGTGATCGGTGCACAGGTGCATGCAAGCTTCCACCGAATCTGCCGGTGATACCGTCACCACCTCGCCGGTCATGATTTCGCGCACCAAGGTCTCACGCGAGGAACGCCCCTTGAGAATCACCTTGCGTGCATAGTCGCGCTCGGAAACCATGCCGACCAGCGCGCCAGCCTGAGTGACCAACAAGGCACCGATGCCACGCTCGGCCATGCTTTGAATGGCCGCCAGCACCGGCTCATCCGGGTCGATGTGATGCACGAGGCTGCCCTTTTGCTGGAGCAGATGTCTGACCTGAAGCATACCCACCTCCACTTGGCCTGGACGAAGCGAGCGTAACGCATTGCGTCGGGGGAAGCGAACGGCGCCACAGGTAAACCCCCAGCGCCGAACAAACGCACGACAGCGCGGCGCACGCGTTCGCACGCCGGAGTGTCGATTCACCTCATCGACGGCTGCGGCGCAGCTTGCACAATGACGTCTTTCGGCACAGGCTTGCGTAGCGGGATCGACAGGGGCCTTGTCATCTGGAGTGTTCGTCATGCCGTACTTTCACCCTCGCGCCTTCATCGCCGCGTCCCTTGCGCTTGCCGTGGGCATGGGCACCACCAACATCCGGGCCGCCGTTACCGTCAACGTCGACACCTCCGCCGACGTGCGCGCCGTCAGTCCACTGATCTTCGGCGTGAACTATGGCGATAACGCACGCAACGCGCAGATCGGCTATCCGCTGCGGCGCTGGGGCGGCAATTCGACCACGCGCTACAACTGGCAGGTCGATGTGCACAGCACGGCGGCCGATTGGTATTTCGAGAACATTCCCGGCGCCACGGACCGCAGTCAGGTGCCGCCACTGGGCAACGAAGCCGATGCTTTCATCGGCGCGACGCGTCAGTACGGCGCCGATGTCATCTTGACCATCCCGACCATCGGCTGGACGCCGCGCGCCGACAGTCCGCAAAACCATCCCTACTTCGCCGGTTTCTCGGTCACCAAGTACGGCGCGCAGCAGTCGACCGATCCTTGGGACCCGGACGCCGGCGATGGCGTACGCCTGAGCAACGGCCAGCCGATCACGGGCAACGATCCGACCGACACCTCAACCCAAGTCACACCATCGTTCTGGCAGGGCTGGATCAACCATCTCAAAGCGACCTTCGGCGCAGCCGGCAATGGCGGCGTGCGCTACTACGCGCTCGACAACGAAGTGATGCTGTGGAACTCCACCCACCGCGATGTGCATCCCGATCCGACAACCTATGACGAAACCTGGGCCAAGGCACTGGCCTATGGCAAGGCAATCAAGCAGGCCGATCCGGCGGCACAGGTATTGGGGCCGGTGACTTGGGGCTATTGCGACCTGTTTGGTTCAGGCGCAGACAATTGTGCCGAGGGCGCTGACCGCGATGCCCATGGCGGCCTGCCATTCGTCGCCTGGTATCTGCAACAGGTCTGCGCCAATCCGTTGTCTGGCGGTGCGCGCGTGGTGGATTACCTCGACCTGCATTACTACCCGCAGGGCGATAACGTCTCGATGAGTGATGACGATTCGGCCACCACCGCGGCCCGTCGCCTGCGCGCGCTGAAAGAACTTTACGATCCGACGTGGGATTCGGAATCCTGGCTGTCCGACCTCGGAGATAGCGACGCCAATCACTACAGCAAGCCCAACCTGATTCCGCGCGCCCGCGCTTGGATCAACCAGTACTGCCCGGGCACCAAGCTGGCGATCACCGAATACCGCTGGGGCAACGACGGCACCGCCAGTGGTGCCGTCGCGCAGGCCGAACTGTTCGGGATCTTCGCGCGCGAGGGCGTGGACATGGCCACGCGCTGGGTGGCACCCGAGGCCGACACGCGCGTCGAGCGGGCCTTCACCCTGTTCCTGAATTACAACGGCACTGGCGGACGCGTGGCGGGAAGCAGCGTGCGCGCGACCAGTGGCAACCTTGACCAGATCGGCGCCTACGCCTTCAAAGACGCGAGCCGCACGATGCTGCTGCTCACCAACAAGACCGCTACCACGCAAACGGTGAGCGTGAACTTCGCCAGTTCGCCCGGCGCGCAGTGGAATCTCTACGGCTTCGACACCAACCAAGGCGTGCATGCGATCAGCAATGGCACGCTCGGCGGCAATTCGATCACCTTCAACGCCTTGCCCGCGATGAGCGCCAACCTGCTGGTCATCACGGGCGACTCCGGTCTTTTCAGCGATGGCTTCGAACAATGACTGATGCCGAAACCGCATATGAAGATGCGGTTTTGGCTGTGCGGCCTTATTCCAACAAGGCATGATGGGAACCCGATTTCCCCAAGGACCCCTCATGAGCCAAGCCAACTGGAAACCCGAAACCCTTGCCGTGCACGCCGGTTATTCGCCGGATCCGACCACCAAGTCGGTGGCGGTGCCGATCTACCAAACCGTGTCCTACGCCTTTGACGACACCCAGCACGGTGCGGACCTGTTCGATCTCAAGGTGGCGGGCAATATCTACACCCGCCTGATGAATCCGACCACCGACGTGCTGGAGCAGCGCGTGGCGGCACTGGAAGGCGGGATCGGCGCATTGGCGCTGGCCTCGGGCATGACGGCGGTCAGTTATTCCATCCAGAACATCACCGAGGCCGGCGACAACATCGTGTCCGCCGCAACCCTCTACGGCGGCACCTACACCCTGTTCGCCCACACCCTGCCGCAAATGGGCGTGGAGGTGCGTTTTGCCGATTACCGCGACCCAGCCTCCTTCGAAAAATTGATCGACGCCAAGACCAAGGCCATCTATTGCGAATCGGTCGGCAATCCCTTGGGCAATGTCACCGACATTCCGGCGCTGGCGGAAATCGCTCACCGCCACGGTGTTCCGCTGATCGTGGACAACACCGTACCCAGCCCGTACTTGCTGCGCCCAATCGAACACGGTGCCGACATCGTGGTGCACGCGGCCACCAAGTACATCGGCGGTCATGGCAACAGCCTCGGCGGCATCATCGTGGACTCGGGCAAGTTCCCTTGGGCCACGCACAAGGCGCGCTTCAAGCGTTTGAACGAGCCGGAAGTGAGTTATCACGGCGTCGTTTACACCGAGGCCGTGGGCGCGGCGGCCTATATCGCTCGCGCTCGTACCGTGCCGCTGCGCAATCTGGGTGGCGCGATCAGCCCGATGAACTCCTTCCTGCTCTTGCAGGGTCTGCAAACCTTGCCGTTGCGCATGGACCGCACCTGCGAGAACGCACAGGCCATCGCCGAATATCTGCAAGGCCATGCCAAGGTCGCCAAGGTGCATTACGCCGGACTGCCCAGCCATCCGGATCACGACAAGGTCAAGCGCCTGATGGGCGGGCGCGCCTCGGGCATCATCAGCTTCGACTTGAAGGCCAGCGATGGTCGTGCTGCCGGCGCGCGTTTCCAGGATGCGCTGAAGCTGTTCCTGCGTCTGGTCAATATCGGCGACACCAAGTCACTCGCCTGCCACCCGGCTTCCACCACCCATCGCCAACTTGATGCGGCGGATCTGGCCAAGGCCGGTGTCAGCGAAGGCATGGTGCGACTGTCGATCGGCATCGAACACATCAACGACCTTTTGGCCGATCTGGAACAGGCATTGGCAGCGGTTTGACCGGCCTGCAATTCGCGCCCATCGGCCAAGACGGATGGGCGCGAGCAGACGTGCGGCATTTGGGCGACACTGGCATCAACCCCGTTGGCGGGCCTGCCACGTTGAACCCGCTGCCACCCACGTCGGAGTACGACCATGCGCTGCGTCTTGCTGTTGTTGCTGTGCTGCCTCGGGCTTTCGGTTCAAGCCCAGACCCGTATCTGGGTTCCACCTTCGCCCGAGCTGAAGCCCATCGTGCTCGATACGGTGGCCATCGAAGTGAAGATGCAGGGCTTCATCGCCCAGACCCGCATCGACATGAGCTTCGAAAACCCGAACGCGCGCGTGCTGGAGGGCGAGTTCGTGTTCCCGCTCGGTTCGGGGCAAACCGTCACCGGCTACGCGCTGGAGGTCAATGGCGCCCTGCGTGAAGGCGTGGTGGTGCCGAAGGAAACCGCGCGCGTGGCGTTCGAAGACACCACACGCGTGCAGATCGATCCCGGTCTCGCCGAATTGACCCGTGGCAATGTGTTTCGCACGCGCCTCTATCCCATTCCGGCGCAGGGCAAAAAGCGCATCGTGCTGGAATTCGAACAGGTGATGGACGATGCCGGCACGCATTGGCGTTACCTGATGCCGCTGCAATTCCGCGAGCCGGTCCGACACTTTTCCGTCACCGCCGAAGCACCTCTGGATGAAGCGGCACCGGAAGTCGGCTCGGATTCGCCCGATTCGCAATTGCAGTTCGATCCGGCGACCAGCGTTTGGCGCGCCAGCTTCAGCCGCGAAAACATCACCCCGCAACGTGAACTGGCGTTCCGTGTGCCCAAGCAAGGCGCGGTGGTCAGCCAACTGGAAGCGCCCGATGCGCTGGAGCCGGCCGAACGCGCCCTCGTGGCACGCATCGATACCGGACGGCCGACAAACCTTGCCCCGTTGCCGACACCCAAAAACATCGCGTTGTTCTTCGATGCCTCCGGCAGCGCCAACGACCGTGATCTTCCGCGCGAACGTGAACTGCTTGCGGCCTGGTTCAAGACCCTGGGCACGGTCGATGTCAGCCTGATCGCGGTACGCGATGTGGCCTCGGCCCCGCAGCGCTTCACGATCAAGAACGGCGATGCCACGGCCCTGCTCGATGCGATCAAAGCCTTGGCACTGGATGGTGCGAGCAACTACGGCGCCATTGATTTTCGCGCCGTGCCCCGCGCCGATCTGGCGATCGTGATCGGTGATGGCCTGGACACCTATGGCAGCGGTCACACGGATTTCACTGGCGCACCGTCACGCGTGTTCGCCCTGCACGCCGCGCAGCACGCCGACCACGCACGATTGGCGGAAATCGGCCGTCACGGCGGACAGGTTCTGGACCTGAGCCGTATCGATACCGCCGCCGCGTTGGCCGCGCTTTCAACGCCCACTTGGCGCCTGCTGGACATCGGCAGCGAGGGACAATGCCGCGACATCGCCCCGCTGGCTCCACAGCCGGTGGACGCGGTGCTCACGCTCACCGCTCGCTGCACCGGCAGCGGCCGACTGCACCTGCGTTTTGGCAGCGCCGAGGGCGCCACCACGGTGGAGCGCAGCATCGCGTTCGGCACGGCCACGCCCGTCGCAGGTGCGCTCGCCGATGCCGTCTGGCGCACGGTCGCACAGGCTCGCATCGCACAGTTGCAGGCCGAAGCCAAGCCCGATGTCGAAGCCATCACGAAGCTGGCGGTCACGCATGGCGTGGTCAGCGCCTACACCTCCTTGCTGGTGCTCGATCGCATCGAGGACTACGTGCGCTATCGGGTCGAACCCAAGGAAGCCGCGCTGCGCGCCGAGTACCAGCGGCTCTTGGCCGAAACGCCCAAGTCCAATGATCTGACCGACACGCGAGCCAACCGCATTGCCAGTCTGAGTGCACGCTGGCGCGCCTTCCGCGACTGGCACGCCGAGCGCCACGCTTGGCTCGAAACCCTGCTCCTGCCGACGGCGCAATCCGAACGCGACTTCTGGACCTCGGTGAGCGCGGGCGAAAAACTGTCGCAAAAGGAACTGGACGCCCAGCGCACGCAACTGGACGCCCTCTTGAAGCAATCCAAGGCGCTGAGCGAACGCTGGAGCCGCGCCGGTGCCGAGGCGAAATCACGCGCCGACTGGGAACGCGAAGCCACCCAAGTGATGCTGCAACTGGATGCGATCCGCAACCTGCGGCTGGAGCGAGGTCTGGTCAGCGCGGCCTCGAGGGAGGAAGTGACCTACGACCGGCCCACGCCCATGTCGGCGCCTCCACCGGTGGCGGCGGCGCCCGGGGCACCAGCATACGAGGAAGCGACGGCGGCGCGGCAAAACGCCAACGCGCAATCCCTCGACGCGGCGCAGGTGGCCATGGCCGCACCACCGCCGCCTCCCGTGGCGCAGCAGAAGGCCGCTGAACCTGCGATGCAGGCGCAGATCGAGTTGGCCGGCTGGAACCCAGACACGCCCTATCTCAAGGCCCTGCGTGCGGCCAAGGATCCCTACGCCGCCTATCTGGGCCTGCGCAGCGAGAATGCCAAGACGCCGGCCTTCTTCCTCGATGTCGCCGACTACTTCCGCAACGAGGTCAAGGACTCGGCGCTGGCCCTGCGGGTGCTCTCCAATCTGGCCGAAATCGGCGACGAGAACACCGCCTTGATCCGCATCCTGGGCTATCGACTGGTGCAGTGGGATCGCGCCGAACTGGCCATCCGTCCGTTTGAAGATGCACTCGCACAGCGCCCGGAAGAGCCTCAAAGCCATCGCGATCTGGCCTTGGCGCTGGCGCGCACCACCAAGCCCGACGTGGCCCGCGCTGCCGCGCTGCTGTGGACCGTGGCCAGTGGCGAATGGTCGTCGCGCTTTCCCGACATCGACCTCATCGCCCTGCACGAACTGACCGCGCTGCTGGCCGCGCATCCCGAGGCCGACGTGCGCGCCTTGAACATTCCCGCCGAATTGCTGGCACCCGTCGAAGTGGGCCTGCGCGTGGTCTTGACCTGGGACGCCGACAACACCGACATCGACTTGCACGTGATCGATCCCGCCGGCGAAGAGGTGTTCTACAGCCACCCGCGCAGCGCCAGCGGTGGTGACATCAGCCGCGACTTCACCCAAGGCTATGGCCCGGAGGTCTTCACCATCGCGCGGCCACTGCCGGGCACCTATCGGGTGCAGACCAACTACTTCGGTGATCGACGTCAGTCGCTAACGGGGCCGGTCTCCTTGCAGGTGGAATTCCAGACCGATTTCGGCAGCCAAGAACCCGCCCGTCAAGCCACCACGGTGCGCTTGGAACACAACAAGGAACGCATCGACATCGGCCGCTTCACGGTGAAGCCGGCCGGCATGGACTGATCACGCTCGAAGCCTGCACACAGGCGTCGGCATGCAGCTGCATGTCGACGCTCACCGAGGGTTCCACGCATCGCCGCGGTGCCTTGCATACTGGAAGGCTCACCATCGGTGAAAGGCTCGCCGCAGGAAGGCGTCGACTTTGCGATGAGGCGGCTGTTCGTTCTTAGCCGCGCTTCATGAAGTTGAAGAACTCGTCGTTGGTCTTGGTGTTCTTCATCTTGTCCAGCAGGAACTCCATCGCGGCCAATTCGTCCATCGGATGCAGGAGCTTGCGCAGGATCCAGATCTTCTGCAGGTAATCGGGCTCGATCAGGAGTTCTTCGCGGCGTGTGCCAGAGGCATTGATGTGGATGGCCGGATACACGCGCTTTTCGGAGATGCGACGGGACAGGTGCACTTCCATGTTGCCGGTGCCCTTGAACTCTTCGTAGATCACCTCGTCCATCTTCGAACCGGTTTCAATCAGCGCGGTGGCGAGGATGGTGAGCGAGCCACCTTCCTCGGCCTTGCGCGCGGCACCGAAGAAGCGCTTCGGCCGTTGCAGGGCATTGGCATCCACGCCGCCGGTGAGCACCTTGCCGGAGCTGGGCACCACGGTGTTGTAGGCACGCGCCAGACGGGTAATGGAATCCAGCAAGATCACCACATCGCGCTTGTGCTCGACCAGGCGCTTGGCGCGCTCGATGACCATTTCGGCCACTTGCACGTGGCGGGCGGCGGGTTCGTCAAAGGTGGAACTGACCACTTCACCGCGCACGCTGCGCTGCATTTCGGTGACTTCTTCCGGACGCTCGTCGATCAGAAGCACGATCAGGTGAACGTCGGGATGGTTATGCATGATGGCCTGGGCCACGTTCTGCATCAGCATCGTCTTGCCGGCCTTGGGCTGGCTGACGATCAGGCCACGCTGGCCGCGTCCGACAGGGGCCACGAGGTCGAGGATGCGGCCCGTGATGTCCTCGGACGAGCCGTTGCCACGTTCCAGATGAAAGCGCTCGCGCGGGAACAGCGGGGTGAGGTTCTCGAACAGAACCTTGTTCTTCGAAGCCTCGGGCGGCTCGCCATTGATGGTGTCGACCTTGGCCAAGGCGAAGTAGCGCTCGCCATCCTTGGGATAGCGGATGCGGCCGGTGAGGAAGTCGCCGGTGCGCAGGTTGAAGCGGCGGATCTGGCTGGGCGAGATGTAGGTGTCATCTGGACCCGCCAGATAACTGGCATCGGCCGAACGCAGGAAACCGAAGCCATCAGGCAGGATTTCCAACACGCCGTCGGCGGCCACGCCATCGCCATGGCGGGTGAGGATCTTCAGGACCGCGAAGGTAACATCCTGCTTGCGCAGGCGCGCCACGGATTCGCCGATGCCCAATTGCTCGGCGATGTCGAGCAGCTTGTGCGCCGGCATTCGCTTGAGGTCGGCGAGACTGTAGATCGGGAAATCCGGAGGCAGCGCGACCGGCGCACGGTTTTCCTGCACCGGCTGTTCGTCCTCGCCGTCATCGGGCATGGGCTCACGGTTGCCGCGGTCCTCGCGATTGCGCCCACGACGTCGATCACGTCGGTCACGGTGTTTGTTGCGGTTGCGGCCGGCCGTCTGGCCATTGCCGCCTTCGCCGTTTTCACCTGCGGAAGTCGAGGCTTCGGCCTGGGCGGATTCGGTGCTCGCGGATTCGGCACGCTCGTTGACGGTCGATTCGACCGGAGTATCGGAAGGAGTTTCTTGCACGGGAATGATCTCGCCTGTCGGAATGCGAGTAGGTCCATGAGTGGACGGAATCAACAAAGGATTGGCGCCGATCGGCGCCGACAGATGGCGTGCACGTTACACCGGCACGCGAGTCTCGTAAAGATCCGCGTCGCGGTGCGGTTCAGCACCGCACCGTCGCTGCGTGATCAAGCCACGCTGTCGATGAACTTGGAAAGCTGGGCCTGACCCACGGCACCGACCTGGGTACCCTCGACCTTGCCGCCTTTGAACATCAGCAGCGCCGGAATGCCGCGAATCTGGTAGCGCGCAGCCACTTGCTGATTGTGATCGACATTGACCTTGACCACCTTGACCCGACCGGCGTAATCGGCCGCGGCCTGATCGACCAGCGGCCCGATCATCTTGCACGGAGCACACCACTCAGCCCAAAAATCGACCAATACGGGGATGTCGCTGTCCAGCACCTGCGCCTGAAAGTCGGCGTCGTCGACATGAAAAACCTTGTCACTCATCGAATGCTCCTGGAGAAACCGGCGCGAAGGATGCGCCTGATCGGCTACAATCGGCGCTCGTAGCCCGTATTTCAAGGGCAGGTCCGATCACCGATCTTCGAGCCGGCAGTGTGGCGGCTAGCCCGCAGTCGGCGCAAGATCATTCGCCGCTGGCCCCGGCCTGAACCCATGCCCTTGGCCCGCGTGCAACGCGATGGCGATTCGCATGGCGCTTGAATTGGCGTCTTTGCAGGTCTACGCCAAGACACCTCACACCAGGATATCCATGAGCGACAAACCGCTGACCGACGTCACATTCTCCAGCCTGCCGCTGGTTGCCAATCTGCACACCGGACTGGAGACGGCGGGCTTCTCTCGCTGCACCCCGATTCAGGCCATGAGCCTGCCGGTGGCGCTGGCCGGCCGCGATGTCGCCGGCCAAGCCCAGACTGGCACCGGCAAAACCCTCGCCTTCCTCGTGGCCGTGGTCAACCGCCTGCTCACCCGCCCGGCGCTGGCCGAACGCAAGCCGGAAGATCCGCGCGCCCTGATCCTGGCGCCCACACGCGAACTGGCCATCCAGATCCACAAGGACGCCATCAAGTTTGCCTCCGACCTCGGACTCCGCTTCGCCTTGGTGTACGGCGGCGTCGATTACGACAAGCAGCGCGCCCTCTTGCAGGAAGGCGTGGACGTGGTCATCGCCACACCCGGTCGTTTGATCGATTACGTCAAGCAGCACAAGGTGGTATCGCTGCACGCCTGCGAAATCTGCGTGCTGGATGAAGCCGATCGCATGTTCGACATGGGTTTCATCAAGGACATCCGCTTCCTGCTGCGACGCATGCCCGAGCGCACCACGCGTCAGACCCTGCTGTTCTCGGCCACCCTCAGCCATCGCGTGTTGGAACTGGCCTACGAGCACATGAACGAGCCGGAAAAGCTCGTGGTGGAAAGCGAAACCGTCACCGCTTCGCGCGTACACCAGAGTGTGTATTTCCCCTCCAACGACGAAAAGTTGCCGCTGTTGCTGGGCCTGCTGTCGCGTCGCGAACAGCCACGTGCCATGGTGTTCGTCAACACCAAGGCCTTCGTCGAGCGCATTGCGCGCGCGCTGGAAAGGGCCGGTTATCGCGTCGGCGTGCTCAGCGGCGATGTGCCGCAAAAAAAGCGTGAGAGCCTGTTGCGACGCTTCCAGGCCGGACAGCTCGAAGTGCTGGTGGCCACTGACGTGGCCGCACGCGGCCTGCACATTGATGGCGTTACCTGCGTCTACAACTACGACCTGCCGTTTGACGCCGAAGATTACGTGCACCGCATCGGACGCACCGCGCGCCTGGGTCAGGAAGGCGATGCGGTGAGCTTTGCCTGCGAGATGTACGCCATGAGCCTGCCGGACATCGAGGCCTACATCGAGCAGAAGCTGCCGGTGGAAGCGGTGACGCCCGAACTCTTGACCGCCATCCCGCGCCCCGCGCGCGCGCTGGACGCCAACGTCGGCGATGAAGCTGATGGCGAAGAAGGCGTGGGCGAAATCTTCCGTCAGGTGCGCGAACAACAGGCCGCCGAGAAACACGGCCCCAACAAGACTGGCGCACCGCGTCGACGCCGGCGCTCGGGCGGGCGCGATGGCGAGCGCGGGACACACGGCGAGGCCAAGGGCGAAGGTGCGCACGCACGAGGGCCACGCGGCCCTCGACCGCCACGCCCTGCCGCTGCGACCCACGACAGCGCCTCGCCGAGCCCGATCGGGGCCGTCGCAGGTAGCGGTGATGCCTTGCCGAATGGCGAGGCAGAAAAGTCCTCCAAGCGCCCTCGTCGCCGTGGTGGGCGTCGTCAGCGCGAAGCCCGCGAGCGGGTGGAAGCGCGCCTGTTGCACGGCGATCGCAACGAGGCCGCCGCGGTGCAGCCCGCACCTGCGGCCACGGGCACCATGGCATCGGAATCCCTGCTGACGCGCCTCAAGCGTCGCGTGCGCGGCTTCTTCAATCGCCCGCCGGCGCGCCACTGATCGCAGCCATCCACGCCTGCGCGCCACGGTTCGCACCCGTGGCGTGACCGGGTTTGCTACAGTGGACGGATTCCGAGTTCACCTGCTATCGATCGATGCCCCAAGCCCTGACCTTGCCACTGCCACTGCGTGTTCCGCCTTGGTTGCTGCGTGTCGTGGTATTGGCCGCGTTTGCGCTGTGCGCGTGGCAAGTCGTGGGTCTGCTCTGGTTGTTGCTGGCCGGGCCCAATCTACCCTTGGCCAAGCCCTCGACCCCGCCAGTCACGGCACAGGCGCCCGTAGGTCAAACCGAGCTGGCCAAATGGCATCTGTTTGGCAACGCGCAAGGGTCGCTCGATCTGGCCAGCCTCGCGCAAAGCAAGATGGCCGAAACGGCACTCAAGCTCACCCTGCGTGGCACCTTCAATGAGGCCGACCCCAAGGCCGGCGTGGCCATCATTGCCGATGAAGCCGGCGTGGATCAGTCCTATCGGGTGGGAGATGCCTTGCCGGGCGATGCCAAACTGGAGCAGATCCTCACCGGCGTGGTGGTGCTCTCGCGCGCAGGCGTGCGTGAAACGCTCAGCCTGCGCTTGACGGAAGCCGACACCGCCAACACCGCGGCAGCGCGCCCTGCGTCACGCACCCGACAGCCACCCGCGCTTCCCGGGACATTCGGCAAAAGCACCCTGCCGATCAGCACCACGCCCGTCATTTCCACCGGCATGCCGGACATGGCGACCTACCGAGCAGCCAACCTGCCCAATGTGCAGGAATTGGCCAAGCAGGTGCAGGTCGCACCGGTGTTTGCCAACAATCGCATGCGCGGCGTGCGCCTCACCGCCGGGCGCGATTCGGACATCCTCGAACGCGCCGGCCTCAAGCCAACCGACGTGGTGCTGTCAGTCAACGGCATCCCACTCGATGGTGTGGGCCGCCAGGCCGAACTGCTCCACAACTTGCAAGGCGCACGTCGGGTCCAGCTCGATGTGGAGCGCGACGGCAAGGTCATCAAACTTCAATTCGGGCAATGAATCCGAATTCATCACAAAGGCAAGACACCATGCAGCCACACTTCATCGCCCGTCTGATTGCCTGCGTTCTGCTGGCAAGCTGCCTTCTGCCAGTCTCGGCGCAGACACCAGCAGGTGTCAGCCCGAGCACCGACGCACCTGCGGCGACGAAGGTTTCGGCCGATGGTCGTCACACCCTCAACCTACGCGCCGCCGACATCGGCGTACTGGTGCAAACGGTCAGCGAAATCACCGGCAAGAGCTTCATCCTCGATCCGCGCGTGGAGGGCCGGGTCACGGTGATTTCTTCCAAGCCGCAGACGGCTGAAGAAATTTACGCGACCTTCCTCTCAGTGCTGCGCGTACACGGATTCGCGGCGGTGGCCTCGGGCAACATGATCAAGCTCGTGCCCGATGCCGTGGCCGCGCAGGACGGTAGTCTTGGTAATGGCGGCGGTGGCCCGGATGCCTTGGTGACGCGCCTGATTACACTCAAGCACGTGTCCGCCGATGAGGTCGTGAAACTGCTGCGGCCACTGGCGCCGCAACAAGCCACCCTGACCGCCACCGCCGGCAACGACGCCATCCTCATCAACGATCGCGCCGGCAATGTCGATCGTCTGGTGCAACTGATCCAGCGCATGGACACGGTGAGTGATTCCGAGGTGGAAGTCATCCCCTTGCGTCATGCCAGCGCCGCCGAAGTGGCACGCACCTTGGCCACGCTCGAAGGCGGCGGTGCTGCGGCCGGTGCCTCCAACAGCGGGCCGAAGCTGATCGCCGACGAGCGCACCAATTCGATCTTGCTATCAGGCGATCCGGCCAGCCGCTTGCGCTTGCGCACCTTGGTCGCGCATCTGGACACGCCGCTCGATGGTGGCGAAAACACGCAAGTGATCTACCTCAACAATGCCAAGGCCGAGGATCTGGTGACGATCCTCGATGCCGTGGCCGGCACCCTCACTGGCCAAGGCGGCAAAACCGGTGAGGAGGGCGGCAAGGGTGGCAACAAGACGGCCACCATCCAGGCCCATCCGGAAACCAATGCCTTGATCGTCACTGCCTCGCCGGCCGTGTTCCGTGAGTTGTCTTCGGTCGTGCGTCAACTCGATGTGCGGCGTGCGCAGGTGCTGGTGGAAGCCGTCATCGCGGAAGTGACCGATGATCTGGCCGATGAAATCGGCGTGCAGTGGCAGAGCACCAATTTCGACGGGGAACGCGGTTACATCGGCGGCACCAATTATCCCGGCGCGGGCGGCGTGGGCAGCATCATCAATGCCATGCAGAATCCCTTAGGCGCACTCGGTGCGGCCAGCGGTGCGGGCTTGGGTTGGGTCGGTGGCCGCGTTGATGTGCCCGATGGCAAGGGCGGCACCATGACCTTGTTTCAGGTCGGTGCCTTGGTGAAGGCCCTGCGCGGTGATGGCCGCGCCAACGTGCTGTCCAACCCTTCGATCGTGACACTGGACAACGCGGAAGCCCAATTCAAGGTGGTGCAGGAAGTGCCCTTCCTCACCGGCCAATACACCAACACCTCCAGTGGCGGCACCAACATGCCGACCAATCCCTTTCAGACCGTGGAACGCAAGGACGTGGGCCTGATCCTCACCGTCACGCCACACATCAACGAGGGCGATGCGGTGCGTCTGGAGGTGAAGCAAGAAGTGTCTTCGATTGCCAGCACCGTGACTGGCGCGGTGGATCTCATTACCAACAAACGTGAACTCACCACCACGGTCTTGGTGCCTGATGGCGGGATGCTGGTGCTGGGCGGGCTCAAGCAGGAGGAAACCCGCGAGAACGCCCAAGGCGTTCCGGGCCTGAGTCGCATTCCACTCTTGGGCAACCTGTTCAAGAGCCGCTCCTCCACCCGCAGCAAGCGCAATCTGATGGTGTTCTTGCGCCCGATCATCCTGCGTGACGCCGCCACCGAGGCGGCAGTGTCGAGCGAGAAATACAACTTCCTGCGCGCCGAACAAATGATGATGCGCGAGGATCGCAGCTTGCGTTATCACGGTGACAAGCAGCCGCTGCTGCCTGAACTGGAACCCGTCAGCCCACCGGACCTGTTCCGCAATCCACCGCCGGTTGATCCAAAAACACCCGACGAGGCCGCCACGCGTGACTGAGGCCCTGCCTGCACGCCCGAGTTTCGGTTTTGCCCGCCGTCATGGGGCTACCATCGTCGCCTTCGAGGCTGATGCGGCGCGCGTGGCCTGTCGGCCCGACGTGAAACCCGAGGTGCTGGCCGAATTGCGCCGGCACGCCGCGCGTCCCTTGGCGCTGGAGCGTCTCGACGCCGATGCCTACGAGCGACTCTTGCGTAGTCTCTACGAAGGTGGCTCGGACGATGCCCTGGCCGTCGCCGCCGACATGGATTCCACCCTCGACCTCAACCAGATCGCCGACGCCCTGCCCGAACCCACCGATCTTTTGGAAAGCGACGACGACGCGCCCATCATCCGCCTGATCAACGCCCTGCTCACCGAAGCGGTGCGCGAGAACGCATCCGACATCCACATTGAGCCCTTCGAGAATCGCCTCGTGGTGCGCTTCCGCATCGATGGCGTGCTGCGCGAAGTGCTGGCACCGAAAAAAGCCGTGGCCGCGCCCGTCGTCAGCCGCATCAAGGTCATGGCCAAACTCGACATCGCCGAAAAACGCCTGCCGCAAGATGGCCGCATCGGCTTGCGTATCGCCGGCCGCCCGGTCGATGTGCGTGTGTCCACCATTCCCGCAGGTCATGGCGAGCGCGTGGTGCTGCGCCTCTTGGACAAGCAGGCGGGTAGGCTCGATCTGGCGCAACTGGGCATGGACGACACCACCGCCCAGCGCATCGACCAACTCATCCATCGCCCGCACGGCATCCTCTTGGTCACCGGCCCCACCGGCTCGGGCAAGACCACCACGCTCTACGCCGCACTCACGCGCTTGAATGACGCCACCCGCAACATTCTCACGGTGGAAGATCCGATCGAGTATTACCTCGATGGCGTGGGCCAGACCCAGGTCAATGCGCGTGTGGACATGACCTTTGCACGCGGCCTGCGCGCCATCCTGCGCCAAGACCCGGACGTGGTGATGGTGGGTGAAATCCGTGATCTGGAAACCGCCGAGATTGCCGTGCAAGCCTCGCTCACCGGCCATCTGGTGCTATCGACCTTGCACACCAACAGCGCGGTCGGTGCGGTCACGCGCTTGGCCGACATGGGCATCGAACCCTTCATGCTCGCGTCCTCATTGCTTGGCGTGCTGGCGCAACGCCTGGTGCGGGTGCTCGACCCGGCCACGCGAAGCCTACATGCCGAGCGAAGCCGAGTGTGCCGCGTTCGGCAAACCCTTCGACCCGAGCCTGCGCTTTTATCGCCCCGGCCCGGAGGCGATGGGTCGCAACGCCGGCTACAAAGGTCGCACCGGCCTCTACGAACTCATCGTCATCGATGAAACCCTGCGCCGTAGGATCCACGAAGGTGCCTCGGAAGCCGAGCTACTACGCCACGCCCGCCAGTCCAGCCCAGCCATGCTGGGAGATGGCTGGAACAAAGTCATCGCCGGCATCACCAGCGCCGACGAGGTGTTGCGCGTCACGCGCGAGGAGTGAAATGACACGGCATCACCCAAGTCACACGCGATGACAGCGATTCACCTCCGCCATCCGCATCATGCAGGTATCGAACTGCGCCGACTCCAACCGTGTCGCGGGATCGCGCCAACCTCACTGCCGCGCCCTCACGCGAACCCGGTTTGATGCACATTGCACCCTTCACAGGGTGATCACGTCCTTGCCGCCGCAGAGTTGCTGGTACTCAATGCCCACGCGAAGCCGGATCTCCAAGATCAGGCAAAAACGCTGCCTCAATGGAGGCATTGCGCCTCGTCATCGAACAGGTAACTTTCCATCCAAGCGTAGGCGGCCTCCTGGTCGGGCTGGCTGATCAACACCAGCAACACCACCCACCTGAGATCATCCAGATCGATGCAGTCGATCTCCAGCGCCATGGCGCGGTCGATGACACACTCGTGCTGCTGCCGATCGAGCACGCCGTTGTGACACAGGAACATCAGAAATCCACGGCCTTCCGCGTCCAGCCGTTCGATCTCCTTCTCGCTGTACACGCGCACCGAATCACTGGGCGCTGCCGAATGATCGAAGCCACTTCGCCGCGTGGCGGCATCATCCAGCCACTGGAAGGCCTTGGCGACTTCACTCGGCTTGAAACCGGCCTGAATGACGGCGGCCTGCAGGCTGTCGCGATCCCGGCTCGCATGGGGGTCGTCGCAGAAGTAGTTTTCGAACAGGTAAAGCAGCACGTCAAACAAGACTTGTCGTCCTCAATCGGGGGGTCGGGGAGTGCCGAAAATGACACTGCCAGGTGCGCGGTGACAGACGCAAAACTCAATGCCGGCGCAGGGCATAGCGCCCGTGCGCGGCCACGACCTGACCATCCAGTTCCATCATCAAAAGCATGGAGGACAGGCTATCGACCGTCAATCCAGTGCGTTGGGCCAGTTCATCAATGGGCACCGGATCGTGACCCAAGGCGAGCCGCAAACGTTGGTAGTCAGGGTCTTGGTGACCCTGCATCGGGCTTTCGAGGGTCTCCTCATGCCAATCTGCGGCCACCAATCGCCCCCGCAGGGCCGTGGCCAACTGCGCTGCCTGAGGCGCCAGTGCCTCGGTGATTTCCTGCACGGTTTCAACCAATGCTGCGCCTTCCCGGATCAGGCGATGGCAACCTTTGGCCATAGGATTGTGGATCGATCCTGGCAAGGCAAACACTTCGCGCCCCGATTCGGCGGCAACGCGCGCCGTGATCAAAGCGCCACTGCGTTGGGCGGCCTCGATCACAAGCGTTCCGAGGCTCAGACCGGCGATGATGCGATTGCGCTGAGGAAAGTGGGGACGCTGCGGGCCGGTCCCCGGCGGATATTCGCTCACGATGGCGCCACGGTCGGCAATGGCATCGGCCAGCGCCGCATTCCGGCCGGGATACACAAGATCAGGTCCGGTTGCGACCACCGCCACCGTCGCTTGACCGGCATCCAGCGCGGCGCGGTGGGCGGCGGCATCGATGCCATCGGCCAGGCCACTGGTGATCACCAGGCCTGAGCGCGCCAGATCACGGGCGAAATCACGCGCATTGGATGCCCCACCCTCGGTCGGGTTGCGACTGCCGACCACGGCAATTTGCGCAAACCAGAGCCATTGTGGGTCGCCCCGTACAAACAGCGCCGCCGGTGGACGCACGCTGGTTTCCAACAGGGTCGGAAAATCGGCGCTGCCGCAGGTCAGGAGGTGGTGCCCTGGCTCGGAAAGCCAAGCGCAGTCGGCTTCAAGCACGGCAAAGTCCGGCTGTTGCAACCACGCAATGGCTGCCGCCGGAACGCCGACACTCTTGAGTTGCGCGACAGACGCATCCGCCACGGCCCGGATCGAGCCGAAGCGCGTCAAAAGCTCTCGGATGCGCGTGGACCCAAGTCCTGGGGCGCGGATGACTCGCAGCCAAGCGTCAAGGACGTCCGGCTTGGGTTCGGTCGACATGGGCGAAACAGTGGGTGCCGCAATCAGCGTGCGGCACCCGTTACAGGGATCAAAGTCGATCCGGGCCGTTGAGGCGATCGCCCACGTGCACCGGGCGAATGCCATCCATCACCAAGCCGTAGCTCACCTTGTCGAAGGTGCGGAAGATCATGACGTGACCGGCAAACTCGTCCGGCAGTTTGACCTTGTTGCGGTTCAGATCAGCACTCAAACGCACCGGATGCGCCACGTCGTCCCGTACGGTTTCACCGACGCTCCAGACCGAGAACACCTGACCATTCTCGACGCCATCCTGTGCGCCGGCCGAAATCGCCACGACGTCATAACGGCCGCCGTTCGCGATCTGGTCGGTCACTGCCAGCAAACGCGCATTCGGCGGAATGGCGGCGGGGGCGTGCGGGTAGAAGCTCAGGTCGTAGGGGAAGGGATCGTAGGGCAACAACAGGTCACCCTTGCGCACCTCGAACCCACCATTGGCCACCAGCACCGTGCTGGGGTCGCCGTCACGGGTGATGTGGCCTTGGGCAACTTCAGCCACTTCCCAACCCAGGAATTGGAAGCGCTTCTTGGCGATGAAGTGGTGCGCCCAGCGAATGCTGCCGCCCCAAGAGGATTCCAAGCCCTCGGCCGTGCTCCAGTTGTCTCGGCGCAGGATGGGTTCGCGCTCGGGGTGCTTGTCGGTCGCCAGCGGCATGACGCCGTAGCGCACCGTGGGCCGTACGATCGATACCCGATCACCGGGCTTGAACGCGCTGTTGCGCACGTAAACGGTCTGCCCGCCGGCGCTGCGCAGGCGGCTTTCTTCCAGACCCACGACATACGGCAAGGATTTGTATTCCTCGTCGTTGAGCACGTGCAGGTTCTTCAGGAAGTCCTGAACCTCAGTCAGAGGCACCGCCGGTATCGGCATGGCCTCGGCGCGCACCTTGGGCGACAAGCGGGTGACGTTCAGCGCAGGCTGTGTTTGGCCCGTTCCCATATAAGCCAAGCTCAAGACATCACCCGGATAGATCAGGTGCGGGTTCTCGATCTGTGGGTTGGCCTGCCAGATCTCGGGCCACAGCCAAGGCTCGTTCAGGAATCGCTTGGCGATATCCCAAAGCGTGTCGCCCTTCTGGACCACGTAGGTCTCGGGATGGTCCGCCCGCAGTTCTGCGGCGATCGTCCCCGTCATGAAGGTGAGCAGTGCTGCCGCGGAAATTGCAAGAATTTTCTTAAACATAGTGTCCATCTTCCTGATTCCCCAAGCAGGTTTCCCCAAAAACCTGAGGTGAATATAACGGAAATTTGGTGCGAAGCGAAATGCCCCCCCAATCAGCCGGGCAACCCTGCCTTTGACATGCCCCGTCGGCGATGGCTTGCATTGCGTGCGCATGGCCCCCATTCTGGTTCGCATGAGCCTTCTTCCGATCCTTGAATACCCAGATCCGCGCCTGCGTACGGTGGCGCGCGAGATCGATCCTGCCGAGTTGGACGACGCATTCCGCGCGCACGTCGATGACATGTTCGAAACCATGTATGCCGCGCCCGGCATCGGTTTGGCGGCAAGCCAGATCGATGACCATCGCCGCTTCATGGTGATCGATGTCTCAGAAGCGCACGATCAGCGTCGGGTGTTCGTGAACCCGCGCATCCTCAGCCGCGAGGGTGAGCAGGTGTGTCAGGAAGGTTGCCTGTCGGTGCCCTCGATTCAGGCCGATGTGACGCGCGCCGAGAAAATCGTAGTCACGGCGTTGGATGCGCACGGTGCGCCGTTTGAACTGGCAGCCGAAGGCCTTTTGGCGGTCTGCATCCAGCACGAGATGGATCACTTGCTGGGCAAGCTGTTCATCGATTATCTGTCGCCATTGAAGCGCGACATGATCAAGCGCAAATTGAGCAAGCAGCGTCGTAGCGCGGCCTGAGCCGGCGTGCGTCCGCGGCTTGCAGCCATCTGAATCCCTGTCGGAACCGCGTTGGTGATGAAACTGCGACTGCTGTTTGCCGGCACGCCCGAGTTTGCCGTGCCCAGCCTGCGAGCGGCGCTGGTGGGCGGTGACGTTATGGCCGTACTGACCCAGCCCGATCGCCCCGCAGGGCGGGGCCGCCAGCCGCAGGCCAGTCCGGTCAAGCAGGTGGCGCTCAATGAGGGCGTGCCTGTCTTGCAACCCATGACGTTGAAGGATGCCTCGGTGCAGGCGCAGCTGCGCGAATGGGCGCCCGATCTTCTGGTCGTGGTGGCCTATGGCTTGATCCTGCCGCAGGCGGTGCTCGACATCCCACGCTTCGGGGCCTGGAACGTCCATGCCTCGCTGCTGCCGCGCTGGCGCGGTGCAGCGCCGATCCAGCGTGCGATCGAGGCCGGCGATGCCACGACCGGCGTGTGCCTGATGCAGATGCGCAAGGGCTTGGATACCGGCCCGGTGATGCTGCACGCCGAAACCGCCATAGAATCTCACGACACCGGTGGCAGCCTGCACGACCGCTTGGCCACGCTGGGCGCACACGTGCTGCGAGAAGGCCTGACGCATTTGCGCGATCAGGCCCAGGCACCGGATGCAACATCGCAAGACGATGCGCTTGCCACCTACGCCCACAAGCTCGACAAGGCGGAAGCAGTGCTCGATCTGCGCGCACCGGCCACGACACTGGCGCGCAAGGTGCGTGCCTTCTCGCCTTGGCCGATCGCAGAACTGCAGCTACAGGGTGAGCGCGTTCGCGTGTATCAGGCCGAGGCCGTCATGGGCCACGGCGCGCCCGGGCAAATTCTTTCGGCTAGTCGCGACGGCATCGACCTTGCCTGCGGGGAAGGTGCTTTGCGTTTGCTGCGGGTTCAACGCGACGGCGGCAAACCGGTCACGGCCGGCGAGTACCTCAACGCGCGCCCCGCCGTGCGACCATGACTCCGGGCGCCACCAGTCGCGCCGTGGCGGCCGAAGTCATCGCCGCCGTGCGATTTGATGGGCGATCACTCAAGGCGGCACTGGCCCAGATTCCAGGCACGCTCACCGACACCCGCGACCGGGCCTTGTGCGAGGCCATGGCGTTTGAAGCGGCGCGCTGGCTGCCACGCTACGAGTTCTGGCTGGATCACCTGCTGCAAAAGCCCCTGGCGACCAAGGCCCGAGCCGTGCATGCCTTGCTCTTGGCCGGCTTGGCGCAACTACATGCGATGCAGATGTCGCCACACGCGGTGATCTCGGCCACGGCCGAAGCCGCACGCACGCTGCGGCAACCGCAGTTGGTCGGGCTGATCAATGCCGTGTTGCGTCGATTCGTACGCGAACGCGATGCGCTTGACGCATTGGCGCAATCCGACGCCGAAGCTGCCAGCGCCCACCCGCGCTGGCTGCTGGATCAACTGCGCCACGACTGGCCCAAACAGGCCGAATCGATCGTCGCGCAAAACCTTTTGCAAGCGCCCTTGTGGCTGCGGGTCAATACACGACAGATCCGCGTTGATGCCTACCGTGCGCAATTGCATCAAGCCGGCATCGATAGTCGAGATCATGCGTTGGCACCGGCTGCCCTCGGCCTCTCCAAAGGTATTGCGCCCACGCGCCTACCCGGCTGGGATGAAGGTCAGGTGTCGGTGCAAGATGTCTCGGCACAATTGCCGGTGCCCTTGCTGCAGGCGCGTGCCGGCGAGCGTGTACTGGATATCGGCGCGGCGCCCGGTGGCAAGACCGCACAGATCTGCGAAGTGTTCGGCCCCGAGGTGCGCGTCACCGCGTTGGAACTCGACCCGACCCGCGCCGCACGCATCGCGTCCACGCTCTCACGCCTGAGGTTGCAGGCACGCTGTGTGGTTGGCGACGGCAGTCGGCCGGAAGGCTGGTGGGATGGGCAGGCCTTCGATCGCATCTTGCTTGATGCGCCCTGTTCGGCCACCGGCATCATCCGCCGACAACCCGACATCAAATGGCATCGCCGCGCGCAAGACATCCGTGCCTTGATCGCGCTGCAAGCACGATTGCTGGATGCGGCGTGGTCTATGCTGCGCCCCGGCGGGCGTCTAGTCTATGCAACCTGCTCCGTGCTGCGTGACGAGAACGACCGTCAGATCAATGCCTTCCTTGCCCGCACTCCCTCTGCCCGCGCAACGCCTGCGCCCAGCGGACTTGGCCAGATCGTGGGCCCGGGCGTGCAACGCTTTGCGCAAGCCGATGACGGCGATGGCTTCTTCTTTGCCCTGCTGGACAAGTCTTGCGCTGATGGTGCTTCTGAGCGCCTGCCAGCGCACGCCTGATCAAGAGATCATTCGCGGCACGCGCGTCTTGAATGGCAGCCACGGGCTGGAATTGGAGCTGACCCAGCATCTGGAACTGAGTCCCGCGATGCGTGACGCCCTCGACCACGGCATTGCACTGCGACTGGTCTACGACATTACCGCCTGCGGGAAGTCACGCACGCGTGCGCTTTGGCTGCGTCAGGCAGCGCTCAAGCGACGTTACGAGCTGCAGATCGAAGGCGGCACCGAGGTGCGTGACTTCGTCCGCGTGTCGGCGCTGGAAGCGGCGCTGGATCGCATTCGCCTGCCACTCGATCTGCCCAGCGATACGCAGTGCGCGGGTGAGGTGCAGATGAATCTGGATCTCGCCGCCCTGCCCACGCCGCTGCGCTTTCCGGCCTTCTTCGAGCCGCAGCAATGGGTACTGCGCTCGGTGCGTGTGCCGTGGGAGGGCCGATGAGCTCTCGCCGCACCGCGCTGTTGCGCATCCTCGTGCCTCTGGTTCTGCTGCTCTGCCTCTTGATCGGCTTGTATGTCGTGGCCGGTGCGCAGGGCCTCGGGCCACGCTACACCCGCTGGTATCCGGCGGTCTTCATCGCCACGCTCACGGCGCTGGCGCTGTTGACCGTGGCGATCGCGCTGCGGCTTTGGCGCCTGCGCCGGCAACTGAAGCGCGGCGAGCCCGGCGCCAGGCTGACGCGGCGCCTCCTGATGTTGCTGGTGTTGCTGGCGCTGCCGCCCTTGCTGTTGGTGTATGGCTTTGGCGTGCGTTTCATCGGGGTCACGGTGGATTCTTGGTTGCCGGCCAACAGTGCCGATGCACTGGGCGACGCACTGGCGCTCAGTCAGCGCTATCTGGATGAACACATCGATGCGTCGCGGCGCGTCACGACCCAAGCCGCAGGCGCGCTGGAAGGGGTGGATGAGGCGTCCTTGGACCTCGCCTTGGAAGATGCGCTGGACGCGAGTGATGCACGGCAACTGGCGGTGTTCGAAGCCGATGGTCGGTTGCGCGCGGTCGCTGCCGCCGATCCGTCCTTGCTGATGCCGAGCCCACCGTCGGACGAAGCTCGACTGGCGATTCGCAATCGCAGCGCGTTTGCAGCCACCGAACGTGACGGCGAAGGCCTGCGCATCCGCACTTTGACCCGCTTGGGCAACAACCGCAGCCTGCAGGCCGTGTTCGAGCTGCCACCGGCGGCGGCGGCGCAAGCCTTGCGCGTGGAAGCGGCCACGCACGCGGCAGCGCGCGCGCGCTACCTGCGCGAGTCGTTGAAACTGGCCTTTACCCTGATCTTGACCTTGGTCCTGGTGATCTCGCTGTTCGCCACGGTGTTGGTGTCGTTTGGTCTGGCGCGTCGGCTGGTGGCACCCATTGCGCGCTTGGCCAGCGCCACTCGCAACATTGCCGAAGGGCGCTTCGACAGCAGCTTGCCCGAAGGCGACGATGATGAACTTGGATTCCTGGTGCAGTCCTTCAATCGGATGACCCGCGAGTTGGAACTGTCCCGCGCACGTGAACGCAGCAGTGCTGAAGAAACCGAGCGCCAGCGCGCCTTTCTTGCCACCGTGCTGACGCACCTCTCCTCCGGTGTGCTGGTAGTGGACAGTGCCCTGCAGGTGCGCAGCATGAACGCGGCTGCACGCGAAATGCTCGGCCTCGAATCCAGCCAAGCGGCCACCTGGTCGCTGGCTCAGGTGCGGCAACAGGCTCCCCACGCGGCGCGTTTGGTGTCGGTGCTGTTGCAGCGCGTGCGTGAAGGGGCGCGCGAGTGGCGCGAAGAAGTCACCCTCGATGACGAGGACGGCCCGTTGCGGGTTCTGTTGCTGCGCGGTGCGCGCCTGCCCGACGACGGCGCCGTGGCCGTGTTTGACGACACCACCATGATTGATCATGCGCGACGTGACGCGGCTTGGTCGGAAGTTGCGCGGCGTCTGGCGCACGAAATCAAGAACCCGCTTACCCCGATCCAGTTGGCCGCCGAACGCCTGCGCCGACGGGTCTTGCCCAAGCTCGAAACCGACGATGCGCAGGTACTCGATCGCGCCACCCACACCATCGTGGCGCAGGTCGACGCGCTCAAGAACATGGTCAACGACTTCGGCGATTACGCGCGCCCCACCAGCCTTGCGCTGACACGACTGGACCTCAACGTCCTGGCCGGTGAAGTGCTGGACCTCTACGAACAGGACACGCGCCTGAAACTCGTCCGCGACTTTGCCGTCGGACTGCCCCCGGTGCTGGCCGATGCCGGACGCATCCGGCAAGTGCTGCACAACCTCATCAAGAACGCGATCGAAGCGGGAATCGAGCGCAGCCGCAGCCAGATCGCGTTGCAAACCAGCGTGGTGCAGGACGATGGTCGCGCCTGGGTAGAGCTGGCGGTGGCCGATGATGGCCCGGGGCTGCCGGAAGGCTTCGACACCCATTGGTTCGAGCCCTATCGCAGCACCAAACCGCGTGGAACCGGTCTGGGGCTGGCGATCGTGGCCCGCATTGCGCGCGAGCATGGTGCCCAATTCCACGCCCAGCGCCGGAACGAGGGCGGGGCGCGTTTCGTGCTGCGCCTACCCTGTGCCTGAACGCGCCGGTGCCGGATTTTCATCCTGCGCCTGATGCTAATTGACATTCATTCGCATTCGCATCACGATGCATCCACGCTCCCACGGACGCTCCCGATCCATGTACGTGTGCATCTGCAATGGCATTACCGACCGCGACATTCGCGATGCGGTGCGGGCCGGTGCGCGGGATCTGGATCAATTGTCGGCCACCACAGGCTGCACCACGAGCTGCGGCAGTTGTGGTGAGCTGGCCACGGAGATCCTGCGCGAAACCTTGCGCGAATCCCGCCCGCTGCCGATGCTGGCCACTGCGGCCTGAGCCTGCGAGCGGGCGCCGCATACGGCGTTTGAAGTGTCGGGCCAATGGGAATCGGGCTAACATGCCGATTCGTTTCAGCGGAGACCGACCATGCAAGGTGACCGACAAGCCGTGGCGCAACTCAATCAGGCCTTGCACCATCAGCTCACCTCAATCAACCAGTATTTCCTGCACGCCCGCATGTTCGGCCACTGGGGTTTGAAGGAACTGGAAGAGCGCGATTACGCCCATTCCATCCGCGCCATGAAACAGGCCGATCGCCTGATCGAGCGCATCCTGTTTCTGGAAGGACTTCCGAACCTTCAGAACTTGGGCAAGCTGCTGATCGGCGAGGCGGCCCAGGAATGCGTGGACTGCAATCTGCGTCGCCAGCAGGCCACCCTCGCACAAGCGCGCGAAGCCATCGCTTTGTGCGAACAGGTCGGTGACTACGCTTCGCGTGATCTTCTGGTCGGCATCCTTACCTGCGAGGAAGACCAGCTCGACTGGCTGGAAACCCAAGGCGACCTGATTGCGCGCATCGGCCTGGAAAACTGGTTGCAGGCTCAGCTCGAGGACTGAACCTCGCAGCAATCGCGCCAGGCCCGCGCAAGGCCTGCGGCGGCTTCGCCATTACAATGCCCGGCCCGATCGCGTGATCGGGCCTTTTTGTTTGTCTGGATGATCCATGTCCGCGTTTGATTCGGAACACGTGCTCCACGTCCACCATTGGACGGCCGACTATTTCAGTTTTCGCACCACTCGCAGTGCGGGCCTGCGCTTTGAGAACGGTCAGTTCGTGATGATCGGACTGCCGGCCGATGGCAAGCCCTTGATGCGTGCCTATTCGATCGCCAGCGCCAACTGGGAAGAGGAAATGGAGTTCTTCTCGATCAAGGTGCAGGACGGGCCACTGACCTCACGCCTGCAGCATCTCAAGGTGGGCGATGCGATCCTGGTGGGGCGCAAGCCGGTCGGCACCCTGCTCATTTCCGATCTGCATCCGGGCCGCAATCTGTACTTGCTGGCCACCGGCACTGGCCTGGCGCCGTTTCTCGGCATCATCAAAGATCCAGCCACCTACGAGCGCTTCGAACGCGTCATCCTCACCCACGGCGTGCGCGAGGTGGGCGACTTGGCCTATCGCGACTTCATTACCCAGGAACTGCCCGAACACGAGTATCTGGGCGAGATGGTTCGACGGCAGTTGCGCTATTACCCAGCGGTCACGCGCCAGGACTTCATGCACCGAGGCCGTCTGACCGAATTGTTTGACAGCGGCCGCATCAGCACCGACCTGGGTTTACCCGAACTCGATCCGTCGCAGGATCGGGCCATGATCTGCGGCAGCCCGCACATGCTGGCGGATTTTCGCGCGATTCTGGACCGTCGTGGCTTCAAGGTCTCGGCGCGCGTGGGCCATGTCGGAGACTACGTCTACGAACGCGCGTTCGTGGACAAGTAGCGCGCTCAGGACTTGGGTACGAGCGCCACGAAGCGCCCTTCCAGCGTACAGCACAGCCGGCCGCTGGAATCGTGGATCTCCACCTGCAGTTGCGCCCGCGCCTTGTGGCGTTGTGCGTAGGTCGCAACGACGGCATCCCAGCTTTGCCCGGGCGCCAATCGCGCCTGCGCCAACAGGTCTTCATGGAGTGGGGCCAGATAACGCACGCTGGAATCTTGCACATAGACATCGGCATCGTGGCCGGCCGCTTCCAGCGTGGCCGACATCAAGCTCCAGGCCGCCAGTGTCATCACACTCACCAGACTGCCGCCAAAAGCGCTGCCCTTGTCGTTGACGTTGGGTGCCAAGGGCGCGGACAGACTCAGGCCCTCGTGATTCCACTCGGCCACGCGCAGTTGCAGGGCCGCCACCGCAGGCATGGCGTGCAGGCGTTGTTGGATCGAGGCCGGCACCGCCACAGGGTTCAAAGCTAGATTCATCGCCAGAGCCAGTAAACTTCAGCCATGAATTTTAGCTCAGCCCACGCCGATCTTCGTGGCTGGTCGGTGATTTGTCTGCGCCCGGCGATGCAACAGGCCGCGGTCAAGCGGCGCGTCGAGGCCCGCGGCGGGCAGCATGTGGCCTTGCCTGGCCTGCGACTGAAGGCGCTTGCCGCCAGCGACGCGCTGGCTCAAGCACTGGCCTGCGAGGCGGTGGTGTTCACCAGCCCGGCTGCGGTGCACTTCGCGGCGCGCTTGTGCCGTTTGCAGCCCGCGGCGGAGCAGCGCATCTTCGCGGTGGGTGAAGGCACAGCTCGCGCACTGGCGCGACACCACATCCGCGCCATCACGCCGCCACCGACGGCCATGCATTCGGAAGGCGTGCTGGCGCTGCCCACTTGGGACGAGGTCACCGGCCCGGTTGGCCTGGTGACGGCACCTGGCGGTCGTGGCGTGATCGATGCCGGTCTGGCGGCGCGGGGTTTTCCGCGCGTACGCGCCGACGTCTATCAGCGCCTGCCGCCGCGTCCAACGACACGCCAGATCAAGGCCTTGTGTGCGGCATCCGCACCGCGTGCCGTGCTGATGACCAGTGGCGAGGCGATCGAGGGCCTTGTGAATACCCTGCCCGCCACGGCCCGCACCGTGCTCTTGCAGTCGCTTGCGATCTGCTCCAGTACGCGGCTTGTGCAACTGGCCACCGATAGCGGCTTTGCGAACGCCATCGAAGCCCGCGCCCCGACCCCGTCCGCACTGCTCGATGCCTTGGCGATACATGCCGCGGCCAAGGGCATGCGGTAGCATCTTCACTCGAACGGTTTCATGGATGGTCCTGTGAGCAACAGCGATTCGGATGCAGCGACTCTGACCACGCCCGCAACGACGGATTCAGCCTCGGCCCCGGCGCCCGGTAACCAGCCTCGGCGCTGGCCGTGGCTGTTGGCCCTCATCGTGCTCAGCGCCTTGGTGATTCTGGGCTTCTTCGCCATCCACGCGCTGCGCCAGTCCGATCTGGAACAGGCGTCCATGAACGATCAGGCGGCGGCCACCAGCGACAAGGTTGCGGCGTTGAAGCAGGCGCTGGAGCACATGCAACAGCAACAACAGCAGACCAGCCAGCGACTGGACAGCGCCAATGCCACCAACAAGGTGCTGCGCGAGGAACTTCTCGGCATGGGCGAGCGCGCCACCCTGTTGGAAGATGCGGTGGCGCGACTGGCGCAAAACCGCATGGGCGGGGACACAGCGCTGCGTCTGAACGAGACCGAGTTCCTGCTCACCATGGGCGCGGCACGACTGCACCTGTATGCCGATCCCGCTGCGACCATTGCGGCCTTCAGCTTGGCCGAAGAGGCACTGGCCGGCCTTGAGGATCCCAGCTTGGCGACCCTGCGCCAAACCTTGGCCGAAGAGCTGCATCAGTTGCGCAGTCTTCCCCCCGATCCGCGTGAGGCCATCCGCAACGAACTGACCGCCCTGCAAAACCAATTGGCGGCTTTGCCGGCGCCTGCCACCCACGCGGCCACCACGGCCGAACCATCGCGACTGTCGCAGTTGTTGGGCCGCTTGGTGACCGTGCGCCGTTACGATCCCGACACCAGCCTGCTCGGCCCCAGCCAGCGCGAAGCCGCGCTCGCCACCTTGGCCTTGCAACTGGAACTGGCGCAAGTGGCCTTGACGCGTCCGGACGAGCCGGCCTTTCGCAGCGCACTCGAACAGGCCGCCAGCGCCATGCCGCGCCTCTTCGATCGCAACGACGCCAAGGTGGCCGATTGGATCAAGCGTCTGGACCAAGTGCGCAGTCAGGCCCTGAGCCCGGAGCTTCCGGCCTTGGGGGCGACCCTGCGCGAACTGCGCAACCTGCGCACGGTGCGACGCGCCCAATCCAATCTCGATCTGCCGTCGGTGCCAGCCGCCACCGACGCCGCACCCCGCCTGCCCCAGCTTGAGCCGGAAACCGGAGACCATCGGTGAGGCGCTTGGTCGTACTGATTGCACTGTTGGCACTGGCCCTGCTTGGGGCTTGGCTATGGCATTGGGTGGCACGGGATCCGGGCTATGTGCTGATCGCACTCAATGGTTACAGCATCGAAACGACCTTGGTGGTCGCCATTGCCGCATGGCTGGCGCTGTGGATCGTGCTGTGGGTGCTGTTGCTGGTTTTGCGCTTTCCGCTGCGTTATCTGGACCAACGCCGCAAGCATCAATCGCGCGAATGTCTGGCCGGTGGCCTGGTGGCCTTGCACGAAGGCCGTTGGCGCCGCGCCGAAAAGTTGCTGCGTCGCGCCGCGCGCGAATCTCAGCACCGCTTCCCGGCCTTGCTGGGTGCGGCACGCGCGGCGCAACAACGCGGCGACGACGCCAACGCCGAGGCCATGCTGGCGGAAGCGGCGAGTGAACACGATCCGCTCAGCGTGGCGCTGTTGCGCGCCCGTCAACACCAGCGCCGCGGCGAGTTTGCCGCGGTCACGGCCTTGTTCGATGCCGAGCCGGTCGCCGCCCTGCCGCCACGGGCGCTGGAAATCTACCTGCACGCGCTGACTGAAACCGGTCGCGCGCGCGAGGCGGTGGCCTTGTTGCCGGCGCTGCGCAGCTCGCAGGTGCTGGAGGGCACGGCACTGGAAGCGCGCGAAGCACAGATCATTGCCCTGGCCCTGCAACAGGCCATCGACAGCGAAGCCCTGGAAGCCCTCTGGTCACCGCTGTCGCGCCGACAGAAAGCGCAGGCGCGGATCGTGGCGGCCTATGCACGGCGAGCGCTCGACTGCGGCGAGACCAGCCGTGCCATCGAGGCCGTGGAAAAAGCCCTGCGCACGCACTGGTCACCCGAGCTGATTGCGGTCTACAGCTTGCTGCCGCGTGGCGGCAAACGTTCGCCGCTGAAAATGGCCGAAACCTGGTTGGCCGATCACCCCAACGACGCCGATCTGTTGATCGCCCTCGGCCGCCTGTGTCGCAACGAACAGCTCTGGGGAAAAGCCGAGGACTACCTCAATCGCGCCCTGTCGTTGGGGGCCAAGGCCTTGGCCTGGGAAGAACTGGGCCACATCCACGCGGCGCAGCATCAGGATGCACGGGCACGCGAGGCCTATGCTCAGGCGCTTGCCGCGCTGCGCAACGAACGCGCCACCACGCCGGTGGCACGCAGCCTGCGCGATCGCATCGCCGGCGAAGCCGTGGCCGAGTCACGCAGCAGCATGGGCTTGCCGCAGCTCAGCCACGATCCGGACATGCTGGAGCACACACCCCGCGATTGACTCGAATCACGCGGTGGGAAACAAGCGCGAGAGATCAAGATTGCCTCCGCTCAGCACGATCCCGACGCGCTTGCCGGAGAAGCGTGGTGCGGCAAGCAATAGCGCCGCCAGGCCGATCGCGCCGGACGGCTCGATCACCTGTTTGAGGCGTTCGAACACCATGCGCATCGCCGCCCGCACGGCATCGTCGTGGGCCAGCAGGATGCCATCGCAGTGCCGACTCAGAATCCCGAAGGTGCGCTCCGACAAACGCGCTCTCAAGCCGTCGCAAATGGTGTTCGGTACCAGCTCAGTGATGCGTCGCTGCTGGCGCAGCGATTCAAAGGCATCGCTCGCCCCTTCCGGCTCCGCGCCCCACACTTCGATGTTGGGTTTCAGTGCTTTCACCGTCAACGCGGTTCCTGACAACAGGCCGCCGCCGGAAACGGGCGCGATCACGGCATCGAGCCCGTCCACTTGCTGCAGCAATTCCAAGGCCACCGTGCCTTGCCCGGCAATCACCCGCGCATCATCGAAGGGATGGATCAATTCGCCGCCGGTTTCGGCCAGAACCTGTGCCGTCACCCGATCGCGATCTTCTTGCGCGACTTCGCACGGCACGATGCGCGCACCGAAGTCGGCAATGGCCTGCAACTTCACCTGCGGGGCGCTGCGCGGCACCACCACGGTTGCCGCGATGCCACGCAGCTTGCAGGCCAACGCAATGGCCGCGCCGTGATTGCCGGACGATTGTGTCACCACGCCGCGTGCAGCCTGATCGTCATCCAGCGAAAACACGGCATTGCAAGCACCACGGAACTTGAAGGCACCCACGCGCTGCAGATGTTCGGCCTTGAAATGCAATTCGGCATCCGCCAGACGATCGAGCGAATGACTGCGCAACACCGGCGTGCGATGGGCGTAGGGCGCGATGCGTTGCGCTGCGGCACGAACGGCATCGAGATCGGGAATGGTCATGACGCACCGTTTGGGTTTGAGCTCCCGCCAGCATAGCGACGTGGCCGCGCGACGACTGGTCAGTTCACCGCTTACAAGGCACACTGCGACCACTCCACGCCAGCCGCGACGAGCCCTGTTGTCCTTTTGGCCCACGGGATCGATCCGATTCCGGCTTGGCCCATCACCTTGCGGAAACCCTGTTCACGATGAATATCCCCAGCGATCCCGTGGTCCGGCTGACTGACTATCAGGCGCCGGCTTGGCGCATGTTGCGCGTGCAACTGGAATTCGACCTCGAAGCCGAACACGCCGATGTGTACGCCACCCTGTCACTGCAACCGGATCCGAATCGGGCAGTGCAGCCGCTACGGCTCGATGGTGAAGATCTGGACTTGATTCACCTCGCCATCGACGGTCGTGTGCTCGCCGCCCATGAGTACCAGCTGGATGGCACCGGACTGACAATTGCCGGCATCGATGAAGCCTGCGAACTCCACACCCAGGTGCGCATCTGTCCCCATCGCAATACGCGCCTCGAAGGTCTTTACGCAAGTCGCGGCAGTCTGTTCACCCAGTGCGAGGCAGAAGGCTTCCGGCGCATCACCTTCGGTATCGATCGCCCCGACGTGTCCGCGATCTACGATGTCACCTTACGCGCCAACAAGTCGCGCTATCCGGTCCTGCTCGGCAACGGTGATCCGGTCGAGCAAGGCGACCTTCCCGACGGGCGCCATTTCGCACGCTGGCACGATCCGCATCCCAAGCCGTCCTATCTCTTCGCCCTGGTCGCGGGCGCGCTCGAACGCATCAGCGCGCCATTCACCACCCGCGACGGACGCCAAGTCGCCGTGAATCTGTGGGCAGCCGCAGCGGACATCGACCGGTGTCACTACGCCCTCGGTGCGGTGCTGCGCGCCATGGCCTGGGATGAGCATCGCTTCGGGCGCATCTACGATCTGTCGGTGTTCAACGTCGTGGCCGCACAAGACTTCACCATGGGCGCGATGGAGAACAAGGGCCTCAACATCTTCAATGCGCGGCTCTTGCTGGCCGATGTCGACACCGCCACCGACGATGATTTCATCGCGATCGAATCGGTGATTGGGCACGAGTACTTCCACAACTGGAGCGGCAATCGCGTGACCCTGCGCGACTGGTTCCAGCTCTCGCTCAAGGAAGGGCTCACGGTATTCCGCGATCAGGAATTCACCGCCGACCTGCATTCGCGCGGTCTCAAACGCATCGACGATGTGCGCGTGCTCAAGGCACGCCAGTTCGTCGAAGACGCAGGGCCGCTGTCGCATCCGGTGCGGCCAGCGAGCTACCGCGAGATCAACAATTTCTACACCGCCACGGTGTACGAGAAAGGCGCCGAGCTGGTGCGCATGTTGCACACCCTGCTGGGTGAAGCGAGCTTCCGGCAGGGCTTGGATGATTACTTCGCAAGCCACGATGGCGGTGCCGCGACGGTTGAGGATTTGGTGGCCGCCATGGCGCGTGCGTCCGGCCGCGACCTGGGGCAGTTCCTGCGCTGGTGGGATCAGGCCGGCACCCCGCGCATCGAGGTGATCGAGGACTTCGATGCCGATTCCGGCAGCTACACCCTGCTCTTGAACCAGCATGGCGCCGATCCCAGCCAACCGCTGCACATTCCGCTGGCCTGCGCGTTTTACGACGCCGGCGGGCATCGCATCCAAACGCCGCCCGAAACCGATGCCGAGCTGCATGGCCCCGTGCTCGAGCTGCGCGAGTCCATGCACATGCTGCAACTGCATGGACTGAAGCAGGCACCCTTGCCGGTGTTTGCCCAAGGCCTGTCGGCGCCGGTACGCATGGATGTGGCCTATACCCCGGAACAACTGGCGCGCATTGCCGAGGTGGAATCGGATCCACTTTCGCGCTGGCAGGCACTGCAGGATCTGGCGCGGGCTGCGATCCTGCCCGGCACGCAAGGTCCGAATGCGCGCCAAGCCTTGATCGCAGCGCAAGCACGGATGCTCGCCGATGATGACGCCGACCCCGCCTTCGTGGCCGAGTGTCTCGCGCTACCGGATTTCTGGGACCTGTGCTCGGACCTGCCCGAGATCGACCTCGATGGCGTGTGGCGCGAGCGCGAACACCTGAGTGACCTGCTCGCGCGTCAACTCGCGCCAAGTCTGGACGCGCGCTATCACGCCCTGCGCGAGCAGGCCCGTGGCGGCCTCGATGGCCCCAGCGCCGCAGCACGTCGACTTCGCAACGCCTGTTTGGCGCGATTGGCACGGATCGAAAACGATGGCGTGCGCGCAGCTGCCCATTTCGATGCGGCGTGCGGCCTGACCGATCGCCTCGCCGCCCTCACCGCACTGGTGCATCGCGGCGCACCCCAAGCACCCGAGGTGCTGCAGCGATTTGCCCAGCGGCATCGCGGCAACAGCCTGATGATCGATCGCTGGTTGAGCATCCTCGCCACCACGCCACGCGCCGGTGCCGTGTTGACGGTCGCCGAACTCCTGGCTGGAAGCCACTGGAACGCGGCCCAGCCCAACCGCGTGCGCGCCATCCTCGCGCCCTTCGTGCGCAACAACATTCCGGCCTTCCATCGCATCGATGGCGCCGGTTACGACCTGCTGTTCGCGCGCCTGCCGGAACTGGATGCCACCAATCCCGCCATCGCCGCCCGTCATCTGGCTTTGCTGGAGTCCTGGCCACGACTCGACGCCGCGCGTCGTCGCCTGATCGCGCAGCATCTGGATCAACTGGAGTCGCGACTGTCATCGCGCGACTGCCGTGAAATGCTGGCGCGTTTGCGCGTCAACACCATTGATCCGGTCCTCAACCAGACCTCAAATCGTCCGAACCTGGCGTAGCTGTCGAGCTTGCTCGACAGACAATGGAGCAAGCTCCATTGCTACAAAACAAGGGCCGGTTCGATAAACCTGAATGCGGGGTTGCGTGAATCTGAATCCGCGGCATGCGAAATGACCTGAAGTGCGTGGGTTCAGCACCGATTTACAGGCGAGTCCCGAGACTCAATGCACCACACACCATTGGGGGAGAGTCGTCATGATGCGTTGGATCACCACCCTGGCCGCCGTCGCCACCCTGACAGGCTGTGTTTACACGCAGGAAGTCGTATACCGCGAGCGCTACAGCCCGGCGCCTGCCTATTCGCAAGACTATGCCGGCGACTACCAGAACGCGCCGCGCTATTACAGCGAGGACGGTTACTACTACACCCCCGGCCAGGACGGTTATGGCGACTACTACGGATCCACGTACGGCGGTTCGTGGAACGTGAATTACGGGGTGAGCTACTTCGACTACCCGTACTACTACTCGCTGTTCTGGCCCATCAACCGTTGGTATTACGATCCCTTCGCCTATCCCGGCTACCGCTACGGCGTCACCTTCTTCCCCAGCAACTACCTGAGCCTGAGCTTTGGTTTTGGTGGGGGGCATTGGCACGGCAGCAGTTGGATGGCGTATTCGCCTTACCGCTACTCCTGGGTGGACAACTACTACGACTGGCGCCCGTGGTATCAGCACTCGCATTACAGCCACTACTACCCGACCCCGCGCTACGGCGACGCGCAGGTGGAGGCCTCGCGCCTGGCAGACATGCGCCGATGGGATCGGCCGCGCAGTTATCGCGGTGACGGCTATCAATCGAACCCGCGTGTGAGCGCCGGCGCCCCAGCACCGGCCTACCGCGGCAATCGCGGTGCCGACTACGGTCGTGCCGGCCTGTCGCAGCGCCAAGGTCTGACAAACACACCGCGCCAAGACGTGCGTCGCGTGAATGCCGGCGTGCCCCGCGTTGAACCCTCCACCGGCGCGTTCGGCCTTCCCACGCGTGCCAACGGCAGTTCCCGCATTGGAAACCCGCGTTCGGCTTCCGGCCGTGGCGAAGTCGTGCCACGCGGGGACAGCACCGAGGTTCGGCGTCTCTCCGAGCAGCGCGGCAACCGCACGCGCGTGGGCGGCAGTTCGACCAACCTGCTTGAACGCGAGCGTGCCGATCAACGCGGCTACGCGCTGCCCGGCAGGCAATCGACGCCACGCACAATGCCTTCACGTCAGGCCTTGCCGCAGCGGCAATACGAAACACCGGCGGCACCCCGCAGCTACGAACGCGGCAGTGCCCTGCCCGAACGCGGTCTGGGTCAGATGCGTGAAGCACCGCGCCAGTACGCGCCTGAGCGGGAATCGGTCAATCGCTATCCCACGGCACCGCGCACCCTGACGCCGGCTCCGGTCAATCGCAGCTATTCGACCGACAACTCGCGCTACCAGGCACCTGAGTCCCGCTATCAGGCACCTATCCGTCAGTCGATGCCGCGAAGCGAACCGGCCTATCAGCGCAGCGAGCCTACGTTCCAGCGCAGCGAGCCTTCGTTCCAACGCAGTGAGCCTTCGCGAGAATCGAGCCGGTCCTATTCGCCCAGTTCGTCATCCGATGACGGCGACTCAAGCAACAACCGCTCGGAAGTGCGGCGCGTCCGTTCCGGACGCGAGCGCTGAGTGGATTCACGGTGCGGCGATCTGCAATCAGGGATCGCCGCAGACTTATGTGAAAGCAGTCACAACCTGACGTAAACGTCGCAGGTTTACGTCTTGCAAGCGCACGGGGCGAGGGGCATCATGCAGCCACGTGACGCACCACGTCGGTTTTCGACGGTGACTGCAATTCACGACACCGAGTTCATCGGCTGTTCGGCGCCCGGCAATGATCCACCCGGATTCCCCCTGTTCCAAATGGATCGTCGGGCGCCGACTTTTCCCCACCTCGCCTTCGTCGCCGCGCGTGATGCGCGCCGAAGGCGGGTGCGTGGCATCTCCGCGGTGGAAAACGCCTGAATATGTGCCGGAATCAGTAAACTGATTCCGGCGGCATCCCCGTCTCGCGCAGGCCGATCCCTGTCCAACTCGGCCAGCACTGCGGAATCTTCAAGTCGCGCCAAACGCTGCGCCCTGAATGCTCCGCCGTGCCTGCCGACACGGGTGCACGCCGTACGTTGCAGGAATCGTTCCAACTGCCCAAACGCGGCAGATTTGTCACCCAAGGTCATGAATTGACATGAAATATCCAGAGTCATTCGATGTCATCGTGGTGGGCGGCGGGCACGCCGGCACCGAAGCCGCCTTGGCTTCTGCGCGCGCCGGCGCGCGCACCCTGTTACTCAGCCACAACGTCGAAACCATCGGCCAAATGAGCTGCAACCCGGCCATCGGCGGCATCGGCAAGGGCCATCTGGTCAAGGAAATCGATGCCCTCGGCGGCATCATGGCGCAGGCCGCCGATCGCTCCGGCATCCAGTGGCGCACGCTCAATGCGTCCAAGGGTCCCGCCGTGCGCGCCACGCGCTGCCAATCGGATCGGGTCTTGTACAAGGCTGCAATCCGGCATGCGGTCGAGCATCAGGTCGGGCTGAGCCTGTTCCAGCAGCCGGTCGATGACTTGGTGCTGGAAGGCGATCGCGTCATCGGCGTCATCACCCAGATGGGTTTGCGCTTTGATGCGCCCTGCGTGGTGCTGACCGTCGGCACCTTTCTCGCCGGCAAGATTCACATCGGCCAGACCAATTACGGCGGTGGCCGCGCCGGTGATGCGCCGGCGATGACGCTGGCTGCGCGACTGCGCGAAATGAGCCTCGGCACGGCGCGACTCAAAACCGGAACGCCACCACGCATCGACGGCCGCAGCATCGATTGGTCGCGGGTCGACATGCAACCCGGCGACGAACCACGCCCGGTGTTTTCCTTCCTCGGCAGCCACGCCGATCAGCCCGAACAAGTGAGCTGTGGGATCACCCGCACCAGCGAGCGCACCCACGAAATCATTCGAGGCGCGCTGGATCGTTCGCCGCTCTACACCGGCGCGATTCAGGCCGGAGGCCCGCGTTATTGCCCTTCGATTGAAGACAAAGTGGTGCGCTTTGCCGACAAGGATTCGCATCAAATCTTCATCGAACCCGAAGGCCTCACCACCACCGAAATCTACCCCAACGGCATCTCCACCTCGCTGCCGTTCGATGTGCAAATGGAGCTGGTGCGCAGCATCCGGGGCTTCGAACACGCGCACATCACCCGTCCGGGTTATGCCATCGAGTACGACTATTTCGATCCACGCGGGCTCAAGACGTCGCTGGAAACCCACGCCATCGCAGGCCTGTACTTCGCCGGCCAAATCAACGGCACCACCGGCTACGAAGAAGCCGCCGCGCAAGGCCTCATCGCCGGGCTCAATGCCGCACGCGCCGCACGCGGGCTGGAGCCGTGGAGCCCACTGCGCCACGAGGCTTACATCGGCGTGCTGATCGACGACCTCACCACCAACGGCGTACTGGAACCGTATCGAATGTTCACCTCGCGCGCCGAGTACCGCCTGCACTTGCGCGAAGACAACGCCGACCTTCGCCTGACCGAACGCGGGCACGACTTGGGTCTGGTCGACGAACACCGCTGGACGAGGTTCTGCACCAAGCGCGAGGCCATCGAACGTGAGCAGGCGCGACTGCAGTCATTGCGCTTGATTCCGGGCAAGCCATCGACCGAGGAGATCGAACGCGAACTCGACATCGGCATCACCCGCGATGTTTCGGTCGCCGAGCTTTTGCGTCGACCCGAATTGGACTACGCGCGCCTGACCGCCCTGCCACAACTCGGTCCGGCCGTCCCCGATGCCAAGGTCGCCGAGCAGGTCGAAATCCAGGCCAAGTACGGCGGTTATCTGGAGCGCCAGCAACAGGATATCGACCGCCAACAGCGCAGCGAGGGCACGGTGATTCCGGCGGATTTTTCCTTTCGTCAGGTATCCGGACTTTCCAACGAGGTCCGTGCGCGACTGGATGCCAGCCGGCCCGAAACCATCGGCCAGGCCATGCGTGTTTCCGGTGTCACGCCCGCTGCCATCTCACTGCTGCTGGTTCATCTCAAGCGCCATCGCTCCCAGCCCGCAGCCGACAGCGCCTGAAGCGGCAATTATCCAGTGGCGGGCACGCTGGATTGCGCAAGGAGCAGCGCCACCAGCACGATCGCGCCCTGCACCAATCCGAGATGAAAGGCGCGCCGATCGCGCGCAGGTTCGCGCCGGCGTGCCTGCCATGCCGCCCAAAGCGCAACCGCCAGCGCACAGCCCAAACCGATGTAATAGCTCGCGCCCCACTGCGCACGCGCACCCACCATCACCAAGGCCCAGTAGCCACATCCCAAGATCAGCAGCTGCGCCACGATGGCGGTCTCGCCCAACAGGATCGCCATGGACTTGCGCTGCCCTTTTTCGTCGGCCTTGCGTGTCGCCATCGCTTTCCACAGCACGCAGGCCGTCGCCCACAACACGGCCGCCAGCCACAACAACCAGGCCTCGGCCGAAGGCGCCTGTCCGCTGATTGCCACAAAGGCCACCAGCACACCCGCGCTCATCACCGCTGAGGCATACACCTGCGCGAGATAGCTGTGCCGGCGCACCCAGGGCGTCAACGCGGCCAGCACCACGGCAGCCGCCATCCATTGCGCGGCCTGCACACGGCACGCCGCCACCAGCAGCAAAGCCAGGGCGGCCAGCACCACCACATGCGTCCACGCAACGCTGCGACTGATGCCATTCGCAATGGGCGTGCCGGGTTCAAGCAAGACGGAGGACGCAAAACGTGCAGCCACATGCAACATCACGCAGGCCACGACCAAGGCAAGCCCGATCAGCGCGTTGACGCTATCCGGCTGGGCGAGGACCGCACCCCACGCCGTTGGCCACAGCACGACCAGACAGTCTTCCGGTTGCTCGTTGCGAAGCACACGCACCAGCGGCTTCAGCCCCATACCCAGCTGCGCCATCAGCCCGCGCGCCATCGACGCAACGGCAAGCGAACGCGACTGATCCGATGTATGAGGCGACATGCTCGTGAAAGTCCTACGAACGCGGAACGGCTGGACTGGAATTATCCGCCCTCGGCCCCGATATGGTAGCGGCAGTGGTCACAGCCCGCGCCTTGCAACGTCCTGACCCCTGTCATCCCTCGATTCACAAGGACCACCCCATGAGCACCGCACAACAAGGCAGCACCGGCAACGTCATCGCCGCACTCTGCAGCCTCTTCATCCCAGGCCTGGGCCAGCTCATCCAGGGCCGCCTGTTGTCGGCCATGTTCTGGTTCGTATTCGCCTGCGTCGGGTTCGCCATCACTTGGCTACTGACCTTCTCGCTGCTGCCCTTCGGATGGTTCGTGGTGAGCATCTTCGCGTGCTTGAATGCCGCGCTGTATCGGCGCTGATCCAGCACCCAAGCGCAGATTCGGCCACGCGGGCTCGATCCGTGGCAAAATGCGCGACTTGCTTGCATGCGCCTGTAGCTCAGCCGGATAGAGTAGTGGCTTCCGAAGGCACGAGTCGTTGGCGTAATTTGAAGCAAGACAATGGTCATACGCGCCTGTAGCTCAGCCGGATAGAGTAGCGGCTTCCGAAGCCGTTGGTCGGGGGTTCGAATCCCTCCAGGCGCGCCAAAATCAAGCACTTGAGCCCGAATCGGCAATGTCCCTTCGGGCTTTTTTGTGCCCCGTACTCGGGCCCGGACTTTGCAGAAATGACCACTGGCTTCTCTTGGGCACAGAGAGGGGTTTGGGCACAAATGCCCAAATTGTGCCCACGCTGTGCCCAAGCCCCTTCCAAGGCATTGAGCCGGCAGAGCTTTTCAGCCACCTTCATCAGGCGCCGAGCGCGCTACCGTACCGGCTGATTCCGGTTTTGATAGTGTGCGTCTATAGCAGCCGCGCCCAGCCATCTCCCGGGCGGGTGGACAGGGCCGTGGCGCTATACATGGGACTCATGCTTCGAAACCTACAACACGCGGCAACGACGCGATTGAGCAAGACCCGTCATCGCACGATAGAGCGCGCCCTTGGGGGCGCCATTGCCACCCAGGATCAGCGGCTCTTGGCCGGCGGAGTCTCGATGTACTCGAGCAGGTCGCCAGGTGTGCACTCAAGGTATCGGCACAACGCGGAGATGTTCTCCAAGGTGGCGTTGTAGCCGCGCGTGTTTGCGATGCGGTTGAGCGTGGCACGCCCAATCCCGGTCTCTTCACTGACTTCATTGAGCGTGATGCGACGCCCCTCGTTGAAGGCCTTGTCATCAAGAAGTGTTCTGAGCTTTACGCGGATCATGCGATCAATACATCTCGTGTTTGATCATTTTATTTCACGGAAAGAATCATGTCTAACTTTGAGGAACGGGCTGGCGGTTGATGATTTCCATTGATCAATTTCGATCAACGGAGATACGCAAATGTCCGATACAACCACTTCAATGACGTACTTGACTACTGATGAACTTGCAGCCCGCATCAAGTACGAAGCCCGCACCATCCGCGATCGACTCAAGGACACTGTGCTTCTTGAGCGGGTCCACTATATCCGGCCGTTTGGTGGTCGCAAGATCCTCTACCTCTGGGAGGTGATCGAGCGCGACATGGCCCAGGGCAGCATGTCCATGGGCCTGCCTCTGCGCCCGAACCCGCTGAGCAGTACTCAGGGCCCGGAGCCATCCCGCTCGACCTCCTGCCGTAACCGCGCGCGCTCAACGACGCGGCCGGCCATGGGCAGCCACGCGGGCCCGATTCCGATGGCCTCAGGGGAGGCCTGCCATGTCTAATGTCCGAGCACGCAAGGACGGGCGGCTGTTCTTCGATTTCTACTACCGCGGCGTACGATGCCGTGAACTGACCAGTCTGCCAGACACCCCCGACAATCGCCGAAAGATGGAACGCGCGTTGCGCGTGATCGATGTGGAGATCGCCAATGGCACCTTCGACTACGCACGCACGTTTCCGGGCGGACGCCGGGCCGTACACGTGGCCAAGGCTCGTCCTGTCGCCGAACCCCCTGCCTTGAAGCACGCACCGGCGATGGAATCAGACCAACGGTTGCCGACCTTCGCGGAATTCACCCATGTCTGGAAGGCGGAGAAGGAGATCGAGTGGCGGCACTCCTATCGTGAGACAACCGAATCGGTCCTGTCATTCCACCTGTTGCCAGAATTTGGTGCATTGGCGTTGGATGAGATCGACCGTGCTGGGGTGTTGCGCTTTCGCAGCCAGCTTGGCAACGGCACCGACACGCGACAACCGCTTGCGCCCACAACCATCAACCGGACCATCGGTCTGCTTCAGGCAATCCTGGAGGAAGCCGAATTGCGGTTTGACCTCCCCAACCCGTGCCGTGGCATCCGCCGCCTAAAGCTGCAACGCAAGGACATCACCCCGTTCACGGTCGAGGAAATGCAGGCAATCCTCCAACGCGTGCGCGCCGATTACCGCCCGTACCTCACCTTGCGGTTCCTTACCGGCATGCGCTCGGGCGAGGCCAATGGCTTGCGGTGGAAGCACGTGGATTTCCAGCGCAGCCAGCTGTGCATCCGCGAAACCCTCAACAGGCGCCGTACCGAGTACACCAAGACCGACGGTAGCCAGCGTGAGATCTACATGAGCACGCCCGTGCGCGATGCGCTGCTGGCAATGCGCCCGAAAGGCTATGAGGACAACCCCGCCGCTTTTGAAGACCAGTACGTCTTCATGACATGCGAGGGCAACCCCATCGACAACGCCAACTTCACCAACCGTGTCTGGAAGCCACTGCTGCGCAATCTCGGCCTCAAGTACCGCCGCCCGTACGAGATGCGCCACACCTCGGCGACGCTCTGGCTGGCAGCCGGCGAGTCCCCGGAATGGATTGCGCGCCAGTTGGGGCATACCACCACCGAGATGCTGTTCCGCACCTACAGCCGTTACGTGCCCGATCTCATCCGCCAGGACGGCAATGCCTTCGATGCCCTGGTCACCGACGTGATCAACCTGAAAGAGGAGGAACGCGCATGAGCAAGCCCAACTTGCTGATGCCAACTCCCCTTGGCACGATCACCAGTCTCATGGACAAGATGGGTCAGGAAGGCCACCAGACTTTTCTGTTGACCCACAGCAGGGAATGCGTCGGGCGCGCCGGCCAACGCCGACTGGAACTGCTTGGAGATTCCGGTTCATGAGAAGCCAGCATTCCGGAAGCATGGGAAGCCACGATTCCGGGGCATGGGAAGCCAGTGCGGTGAGGCGGTTGGCGTGGGTCACCCTTGCGGATTTTCCGCGAGGTTCCCATGGCTCAATCGAGGCTTCTCATGCGACAGATTCGAGAGTTGTTGCGTTTGCATTTTGACGAGGGACTCAGCCAGCGCGTGATCGCGCGTGCGCTGGGTGTGGTGCGCTCGACCGTGGAGCGGGTGTTGCACAGGTTCGCAGCTTCTGGGCTGACCTGGCCGCCGGATCCGGCGTTGAGCGATGCCGAGTTGGAGCGGCGGTTGTATCGCGCGGCGGCAGTTACCGGTGCGGTCAAGCACTGCGTGCGTCCGAACTATGCCGAGGTTGCCAGAGAGCTGGCGCGCAAGGGCGTGACGCGGCGTTTGCTGTGGCAGGAGTATCGCGACCAACACGCCGATGGCATCGGCTACAGCGTGTTCTGCGACGAGCTGGCGGCGTTTCTGGGTGATCGCGATCTGGCGTATCGGCACGATCATGTGCCGGGCGACAAGGTGTATTTCGATTTCGCCGGCCTCACGCTGCGCTATGGCCATGGCGAGGCGCATGCGGCGCACATCTTCGTCGCGGCGTTGGGTTGGTCAAACGCGATCTTTGCGTACGCCTATGCCGATGAGACGGCCTTGAGCTGGATCGATGGTCAACAGCGCGCCTTCCGCGCGTTCGGCGGCGTGACTCGCATCGGCGTGCCGGACAATCCGAAGGCGCTGATCACGCGGGCTGATCACTACGAGCCGACACTCACGGCGGTGTATGCGGATTTTGCCCGGCACTACGGCCTGATCGTGCTGCCGGCGCGGGTGCGCAAGCCCAAGGACAAGGCGGCGGTCGAAGGCGCGGTCAAGATCGTGGAGATGCGCATCCTCGCCGCCGCGCGCGATCGTCGTTTCGACGACCTGCCGACGTTGAACGCCTGGCTGGCCGAACAGTTGGCCGAACTCAACGCCGCGCCGTTCCAGAAGCGCGCAGGTTCCCGTGCGAGTCAGTTGCTTGCTGAGCGCATGCACCTTGCGCCATTGCCGACCACGCCGTTCGAAGCCCCGACCTACCTCAAGCGCAAGGTCGCGCGCGACTATCACGTCGATGTGCATCGCCAGTACTACAGCGTTCCGTATCAACACGCCGGTCAATGCGTGGAGGTGCGATTGACCAGTGATCACGTCGAGGTGCTGCGCAACGATAGTCGCATCGCCCTGCATCGACGCGCGCCACAGAACCAGCGCTTCGTCACCGAGGTGGCGCACATGCCCGTGCACCACCGCGCGTTCCGCGATCCGAAGATCATGCAGCGCGCCGCCGCAATCGGCCCGCAGACCGTGGCGCTGATCGAGACATTGTTCGCCAAGCGACGCCATCCCGAGCAAGCGATCCGCAGTGCGCAGGGCGTGCTCGCCTTGGTCCGCGATCATGGCGTCGCCGCACTGGAGGCCGCCTGCGCACGCGCCGTGGCGCTCGATGGCATCGGTTACGAGGCCGTACGCCGCTTGCTGCTCACTGCCAAGGTTCAAGCACCGCTGCCGCTGCCGCCGGTCACGCACGAACACCTGCGCGGCAGCGACTACTACCGCACCGCCACGGAGGTCGACCATGTTGCATGAACCCATCCAGCAACAACTCCTGCGTCTGGGTCTGCGTGGCGCGGCTGACACGCTGACCCGACTTCCGCTGGCCGCCGAGGTCGTCGATGCGCTCGCGCTGCTGCTCGAAGCAGAATGTCTGCATCGCGATACCCTTGCGCAGGCGCGTCGCCTCAAGCTTGCCAAGCTCGGTCAGCACGCGCACCCGGCCGATGTCGACCTGCGCACTTCACGTGGACTGGGCAAGACCCGCTGGCAGCAACTGCTCGGCTTGAACTGGCTCAAACGCCATCAGCACCTGCTGCTGCTCGGTCCCACCGGTATCGGCAAGAGCTACCTCGCCTGTGCACTGGCCAAGGCCGCCATCGATCACAAGTACTCGGTGCGCTACTTGCGTCTGCCGCGACTGGGTGAAGAACTTGCCCTGCTGCAGGCCCAAGGACGCATCAGCCACTGGCTCAAAACCCTCGCCCGCATCGATGTCCTGATCCTCGAAGACCTCGGCCTCGTGCCGCTCAGTCCCGGTCAGCAACCGCTCCTGCTCGAACTGCTCGAAGATCGCCACCAGCGTGGCAGCGTCATCGTCACCAGCCAGCTTCCGCTCAAACTCTGGCACGGCCAGTTCCACGACCCAACCCTTGCCGATGCCATCCTCGACCGGCTTGTCCACAACGCCGAGATCATCGAAATGACCGGCGAATCGATGCGCAAGCGCCACACCACCCACGGCGACAAGTCCACCCTCACCGACTAGACTCCACCCACCACGATCAACCCCTCATCTCACTGGCTTCCCATGCGCCGGAATCGTGGCTTCCCATGGTTCCGGAACAGTGGCCTCCCATGCTTCCGGAACAGTGGCTTCTCATGGGCGGAATATCCACTGCTTCTGGAGGACGCCACCGGTTCCATCGCGGGGATCGTCTGGCCAGAATCGCGTGCCTATGTCGAGTTCACGATCTGCCCCGCACCCGTCATTGTGTATGGGCAGGTAGCCGAGTTCAGGGGTCAGCCCCAGATCCATGTGCGATCACTGGCCGTGCTCCAGCCTATGGAAGTTCTTCTGGCGACCGGGCTCCTGCCGCGGCATCGGTACGCAGGTGAAATGCTTGCCGCGTTCGACCGCTTGGCCCGGCTCGAGAATTCGCTGCCGTCGCCACTCGATGCCTTCCTGCGGCGGGTGCTGCTCGACCCGGACATCGGAATTGGTTTCCTGCGTTGCCGGGCAAGCGTCAACCACCACCACAACTTTGCCGGCGGCCTCCTTGTACACAGCACCGAAATGCTCGACCTCGTTGCCGACGCCACACACCTGCCCCTGCCGCACGACCCATGGGCTCCATCCATAGCGCAACTGACTTACCTGCTGCACGATGTCGGCAAGCTGCGATCGGTGGGGGAGACCACGCGTACGCGCCATGGTCTCGTGGGTCGCCACGAGATCATGACGATCGAACTGCTGGCGCCCCACCTGCGCTGGCTCGAGCTCAGGAGCCCCGAACTCGCCACCGTGCTGCGTGCCGTCCTTGGCCATCTGGCCACACCAGCCAAGGCCAGAGGGGTTTCCCAGTTTCTGGTTAGTGAGATCGTGGAGAAGATGGATCAATGGAGCGCGGCTGCGTACAACCGGCGTGATACTTGCAAGCTCTTGGGGCTGGAGCGTCTGGATGCGGCGTAGGCAGTACTGACAGGCCGCGTAGACGCTGCCAATTCACGCCCGCGCACAACCATTGAAACTGCTCGATCGACAAGGCCCGCGCCGCATAGCCATCGCTCGGCCGATGAAACGAACCCTCATGCAAACGGCGCACGCACCAACCACCACTGCGACGGGTTCAACACGAAAGCACCTCCAGCAGCGAG
>CAUJJS010000033.1 GCA_963205415.1 Pseudomonadota bacterium
TGACCTTGACCTGATCCTCACTCTGCATCTTGGCGCGGGACTTGCCAAAGCTCATCGCGCCCTTGCCCCCGCCACCGCTTTGCAGTTGTCGCATGAAGAAGATGAAGATGCCGATGAAGATGACGTACGGCAGAAGGTTCAGCAGGATGTAAGTGAGCGAAGGCCCGGTGGCGATCGGGGTCTGATTGATCTTCACCCCGCGCGTGACCAGATCGTCGATCAGGCGTGGATCGTTGGGTGGCAGGGACACAGAAAACTTGCCACCGTCCTTGGTCGTGCCGCTCAGTTCCCGACCGTTCTCCGAATAGGTCACCTCGCTCACGCGCTCGTTGCGCACCTGCGCGAGGAACTCGGAATACGACAAACCTTGGGCCGCACCCATCTTCGGCGTAAAGCTTTGGAACACCGCCATCAGCACCACGGCGACGATCACCCACATCAACAGATTCTTGGCCAAATCGTTCATTCCATCATCCTGCCCGATCCCGCGGGCTTATCGTTTGTCGGTCGCCAGTGCATACACTTCCGACGAGCGGCTGCGTGAGGCTTCAGGTTTGCGCACGCGCACCTGCCCGAAGCGTGTGCGCAAGTCGCGAATGTAATCATCAAAACCCGTGCCCTGAAACAGCTTGATCAGAAAGCTGCCACCCGGGCGCAGGTGTTGTTGGGCGAAATCCCTTGCCAACTCGGCAAGATACATCGAACGCGGCTGATCGACTGCGTCCACACCCGACATATTGGGCGCCATGTCGGAAAGCACAAGGTCCACGGACTGCCCGGCCAGCACCGATTCCAGCTGCGCCAGCACGTCTGCCTCGCGAAAGTCACCGAGGATGAACTCCACGCCCGCCAGCGAGGGCATGTCGAGGATGTCCAGGGCAATGACTCGGCCGCGATCACCCAGTTCGCGTCGCACCAACTGCGACCAGCCACCCGGCGCCGCGCCCAAGTCCACGACCACCATGCCGGGTTTCAGCAGACGATCACGGGCCAGGATTTCTTCCAGCTTGTAGGCCGCACGCGAGCGCAGACCTTCGGCCTGCGCCTTCTTCACGAAGCGATCGCCGAAATGTTCACGCAACCAGCGCTGGCTGCTCTTGCTGCGGGCCATGGTGGCATTCAATCGAGGGCAAGGTCGCCATGTTACCCTGTGCCGTCTCTTCGCTTCGATGCAATCGTTCATGTCCACGCCACTCACCTCCAACCAGAAGCGCTACCTGCGCGGTCTCGCACACCCACTCAAGCCGGTGATTCTGATGGGAGGCAAAGGCCTTACCGAGGCCGTGGTCGCCGAACTCGATCTGGCTCTGGATCACCACGAGCTGGTCAAGGTGCGCATCGCCGCCGACGATCGCGAAGCGCGCGACGCCATCATTGCCAGTCTGGTCGAACAGTCAGGCTCGCAGCTCGTGCAACGCGTTGGTCATGTCGCCTGCCTCTACCGCCGCAATCCGGAAGCCTCGCAGATCCCCCTGCCGCGCTGAGTTGCCGCCATGCAGTTGATGGAACAACGCGACGAAGGATTGTTTCTTGTCCGTGCGGTGGCGCAAGACGCGGTACATGTAGGCGATCGCAAGCTCACCGCCAGCTTCCTGCTGGCGCCCCATCGCTGCATCGAACACTTTACCGCGCGCTCGTTTTCGGACTTCGATGCCACAGTCATCGACTCCGTGCTGGCTTTGAAGCCCGCAATCGTGCTGATCGGTACCGGCACGCATCAACAGCTGGCGCCAGGCGCGGTCATGGCCGGATTCCTGGCACGCGGCATAGGCCTTGAAGCCATGGACAGCCGCGCTGCGGCGCGCACCTACAACTTGCTGGCCGGCGAAGGTCGACGGGTCGTGGCGATTTTTCTACTTTGAATCACCGACCCGAAATCGCATTGTGGCGTCCGCCGGGTGCCGGCAAGCTTCACTTGCCCATCGGCCAGCAGCTTCGCTCCACGCGTCCTCCCCACGGTCGGCCACGCTTCCGCAGTTGCGATTTGCTTCACTCACCGTGATCGGTTTGTCGGAGGACCTCCAAGAGTGCGCCCGTGCTGGGCGCACCATGTGAAAAAGCCCGACTCAGTCGGGCTTTTTCTGGAATCGTGATCGCAGAACGCGACTTACATGCGCGATTCGACGATGTCGATCTTGGCTTCCTTCCGCAATGCCTTCACCAGCTCGGTAGCCTCGATCGAGGCGACTGCACCCGACAGTTGCTCACGCAAGGCGGTACGCTGGCTTTGCTCAACCTTGGATGGATCGGCCGAAATAACTCCCGTCAGCGCAATCACTGCGTTCACGCCACCGAGCAGTGGCGCGCTGCCAATGCTGGCGCCGCCGCTATTGGGATGAGGCAGTGCAAATGCAGCTTTGGCAATCGCCGGATCCACCGTGGCACCGTTGCGACCCACGTCTTGTGCGGTCTTGACCTCGATCTCGTGCGCTTGCGCATAGGCCTTGAGCGAATCAAGTGACGTGATCGCAGTCAGAGCTTCCTCAAGATTCTTCTTGCCCAGCTCAATCACGCGCTCACCACGCACCGCCGTTTCGACCAGTGCGCGAACCTCGTCGAACGGATGGGTCGCCGCAGGCGTGTGCTCGCTCACTCGCACCACGACGCCGTGGGTCGGATTCAGTTCGATCAGATCACTGTCCAGATTTTCCAGCAAGACGCTGTCGGAGAAAACCGCGCGCAGCACGTCGGGATTCGAAAACAGACCCGGTGCCCCCGCACGGCCGAATGGACCAGCCTTTTGCACTGTCAGATTCATTTCGGCGGCTGCGCCATCGAGCGTGCTCGGGTCGCGGTAGATCGCGTCGATCAATTTTGCGGCCTCATCGCTGTAGACACGCTCGCGTTCGCCTTCCAAGTACTCGGCAGCCAACTCGCCACGAACCTGCTCGAAGCTCTTGCCACTCTCTGGGCGCACCTCGCGCAGCCAGATCACATGCCAGCCATCGTTGCTCTTGACCGGATCACTCACGCCGGGCTGCATTGAAAACAGTGCGTCTTCGAACGATGCATCGGTGACGCCGCGCTCGATCCAGCCTAGGTCACCGCCGGTATTGCGCGAGCCGGGATCGTCTGAATACTCCTTGGCCAAGGCCGCAAAGTCCGCGCCTTCGGCACGGGCCTTGGTGGCCACTTCGATCGCCTTGGCTTGCGCCGCCTTCACGGCCTCGGCATCGGCGTTCGGCGCAGTCTGAACGAGGATGTGCGATGCCAGACGCGTTTCGGCTTGAACATAACGCGCCTTGTTTTCTTCATAGCGGGCCTTGAGGGTGTCTTCGTCGGCCACTTCCTGAATGTCGAGCTTGGAGCCATCCAGCTCAAGGTACTCGACCGAAACCGTTTCATCGCTCTGATAGGCAGAGGCGTGCGAGTCGTAATAAGCCTTCAAGTCGTCTTCACTGATCGCACCTACTGAGTCCGGCGCGACGGCAGGCAGCAAGAGGTACTCGAAACTGCGCGTTTGGTCGCGCAAGCTCAAATAGCGATCCAGATACTTGTTTGTGACGAGGCCGCTGGACTGTACCGCAGCCGGCAGCGTCTGGGTCAGCAGGTCGCCCTCCATGCGCGCCTCGAAACCACGCGGCGTCATGCGCGCACCTTCCAGCACTACGCGGTACTGGTTGAGGTCAAACTTGCCTTCGACGTGAAACGCGTCGATGGCGGCAATTTCCTTCTGAACGCGTTCGGGCGACACCACCAGCCCGTACTGTTGGGCTGCCTGACGCAAGACTTCTTCGTCGATCAGGCTTTCAAGCACTTGGCGCTTGACGATGGGCGTATCGAACTGACGCGCATCGTAGTTGTCGCCCAACATCTGACGCATGCGGCTGCGGTAATCCTCAAAGCGCTGTCGAAATTGGTCCTGACTGATTTCCGTCTTGTTGACCTTGGCTACGTAGGTTGGCACCTGCATCTGGAAGTAATTCTCGATGCCGAAGAAGGCAAACGGCACAGCCAGAATGAGAACAATCAGGATCGCCACCCAGCCGGTGGTCTTTTCACGAAGTAGCTGCAACATCGGGCGAGTTCTTCACAGGTCAGGTGAATGGCCACGCGACAGGTGTACACGAGGCCGAAAAAAAGAGGGCGCCTGATGACAGGCGCCCTCGCTTAGGTGGCGGAGTGGACGGGACTCGAACCCGCGACCCCCGGCGTGACAGGCCGGTATTCTAACCGACTGAACTACCACTCCGCGCTTTGACGCTGCTGGTGCTTATGGTGGGTGCTGAGGGTTTCGAACCCCCGACCCTCGCCTTGTAAGGGCGACGCTCTACCGCTGAGCTAAGCACCCGGCAAAGACGATCAGTTTACAGCATCCTTGAGCGCTTTGCCAGCCTTGAACGAAGGAATTTTCGAGGCCTTGATCTTGATCGTGTCGCCGGTGCGCGGATTGCGACCCGTGCGAGCGGCGCGCTTGCGAACCTCGAAGGTTCCAAAGCCCACCAAGGAAACGCTGTCACCCTTCTTGAGGGCCTTCTTCACCACTTCAATGACGGCGTCCACGGCGCTGGCGGCGTCGGTTTTGGACAGCTCGGCAGAGGCGGCTACGGCCGCAACGAAATCAGCCTTGTTCATGTGTTCAATCACTCCAGAGTGCGAGCCCACTCAACTCGCTAGTTGTATTCGACGGCCATCGTGTTGCTCGATGTGGACGAGCTGCAGCGACCGACCATGTTCACGCTAGTGTGCGTCCTGCACCAGCCAGCGGTAGCGCAAATTTATACCAGCGCAAACCATGTCACGCAACACGATTCGACCATATTGGGGGAAGTCTTTTTCATGCACACCACAAAGGCACATTTACTGATCTTCGTCAAGCACACAAAGGCATGTGCCGAACATCAATGTGAGCGCACCGCAGCGTGACCCACGGACTTCTCCACCCTGCCGGACTCGGCATCATTCGGATCAGTCTTGGAGCCCAGTGGACGCACCAGAGCGAGATCAAGAACCTGTTCGATCCAACGCACCGGAACAATGTCGAGATCACGCGTGACATTTGCCGGAATGTCGGCCAGATCCTTCTCGTTTTCCTGCGGAATGAGCACGGTGCGGATGCCACCGCGCAGCGCGGCCAACAACTTCTCCTTGAGCCCACCGATCGGCAGCACGCGTCCACGCAGGGTGATCTCGCCCGTCATGGCCACATCGGCCTTGACCGGGATGCGGGTCAAGGCCGACACCAAGGCCGTGCACATGGCGATGCCTGCGCTCGGACCATCCTTGGGTGTGGCACCCTCGGGAACGTGGACATGGATGTCGTTCTTCTGGTGAAACTCGGGATCGATACCGAGACGCTCGGCGCGCGCACGAACCACGCTGAGTGCCGCCTTCACCGACTCCTGCATCACATCGCCCAGTTGCCCGGTGTGCTGCAAAGCACCCTTGCCAGGCATCAGCGCGGCTTCGATCTGCAACAGGTCGCCACCGACTTCGGTCCAAGCAAGCCCGGTAACGAGGCCCACTTCGGCTTGTTCTTCCGCGCGCCCGAAGGTGTAGCGTCGCACCCCAAGATAGCTGTCGATGTTCGCCGGTGTGATCTTGACTGCGGTGTCCTTGCGGCGTCCCTTGCGCACCGGCTTCGGCCCTGCCAATGCAATTTCCTTGACCACCTTTCGACAGATCTTGGAGACCTCACGTTCTAGATTGCGCACTCCCGATTCGCGCGTGTAATAGCGCACGATCTCGCGAATGGCTTCCTGGCTGATGGAAATTTCTTCCGGTTTGAGTCCGTTGCCACGCACCTGCTTGGGCAACAGGTATTGCATCGCGATGTTGAGCTTTTCGTCCTCGGTGTAACCCGGGATGCGGATGACCTCCATGCGATCAAGCAATGGTGCCGGAATGTTGAGTGAGTTGGCTGTCGCGATGAACATCACCTCGGACAGATCCAGGTCCACTTCCAGATAGTGATCGTTGAAGCTGTGGTTTTGCTCTGGATCCAGCACTTCCAGCAAGGCAGACGCAGGATCACCGCGAAAATCACTCGACAGTTTGTCGATCTCATCGAGCATGAACAGCGGATTGCAAGTGCCGGCCTTGCTGAGGCTCTGAACCAGACGGCCCGGTAGCGAACCGATGTAGGTGCGTCGATGCCCTCGAATCTCGGCCTCGTCACGAACGCCGCCCAGGCTCATGCGCACGAACTTGCGATTGGTCGCCTTGGCGATGGACTGTCCGAGTGAGGTCTTGCCCACACCCGGCGGACCCACCAAGCAAAGGATCGGGCCCTTCATCTGTTTGACGCGCGTCTGTACCGCCAAATACTCAAGGATGCGCTCCTTGACCTTCTCCAAACCATAGTGATCGGCGTCCAGCACGCTTTGCGCCGCAGGCAGGTCGCGCCGCACCTTGCTGCGCTTGCTCCACGGCACACCCACCAGCCAATCGAGGTAGTTGCGAATGACGGTGGCCTCGGCCGACATTGGCGCCATCTGTCGCAGTTTGCCAAGCTCGGTCTTGGCCTTGGCTTCGACCGACTTCGGCATCTTGGCGGCGGCAATCTTGCGTGAGAGCTCGTCCTGCTCGCCGGGCTGCTCGTCAAGATCACCTAGTTCCTTCTGGATGGCCTTCATCTGCTCGTTGAGGTAGTACTCGCGCTGGCTCTTCTCCATCTGGGTCTTGACTCGACCACGGATGCGTTTTTCCAGCTGTTGAACGTCAATCTCGCCATCGACGAAGCCGATCAAGGATTGCATGCGTACGCAGGCGTCCAACTCTTCCAGCAAGGTTTGCTTGTCGGCAAGGCGAATGGCCAAGTGCGCCGCGACCGTATCGGCAATACGACTCGGATCCTCAAGCCCGGACAAGGTGGTCAAAAGCTCGGGCGGAATGCGTCGATTCATCTTGACGTACTGCTCGAACTGCGACAGCAGAGAGCGCGTGGTGACTTCCAGTTCGCGCGCCTCGTGCGTGGTACCCGATTCAACGGCAACGGCATCGGCCGACAACGCACCCTCGTGCTCAACGCAGTTGCTCATCTGTGCCCGCGTGGTACCTTCCACCAGCACTTTGACGGTGCCATCGGGAAGCTTGAGCAGTTGCAGCACCGTAGCCACGGTGCCAACACGGTACAGGTCATTTGATGTTGGATCGTCGATGTCGGGGCTGGTCTGAGCCACGAGCAAGATGCACTTGTCGCGCTCCATCGCGAGCTCCAGTGCACGCATGGAGCGTTCGCGCCCCACGAACAAGGGGATCACCATATGTGGATAGACCACCACATCCCGCAGCGGCAGTACCGGCAGGCGGAGTGATTCACTGGGTTTGCCATGCGCCATCGAGAAACTCTCCCTGTCAAAAAAGATCTGGCGGCGTGCCTATCGTGCGGCCACGTGGTCCGCCGCCTCATCCAATGCACCCGTCAAGTCGGTGGTGCGCCGCCATTGACGTCCACCCCGGATGACTTCCTAGGTGGGGACGATACCACCCGGCGCAAGTCCCGTCGTTCGAGCCAAAAGAAAGGCCCCAAAAGGGGCCTTGAAGGAGTTTCCTGTGTATGAAACAAGTGTTGCCGAAGTGCCAGGCTCAGAACGCCATCACCCACGCCGCTTCGAACTCTGTGGTGGCCCCTTTCGCGTAAGTACGCGACGAGAAGGCCGTACCGGGACCCAGGAACGCCATGGAAGGAGCGTAACTGGCGGTCAGGCGCAAAACGCCTGCATTGGACACCGTGCGCTGATAACCCAACGTCACGTTGGTATTGGTGTATTCGGACTCCAGTACGTGCCGGTACAAGTCGGCACTGGCCGACGGTTGCTGCCGCGTGCTGTAGCGCATGACCCACTGGCCATGCCACCGATCCTCAACTTGGCCTTCCAGCGAGTATACGGTCAAGTCATTCCAAGCAAACGCGGGTGCGCTACCGTCAGCCATCAAGGACAACAGCTGTGTCGGAAGTGACGGACTGGTGAAAGGCGTGATCTCGCCGTAGTAAACGCGCTCTACGCCGAACATCAAGGCAAGATTGGAGCTGGCCTGCCATTCGACTTGTGCACCCAGTCGGGCCGGCAGATCGAAATCACCCGGCTCGGCAAATACACCATGTACCGATTCCAGCGCACGCATGTCCAATCGCGACTGGGCACTGGCACGCCACGCCAAGTTCTCGGTCATGGGAAGGCGGTAGTCCAGTCGAAGACCCTGACCATGCACGACTTCGCTCTGTGCCACGACCTGGCCGGAACTCTGCACACTTGCGCCAATGGCGCCCAGCAAGCCGAAGCCCGGGGTGGCGTATTGCTGGCGCGCCACCAGAGCCGAAACACCGAAGCGTCCACGTGTGCCCAGATCCTGCTCGTAACTGGCGTCGAACATCTGGTTGTGAAGCGGCGACAGGCGCACGGTCAGGTCCGGGGCCTGCACCGGCGATAGATTCGAGTGTTCAACACCGGCACCAAAACCTCGACCGACCGCCAGACTCAAGCTGCGATGCAATGCACCGCGATTGGAAATGAGTTGTGACTCATGGCCACGCACACCCCTGGAAAGCATGGCCCGGTCACGTAGACTGGGCGCCAGCTGTTTCGCTGCGGGCGCCTCATTCCATGCATAGTCCGGCATCATGCTGCGGCGGGCGAAGTCACGCCACGCCTCGGTGCCATGCCCTGCCGCTTGCGCAGGCGCGACGAACACGAAGCCAAGACCAAAGGCGATTGCCAAGGCCATCGACCGTGTCGCTGTAGGGATCGAGGTGGTGCTCATGCGTCCTGCATGTCCTGAACGTGTATGCAGGATCGCAAATAAACAACAGCCCGTCAAGCGGAAAACAGGCATTGCAATGCCATTTCCTGAATAACATTTGGCTGTACGCCACACCCACGAATACCCAATGTTGTACCGAAACAACAATCAGAACTCGGTGCGATGCCGATCTTCAGTTCAAATCTTCGTCTCAGCCCTGAACCCGGCTGGCAATGGCCTGAGCAAGGCTTGTGGTGGTACCGGCGCCACCCAGATCCGGCGTCAGGTGATCCTTGGCCTGCAAGGTCGCCACGATGGCCGTGCGCAGACGCGCAGCCTCGGGTTCGCGCTCCAGGTGCCCGAGCATCTGCACCGCACCCAACATCAGCGCCACGGGATTGGCAACGCCCTTGCCGGCAATGTCGGGAGCCGAACCGTGTACGGCCTCAAAGATTGCCGCCTTCTCGCCGATGTTGGCGCCCGGGATCAAACCCAGACCGCCGATCAGACCGGCGCACAAATCGGAAATGATGTCGCCGAACAGGTTGGTGGTCACGATCACATCGAATTGCTCGGGACGCATCACCAGCTGCATGGCGGTATTGTCCACGATCATCTCGTTGACTTCGATGTCGGGGTATTGCGCCGCCACTTCGCGTGCCACGCGCAGGAACAAGCCCGAGGTGGTCTTGAGGATATTGGCCTTGTGCACCACGGTCACTTTCTTGCGCCCGGATTTGCGTGCCAGTTCGAAGGCATAACGCGCGATACGCTCGGAGCCTTTGCGGGTGATCTTCTGGGTCAGCGTTGCGGTTTCGCCATCGGCCGAGATGGCCTGCCCTTCACCGATGTAGGCACCCTCCGTGTTTTCGCGCACGGTGATGATGTCGATGCCCTGATAACGCGAGCGGGTGTTGGGAAAGGAAATCGCGGGGCGCACATTGGCGTAGAGATCAAAACGACGCCGCAAAGCCACGTTGATCGAGGCGAATCCACCACCCACCGGCGTCGTCAGCGGCCCCTTGAGTGCAACGCCAAGGCGCTCGATCGTGTCCAGCGTCGCGGCTGGCAGCAGGTCGCCATGCTTTTCCAGCGCAACCAGGCCCGCATCGACGAACTCATAGGTCAAGCCAAGCTGCATGGCGTCGAGCACGTGCAGGGTCGCGTCCATGATTTCCGGGCCGATGCCGTCGCCACGGATGATTGCGATGGTGGATGTCATGGTGAAGCCGTCCTTCTGTTATGGCGAATGAAGCGCTCCGCAACCGCGAAGCAAGCCGCCCATTATCGTGGATCAACGCAATCGGGTACAGTTGCGGCCATGCACAGCTCGATTCGTGTTGCACTCGCGTTTGGCTTGGGCTTGGTCGTCATCGGCACGGCCTGGGCCAGCGAGCCTGCGCGCATTGATCTGGTCGATGCCGGCAACGGCCAGGCACGACTGGATGTGAGCGGCGTTTGGCCGGATACCTGCCCGCCCCAATTGCTGGGCATGCAATTTGAGGGGCATGACATCAGCTTGTCGGCCGCGCGCGAAACCGCGGCCTGCAGCGACATTGAAACCCCGTATGCCTTCTCCAGCCCGAGCTTCGACACCCAGGCCCTGTGGCCGGATGGTGGCGTCCAGCGAGTTCGCCTGTGGGTCGATGAAGGTACAGGCACGGCCTCGCATTTGGCGGGTTTCGGCCTGATCAGCACCGACAAGGACCTTCCCGCATCCACGCTGGAAACCGGCTTCTGGTGGGCCGATCAGGATGGCGAGTTCGCGGCTGGCCCAGGCCTTGGCCTGTCGATCGAACGCCAGTCCGACATGCTCAGCCTGAGCGTGATGGGCTACGGCAGCGATGGCAGTGCCACGTGGTATTTCGGCGCAGGGACACTCGATCGGGGCATTGCGCATCTGGAACTGGGGCAATTCGAGGGTGGCGCGGGGCCTTTTTCTCGCTATGCCGCACCCGCCGACGTCAAGCTGGGCGGTGCGGTCGATATCGAAGTACGGTCACCGACCCAAGCCATCCTGTGGTTTTCCAAACACGATGCCGCCAACGGCCATTTGAGCCTTCGTCCCTTGTCCATCGTGCGATTCCAGTTTTCCCAGTCACCCGGAGCCACCTTGGTGGGGCGGTGGCTCATCACCAGCGATGAACCCAACGCGCGTCGCAGTCAATGGCTGCAATGGACACACGTCGACGAAACCTCGGATGGCTTCGTGCTGTCGGGTGCCGACGATCAGGCCCAACTGGCGTGTCGGGCACCGACAAGCGACAAGGTTTCACTGCCCGTACTGTGCCGCCTGCATCAAACCGATGGTGAAATGATCGAATTCACCGAAGTTGCCCTGCGCAGCCTGCGCGGCTGGGATGCGAAAGGCCAGCGCGTTCTGGCCTTCCGCTTGGACTAACCGCC
>CAUJJS010000034.1 GCA_963205415.1 Pseudomonadota bacterium
TCATGATGGCACCGGCCCGATGATCGGGATTGGTTGTGGTTCAAGGGCGGCCCGGTCGGCTGGCAGAAACCGCTACTGGAGCGGTGCGCCGGTTGGGCAGTCGCGCATTATAAGGGCAATTTTCAGCAAATTGCCAGCACCGGATTTATCGAAGGTCAAGCCACTCACCCTCGCGGGTGATGCTGGGCGTGCAGGCGTTGCAAACGCTCGCGCGCGACGGCGGTATAAATCTGGGTGGTGGACAGGCTGGCGTGGCCCAGCAACATCTGCAGCGAACGCAGGTCGGCGCCATGGTTGAGCAGGTGCGTGGCAAAGGCGTGGCGCAGGCCGTGTGGGCTGATGCGGGCGGGGTCGATGCCGGCAACGAGGGCCAGTCGCTTGATCGTCTGCCAGAACACCTGCCGGCTCAGGCCGTTGCCACGCCGGCTCAGAAACAGCGGCTGTGCCACCGTGCCGCGCAGCCAAAGCGGGCGCACTTCGCCCAAGTAGCGTTCGATCCAGTCTTGTGCGGGTTGGCCCATCGGCACGATGCGATCCTTGCCGCCCTTGCCGGTGACGCGCAATGCCCCTTGCCGAAGGTTGACTTCGCCCACGGCAAGGCTGATGAGTTCAGACACCCGCAAGCCGGCGCCGTACATCAGTTCAAGCATGGCACGATCACGCAGGCCGACGGGCGTTTCCACGTCGGGGGCTGCCAGCAGCGCGTCAATCTCGCTTTCGCTCAGGCTGCGCGGCAATTTGCGCCGGATGCGTGGCGCTTGCAGCAAGGCGGTCGGATCGGCCGCAATCTGACCGCGTTGCAACAATTGTCCGAAAAACGCGCGCAGGCTCGACAGCAGGCGCGCGTTGCTGCGGGCGTCGTAGCCGGCATCGGCGCGCCAGGCGAGGTAATCGAACAGCCGCGCTCGATCCAGCTGCGCCAAGCCGGGGCCTTCGCCCAACCAACGCGCCAAACCCTCCAGATCGCGGCGATAACTGTCCAGCGTCTGGCGCGACAGACCGCGCTCGGCCCAAATGCGATCGACAAAGTGTTCAATGTCGGCCTTGGCCGCCGCCGGCAAGGGCGGCATGGCGCGCGCGCGCAATCGGCGTTCGGTGGCGGTGCTGGGGCTTTCAACAGGCATGAGCGACAGCATAGCGATGGGTTTGGCAGAATGAGCGTCCTCTCTCGTCCGTGCAGCCTTCGTCCACGAATGGCTTGCACCATCACCATGACTGCTCCCGACACCCCTGCCTCCGACACCACGGCGCAAGCCCGACCCGCTGCGCTGTCCTGGCGGCTGCTGGCCATGCTGTACGACGCCATTCCGGTGGCGGGCCTGTGGTTTGCCGTGGCTGCGCTCGGCTTGTTGCTGCGCGGTGGCGTGCCGGTGACGCCCAATTCGCCGGCGGCTTTCGTCGAGTTTGGCGCGATGCTGCTGGCCAGTTTCGGCTACTTGGGCCTGAGCTGGCGTCGTGGTGGCCAGACCTTGGGCATGCGTGCCTGGCGCGTGCATCTGGTCAATGCCCATGCCGGTGAAGCGATCCCATGGTCGCAACTGACGGTGCGTTTTCTGGTGGCGATCGTCTCGCTGCTGGCTGCGGGCCTCGGCTTTGCTTGGAGTCTCTTCGATGGTGAACGCCGCACCTGGCATGACCTCGCCTCCGGCACGCGTCTCTTGCGGACGCCGAAAGTCCCGCGCGCCACACGAGGATCGGCACGGTGAGCCCGCCTCTGGATCGACGCGGCCTGTGGGGGGCGATTGGCGCTTACGTCGCCTGGGGTTTGATGCCGCTGTATTGGCACCTGCTCAAAATCGTGCCATCCCTCCAGATCATGCTGCACCGAGTGGTGTGGAGTGCGCTGTTGGTGGCGATCTGGCTGGGGTTCAAATACGGGCGCCACTGGTTTCGCGACACTCTGAATCTGCCACGCGCACGCTGGATGCTGGCCATCACCGGCGTTTTGATCGCCTTCAACTGGGGTCTCTACATCTGGGCGGTGAATGCCGGGCATGTGGTGGAGTCGAGCTTGGGCTATTTCATCAATCCGCTGCTCAACGTGGTGCTTGGCGTGGTGGTGCTGAACGAACGCCTGAGCCGGATGCAATGGACGTCCGTCGCCATCGCCACCGTCGGCGTGCTGTGGTTGACCTTCAACTACGGCAGCTTTCCCTGGATCGCGCTGGCCTTGGCCGTGTCCTTTGGCCTCTACGGCTTGATCCGCAAGCTGGTGGACGTGCCGCCGGTGCGCGGCCTGGGCGCTGAAAGCGTCTACCTCGTGCTGCCGGCGCTGGTGCTGATTTTTTGGGGCGAAAGCCACGGCAGCGGCGGCTTCGTGGCGCACGGCGATACCCCGGCCTGGGGCTGGCACATCAGCGCCTTGTTGATCTTTGGTGGAGTGCTGACCGCCCTGCCCTTGATTGGTTTTGCCGATGCGGTGCGGCGCATTCCCTTCAATGTCGTCGGGCTGTTGCAATACATCGCACCGAGCCTGCAACTGGCTTGCGGGGTGTTTTTTCTGGGCGAATCCTTTGGCCGCGAACGCGCCATCGGTTTCGGCTTCATCTGGCTGGCCTTGCTGCTATTCGCCGGAGAAGGCCTGTGGCGAGCGCGCCTGCGCAGGATCGAGTCGGAAGCTGTTTCCGATCGCTAAAACGCACGGCGGAAATGCCACCACGAGGCCAACGCCACCAGCAGTGGCGGCAAGCCATAGGCCAAGGGCAGCGGCAGGTGATAGACCTGCGCCAGATTCACCGCGAGGGTCTGCACCGTGAACATGCCCACCCCGAACACCACGCCAATGAACAGGCGTTTGCCAAAACCGCCCGAGCGCAGACTGCCGAAGGCGAAGGGCAATGCCGCCAGACACAAGGCGATGGAACTGAAGGGATAAAAGATGCGTGACCAGAACGCGGTGGAAAACTCGGAGGAATCGAGTTGATTGCGCTCCATGTAATCCAGGCCCTCGTCGAGTTCGCTCAGGCGCAGGTAGCGCGGCTTGGCGACACCCAGTTTCAACACATCGGGACTGAGGTCCGAATCCCAGTGTTCCTCGGCCACGTCCTCGCTCTTCACCGAGTTGCGACCAAAGCGTGAGCGGTGGATGTCGTGCAAGGTCCAACTGCCGTCGCGATGGCTGGCGCGTCGCGCCCAGGCCATGGACGCCAATCGCCCCTGGGTGTCGAATTCGTACAAGGTCACGTCATTGAGCTCGATGCTGGTATCGGCACCGCGCCCGGTGCTGCGGCCGGTCCGCGCATTGAGGAAGGTGCGGCCTTCACGCGCCCACAGGCCGGCGCGTTGGGTGGTGCCGACAGCGCTGGACTTGGCGCGAAGCGCATAGCTTTGTGCGAACTGTTCGCTCGTCGGTGCGAGGGTTTCGGCGATCAAAACCATGCTCAGCGTCAGACCGGCCACCACGGCGGCGGTGGCAGCACAGATGCGTGCGCGTGACAAACCCAGCGCACGCAGCGCGGTCAATTCCGAGGTCGTGGCCAGAGCGCCCATGCCCAACAAGGCGCCAATGACCGCCGCGGTGGGAAACAGGGTGTAGGCCCGACGTGGCAGGGTCAGAACGATGTAAATCAGGGCCTGGCTGAAACCGTAGTCGCCGGTCCCCACATCGCCCAGTTCATCGGCCAGCGCGGTGATCGCGTCAAAGCCAATCAATACCGCCCACACCGCACACAAGGTCAACAGCACGCGTGCGCCGATCATGCGGTCCACTTGGCGTGGGATCAGCCTCATGCGCCGCTCCGTTTGCGCACGCTGCGTGCGTCGCGCCACAGCAGCCAACAGGCCAGGACCACGACCGGCAGATGCACCCACCACAGACCAAACCAGATCGGAATCTGCCCCGATGCCAGAAAGATCCGTCCCAGCGCCAGCAGGTTGAGGTAAACGATATAGGCCACCAAGGCCAGCATCACCCGTCCGTAGCGGGCGCTGCGTGGCGGCGAGTGGGACAGCGGCAGGGCCAGCAAGGCCAGGATCAGGGTCGCCAGCGGCGTGGCCAGCCGCCAATGCAATTCGGCGCGTTCCACCGGCTGATCTTCCCGCAACAAGTCCAGGCTCGACAGCAACTGCTCCTCGCGGCCCACGTTGCTGGGCTCGACATCCGGCAGGCGTATGTCATTCAAGGCAAATCGCATCATGCGGAAGGCATCGCTGCCGCGTTCGCCTTCGACCCGGAAACCGTCCTTCAAGCGCAGGTAACGCTCGTCGCCCTGACTCTCCTGAAACAGCTCGCCGGCTTCGGCGGTAATGACATCGACCCGTCCTTTACGCTCGTTCTGAACGAAAAGCTGGCGAAAATACCGGCCGTTGTCGTCCATCTGGCTGATGTAGAGGACACCCGCACGCCCCGGCAAATCGACGAATCGACCCGGCTCCAATCCTGCCGCCAGCAGCGACTTGTTGGCCGAATCGATCATCAGTTGCGAGGTGCGCAGGGCGATCGGGGAGAGCCACAGCGAGGTGCCGCCAACCACGATGGCGACCGCCAGTGACAGCCAGAACAAGGGTCGGGTCAGACGTCGAATATCGAGCCCAGCACTGGCCAGCACCGCCATCTCGCTGTCGCGGTACATGCGCCCGTAGGTCAAGAGCACCGCCAGAAACAAAGACAAGGGCAGCAGCAGCGGCAGAAAGTCCAGTGCACGCAAACCGAGCTGGGAGATCAGCAAGGTGGCGGGCAGCTTGCCGCGCGCAATCTTGCCAAGCAGGTCAGCGACCAGTCCTCCCATGCTCACCAGCACCAGCACGATCACACACGCCGCAAAGGCCAGCAGCAACTGCCGAAACAGGTAGCGATCGATGATCGTCCAGCGCAGGGGCGCACTCACCGGCAGGCCTCGTAGGCCGAGTCGGGACCGTGGCGCAGTGAATGAAAGTAGGGGCTGGCGTGGGTATGCACTAGACTTTGCGGCCGCTGTCACATCCGCGATGCGCGTTGCGGCCCGAAGCAATTCGGGTGCGAAAGTATCGCTGGTCTTCACGATGCAGGAAAACCATGAGCCTGAACCTGAGTCTGCTGCAAGCCCATCCGGCCCACGTCGATGCCGACGCGGTGATCGCCGCCGTATTCGAGGATGGCAGCCTGTCTGCGTCCGCCCAGCAACTGAACGAAGCCAGCTCCGGCCTGATCCGGACCTTGATCGAACGCGGGGATGTCTCCGGCAAATTGGGTCGCAACGCCCTATTGCTCGCACCCGCCGGGATTCGCGCCCCGCGCGTGCTGTTGGTGGGTGTTGGCGAAGCCGGCAAACTCGACGCCGCACGTTATCTGCGCGCGGCCACTGAAACCCTCCAGGCACTGCGCAACGGCCCGGTCGCCCGCGTCCACAGCACCTTGCCGCAACTGGAGGTGATCGGCCGCGACATGGCGTGGAAACTGCGCCAAGCGGCGCTGGCCGCGATGCGGGTGGCCTACACCTACAACACCACCAAGAAGTCGTCCAAGCCGAGCAATCTCGCCGCGCTGAGCCTTGCCGGCGACGAAGAACACGACGACGCACTGCGCATCGCCTCGGGTATTGCCGATGGCATGAACCTCGCGCGCGAACTGGGCAACTTGCCGCCCAACATCTGCACGCCGGTGTATTTGGCAGAGCAGGCGCGCCACATTGCCGAAGCGCACGCCAACGTCAGCCTGCAGGTGCTCGAACCCGAACAGATGCGCGAACTGGGCATGGGCGCGCTGCTGGCGGTGGGCCAAGGCAGCGTCAATCCGCCGCGCCTGATCGTGTTGCGTTACGAGGGCACCGCACCCAAGGTCAAGCCGCAAGTGCTGGTCGGCAAGGGCATCACCTTCGATACCGGCGGCATTTCGATCAAGCCCGGCCCGAGCATGGACGAAATGAAATTCGACATGTGTGGCGCCGCCAGTGTGCTGGGCACCTTCCTCAGCGCCGTCCGATTGGGCCTGCGAATCAACCTGATCGCGATCGCGGCGGCCGCCGAAAACATGCCCGATGGCAATTCCTACCGTCCCGGTGACGTGCTCACCTCGATGTCGGGCAAAACCATCGAAGTGCTCAACACCGATGCCGAAGGCCGCTTGGTGCTGTGCGATGCGCTCACCTACGCGCAGGGTTTCGAACCGGAAACCCTGATCGATGTGGCCACGCTCACCGGCGCCTGCGTGGTGGCCTTGGGCAAGCATGCACACGGCCTGATGAGTCGCGACGACGCACTTGCAGACGAGCTGATCCGGGCCGGTGAAATCAGCCACGACCGGGCCTGGCGTTTGCCGGTCTGGGACGACTATCAACCGATGCTCGATTCGGCCTCGGCCGACATGGCCAATATCGGCGGCAAGTCGGCGGGCGCGATCACGGCGGCCTGCTTTCTGGCGCGGTTTACCGAAAACCAGACCCGTTGGGCACACCTGGACATCGCCGGCACGGCCTGGGACGAAGGTCGCAAGGGCATGGCCACCGGACGCCCGGTCGGCTTGCTGGTCGAGTGGTTGATGGGCAAGCAGCAAAACTGAGTCTCGCCCGTGGCCCGCGCCGATTTCTACATCATCAGCCGCCCGCGTTTTGCCAGCGAGCCCTTGCGCCTGGTCTGCGAACTGGCACGTCGTTGTCACGACACCGGGCTGGCGACCAGCGTGTTGGTCCGCGACGAGGCGCAAGCCGATTTGCTCGATGGCCTGCTATGGGAATTTGACGAGGCCGCCTACGTGCCGCATCAGATCGCAGGCGTGGATGAGGACGATGCCGATTCGCCGGTGTTGATCGTCACGCCCGCAATCGCGGTCCCCGATCGCCCGCAAGTCATCAACCTGCGCGAAGCAGCGTTTCGCGGCAGCTGCGAACGGGTACTGGAAGTGGTACCGGCCGATCCTGCCGCACGCGAACCGCTGCGCAAGCGCTGGTTCGAGTATCAGGCACGCGGTTTCGAACTAAACCGCCACGAGGTCTGAACCTCAGCCGCGCAACGCCGCCAGTCGCGCCAAGGCCTGTTCCAGATTCGCCATCGAGTTGGCGATGGAAAAGCGCACGAAGCGCGAGGTTTCGGCGTGGCCGAAATCCCGCCCCGGAGCCACCGCCACGTGCGCACGGCGCAGGAGTTCAAAGGCAAAATCCCAACTGTCGTCCACGCCCACGGCATCGAACCACGGCGAGGCATCGGCCCATACATAAAAAGCACCATCGGGCGCGACCGGCACCCGCAGACCCAAGGCCTCCAAGGCCGGCACGACGTGATCGCGCCGCGCTTTGAACTCCTGCCGGCGGCGCTCGTATTCGGCGAGGCTTTCCGCATCGAAGCACGCCAGTCCTGCGTGTTGGGACACCACGCTCGG
>CAUJJS010000035.1 GCA_963205415.1 Pseudomonadota bacterium
CCTGCGATGATCGAGCGCTACAAGGCGCTGATCGAAACCGACGGTGGCAAGATCCATCGCTTGGAAGATTGGGGCCGTCGCCAATTGGCTTACCCGATCGAGAATCTGGTCAAAGCCCATTACGTGATGTTCAACATCGAAGTCACCGAGGCCGTGTTGAAGGAGCTGATGTCGAGCTTCCAGTTCAACGATGCGGTGCTGCGTCACATCGCCATGCGTCGCCCGGGCGCCGACACCGAGCCGAGCTTCATCCTCAAAGCCAAGGACGAGAAGCCCGAGCGTCGTCGTCGTGACGATGATGCCGAAGGCAGCAAGGAATCGCGTGGTTCCGATGATGCCGACGATGCCGACGACAGCGACGCTGCCGCCTGATCCACTGACCTTTCGGAGCCTGACCCATGTCCAAGTTCTTTCGCCGTCGCAAGTTCTGCAAGTTCACTGCCGAAGGCATCACCGAGATCGACTACAAGGATCTCAACACCCTGCGCCAGTACCTGACCGAGAACGGCAAGATCGTTCCCAGCCGCATCACCGGCACCAAGGCCAAGTACCAGCGCCAGCTCACGACCGCCGTCAAGCGTGCGCGCTTTCTGGCGCTGCTTCCTTACACCGACAATCACCTCTGATCACCTTGCGCACCGCCGTGTGCGGTGCGTGATCCGTTCGGACAGCCAACCGTTGCGGCACCTGTGCCGCTAACGAATACGGAGACAAATCGTGGAACTCATCCTTCTTCAAAAAGTGACCAACCTCGGCAACCTCGGGGACAAGGTCAGCGTCAAGCCCGGCTATGGCCGCAACTACCTCGTGCCCTACGGCAAGGCCGTGCCGGCCACCGCCAAGAATTTGGCCGAGTTTGAACAACGCCGCGCCGAGTACGAGGCCAAGGCCGCAGCCCTTCTGGGTGATGCCGAAGCCCGCCGCGCACGTTTCGCCGATGCCAGCGTCACGCTGTACGCCAACGCTTCGGCCGAGGGCAAGCTGTATGGCTCGGTGGGTGTTCGCGAAATCGCCGAGGCCTTCACCGCCGCTGGCCTGCCGCTGCACAAGTCCGAGGTCATTCTGGGCGAAGGCCCGCTGCGCCGTACCGGTGAATTCGAAGTGCAGTTGCACCTGCACGCCGACATCACCACGCCGGTCAAGGTCGTGGTTGAAGCCGAAGCCTGAGTCAGGCTGCAATCTGTTGTAAGACGACGGGCGCTGCGGCGCCCGTCGTCGTTTTTGCGTGGCCGCGGGTCAATGCCGCGGGCTCAAATTGAAGAACACACCGAATTTCCACCGACTTATCCCCTGCAGCGTGGAATCGGTCCACGTATCATGTGAGTTGTTGTCGACCAAGGTTTCCGCTCGCAATGGCCCTCTCCCTTGCCCACCCAACACAGCGTGATGAACGCGTCGGAAATCTGCGGGTGCCGCCCCACTCGATCGAAGCCGAACAGGCGGTGCTTGGCGGTTTGATGCTGTCGGCTCAGGCCTGGGACAAGGTCGCCGATCGCTTGGTCGAAGAGGATTTCTATCGCCACGATCATCGACTCATTTTCCGCGCCATCGGGCAGCTGGCCGAGCGCAACCAGCCTTGCGATGCCATCACCTTGGGTGAGTGGTTCACCGGGCAGAATCTTGCCAATGAGGTGGGTGGGAGCGACTACATCATCGAGCTGGCCAGCACTACACCCAGTGCGGCCAATATCGAAGCCTATGCCCAGATCGTTCGGGAAAAATCTATACTCCGTAATCTGATCGATGTCGGCACCACGATCGTCAACGATGGCTTTGATCCGGCGGGACGCGACAGCCATGCCGTGCTCGAAAGCGCGGAGCAGGCCGTCTTCAAGATCGCCGAAGCCGGTGCGCGCGGCCGCAACGGCCCGCAGGCCATGCGCAGTGCAGTGAAGGAGGCGTACGAGATCCTCACCAAGCGTTTCGAGAACAAGGGCGCGCTGACCGGTGTGCCAACCGGGTTCATTGATTTCGACAAGCTGACCGCCGGTTTGCAGCCTTCCGATCTCATCATTCTGGCGGCGCGTCCGGCGATGGGTAAGACCTCGTTCGCGCTCAATATTGCCGAATACGCGGCGATGAAGACACGCCAGCCGGTGGCGGTGTTCTCGATGGAAATGTCGGCCAGCCAGTTGGCCTTCCGTTTGATTTCATCGCACGGTCGCGTCGATCAGCAGCGACTCAAGACCGGTGAGCTGGAGGATGAGGATTGGAGTCGGGTGAGCAGCGCCATCTCGTTGTTGGCCGACACTCGCATCTTCATCGATGACTCCCCGGCATTGTCGCCCGGCGAGTTGCGCTCCAAGGCCCGTCGCATCGCGCGTGAACATGGCTTGGGCCTGATCGTGATCGACTATCTGCAGCTGATGCAGGTGCCCAACAGTCGCGAAAATCGCGCCACCGAAATTTCAGAAATCAGCCGTTCGCTCAAAGCCTTAGCGAAAGAACTCAACGTGCCGGTGATCGCCCTGTCCCAGCTCAATCGCTCACTGGAATCGCGTACCGACAAACGCCCGGTGATGGCCGACCTGCGCGAATCGGGCGCCATCGAACAGGACGCCGACATGATCGTCTTCATCTATCGCGACGAGTACTACAACAAGGAAAACTCGCCGGACAAGGGCCTCGCCGAAATCATCATCGGCAAACACCGCAACGGCCCCACCGAGACCTTCAAACTCGTGTTCAACGGCAAGTACACGCGCTTTGACAACTACGCATCGCAGGCCTATTCGGGATCGATGGAATGAGTCGGTCCGTCATCGCGCACATTGATACCGATGCGATCCGAAGCAATTACGCCCTGTTGCAGAAGCGCGCACCCGGCAGTCGCACCTTGGCCGTGCTCAAGTCCAATGCCTACGGGCATGATCTGGAAATTTCCGCCCGCGCCTTGTCCCATGCCGAGGGATTTGGCGTGGCGGCACAGCGCGAAGCCGAACGCCTGCGCGCCATGGGCCTGACCCAGCCCATCCTTCTGTTCGCAGGCTTCGATGCGCCATGCGACATTGCCAAGCTAGCGCAATTGCAGGTGCGTCCGGCTCTGCATCATCCCGATCAGTTGGCCATGCTCGAAGCCCGGCGTGAAGAGACGCAAATTCACGTGGCGCTGATGCTCGACAGCGGCATGAATCGACTGGGTTTCGAGCCAGCGGAGTTTGCCACGGCCTTGGCGCGGCTTCGTGCCCTGTCGAATGTGGCGTCAGACATCCTCGTGATGACGCACTTTGCGGCATCTGATGATCCCGATACCCGCAGCATGGAACGACAGCTGGCGGTGTTTCGTGAGGTCACGGCCGGTCTCGATGTACCGGTGTCGCTCGCCAATTCGACGGCGGTGCTGGATCATCCGGCCACCCATGGTGATTGGAATCGACCCGGTGGCGCGCTTTATGGCTTGAGCACCAAGCCAGGCCGCACCGGTGCGCAGGAAGGTCTGCGCAGCGCCATGCGCTTGTCCACACGCTTGATTGCTTTACGCGACAAGCCGGCAGGGACGCCGATTGGTTATGGCGGTGCGTATGTGTGCGCGGAAACCACGCGTGTGGGCGTGGCCGCCATCGGATATGGTGATGGCTATCCGCGCCACGCGCAGACGGGAACGCCGGTGCTGGTGGCCGGACGACGCTGTCGATTGATCGGGCGGGTGTCGATGGATCTGATCACCATCGACTTGGCCAATGCGCCACACGCTCAGGTCGGGGATGAAGTGGTGCTGTGGGGCGACGGTCTTTCGATTGAGGACGTGGCCGCCTCGGCTGGCACCATCAGCTATGAATTGAGTTGTCGTTTGACCGAGCGCGTGGACTATCGCGTGGTCTGAATCAGTCTGGGCAGCGTTCGCTCGACGTATTGCCACCGACATTGACGTGAGTGCGCAAACGCATGCCAAAACGCCGTTCGCCACCACCCACAGCCGATGAGATCGCCTTGTTTCACGAGGCCATCGGGCCCGTGCGTGAGCTGGCGCCCACCGCGCCCTTGCCACGACCGGCACCGCCGTCGCCGCATCCGCGTTCGCAGGAGCGGGATGAAGCCGAAGCGCTGCAGCAGCTACGCACCTCGCCGTTCGCGGTCGCGAGCCTTGGTCCGGGGGATCGATTGGAATACCTGCACGAGGCCTACCCGTCGAGTCTGTTGCGCAGACTCAAGCGTGGCCAGTATGCAGTGCAGGATGAAATCGATCTGCATCGATTGAGCCAGCTTCAGGCCGAAGCCGTGTTGCGTGCCTTCCTGCTCGAAGTGCGACAACAGGGCCATCGCTGTGTCCGTATCGTGCATGGCAAAGGTTTGCGTTCGGGCGATCGCGGGCCGGTTCTCAAGGCCTTGGTCGATCGCCTCTTGCGGCAACGGGCCGATGTCATTGCATTCGTGTCGGCGCCGGAACCTGAGGGCGGCAGCGGTGCGGTGGTCTGTCTCCTGACTCGCGACTGATGGTCTGGACGTCATCGGCACCCAGCAGTGCATACATGGGTTGCGCCAGAACGCGATCCAGCCAGGACACCACATGGCCTGCATGCGGATTACCGCAGGCGTACTCCTGCCGCGCTAGATCGCGCAGCGCGAGGAGTGCTTCGCGTTGACACAGGTGCCACAAGGTCGGATTCATCGACGTCATTCCTTTGGAGCCTGTCACAGAGTTACCCCTGCGAGACGAAACGGAAATCGGAAATCGCGACTGACCGGCCTAGGAAAACGCTTAGGGACCTTTTGAAAGTCAGTCGAAACGACGTCATTGCGTGCGCGGCGAAGCAGTCCATGCGGTTGACTCATCGGGAGCCTCTGGAGGGCACGCCGCTTCCTTCGGTACGCCGGAGGGCCGGTTTCGATGTGAATGTTCGTTCCCGCGTACCTGCGTGTGCCGTGCCGCGTCGCTCAATGACGGGCATGTTCAGACCCCTTCTTAAGCGCTGCCCATTGATGGCGGCGTTGCCGATCAGGTCAGGCGCTGGATCGGGCAATGTCTGGAAGCGCTTCACTCGGGACATGATGAAGATTGTTGTGGCGCCCGAAAGCCGCTATAATTTTCAGGCTTTGTTGGCGACCTTGCCTTCGAGCCGTCGACATCGCACGTCAGCGATGAATCCACACACGCGACAAATGCCCGTTCCGGGGTGCCCTTCGGGGTTCGGCAACGGGGTCGCGTGGAAGCCCAACCCCGGAATCGCAGTGCATGGCTTGGCCATGCCCGCCGTGCGCGAACCTCACAAACCGGTCGCACATCGCACGATTCCAACTTCAGGAGTTATCCCATGCCTCAGATCACCATGCGCCAGATGCTGGAAGCCGGCGTTCATTTCGGCCACCAGACCCGTTACTGGAACCCCAAGATGGGGCCGTACATTTTCGGTGCGCGCAGCAAGATCCACATCATCAACCTCGAGAAGACGGTTCCGTTGTTCAACGACGCGATGAACTTCATCTCGGGCCTGGCGCAAAAGCGCGGCACCATCATGTTCGTCGGCACCAAGCGTTCGGCGCGTGATGCCATCGTGGAAGAAGCGACCCGTTGCGGCATGCCGCATGTCTCGGCGCGCTGGCTCGGCGGCATGCTGACCAACTTCCGCACCGTCAAGCAATCCGTTGCACGCCTGAAAGAACTGGAAGCCGGCGAGACGGATGGCACCTGGGCCAAATTGGTCAAGCACGAAGTCCTCGGCCTGCAGCGCGAACGCGAGAAGCTGCAGAAGTCCTTGGGCGGCATCAAGGACATGAACCGTTTGCCAGACGCGCTGTTCGTGGTGGACATCGGCCACGAATCCATCGCCGTGCAGGAAGCCAAGAAGCTCGGCATTCCGGTGGTGGCGGTGGTCGACACCAACTACGACCCCAACCTCGTGGACTACGCCATTCCCGGTAACGACGACGCCATCCGCGCCGTGCAGCTGTACGCCCGCGCCGCCGCCGATGCGGTGTTGGAAGGCAAGGCCGCCGCTCCGATCATCGCCAGCGGCGCCGACGAGTTCGTCGAGCTCGATGAGCAGGGCAACGTGGTGGCTGGCGACGAAGGCGATGCCAAGAAGGCACCGCCGCGTCGCGCGCCCGCCAAGAAGGCTCCGGCCAAGCGTGCTCCTCGCGCCGACAAGGCTGGCGAGTAAGACCTGCCACATCACTTGGCCCATCGTGGCTGAGTGATTTCGAATCACTGCGCACGGCGGTTCGATCTGTCGTGCGCCGTTACTTATCTGCAATTGTTTTGGGAGGTTCCCATGGAAATTACTGCCGCCTTGGTCAAGGAACTGCGCGAGCGTTCCGGCGCCGGCATGATGGAATGCAAGAAGGCACTCAGCGCTCACGCCGGCGACATTGACGCTGCGATGGAGCATCTGCGCAAGACCGGCCTGGCCAAGGCCGACAAGAAGGCCGACCGCGTGGCCGCCGAAGGTCGCATCGTCGTGGCCACCGCCGCCAACGACGCCGTGCTGGTTGAAATCAACTCCGAAACCGACTTCGTGGCCAAAGACGAGAACTTCGTCGGCTTCACCGATGCCGTGGCCGCCGTGGCCCTGAGCAGTGGTGTGAGCGATGTCGATGGCTTGAAGGCCAGCAAGCTGGCCGACGGAAGCACCGTCGACGAGGCCCGCGCCGCGCTGATCGCCAAGGTTGGCGAGAACGTGCAGGTACGTCGCCTGGCGCGCATCGTGGCCGGCCAGAACGTCGGCGCCTATGTGCACGGCAATCGCATCGGCGTGTTGGTGAACCTCAAGGGTGGCTCGGCCGATCTGGCCCGTGGCATCGCCATGCATGTCGCTGCGATGAATCCCAAGTACCTGAGCCCGGCCGACGCACCGGCTGAGTTCGTGGCCAAGGAAAAGGAAATCGCGCTCGCCCAGATGAGCGACAAGGACAAGGCCAAGCCCGCCGAGATCCAAGAGAAGATGATCAGCGGCAAGCTCAACAAGATCCTGTCGGAGATCAGCCTGACCGGCCAGGCCTATGTGCTGGACAACGACGTCAGCGTCGAGCAGGCACTGGCCAAGGAAGGCGCCCAAGTGCTTTCGTTTGAGCGTCTGGTGGTGGGTGAAGGCATCGAGAAGAAGGAAGACGATTTCGCGGCTGAAGTGATGAAGCAGGCCGGGCTGGCCTGAGTCGACCCATCGCGCGATACACAAGAGGCCGCGGGAAACCGCGGCCTTTTTCGTGCGCCCGGCACGGGCGCACTCTTGAGGTGCAAGTTCTCCCACAACCCGTTCGCGGTGTGGCCTCAATTCCTCGAAACGCCCGGTACGGACCCGAATGCCGGGTGGTGTGGGAGGGGCGCGACGTACACTTAGCATCACTATCCCGATTGATGCACGGCGGGCGCAGTTGCTTGGAGACTCATTGATATCCTCCGCTGCTCCCCGCAGGCGAAGAGGGGTCTCTAGAGTCGAACGTGCAGCGGGCAGGTATGCCTGCGATAGGGCTGGATACGAGCGAACGCGCAGGAGCCAGCACGCAAAAAAACCCGCCTGCGCGGCGGGTTTCAGAGGTTTTCAGGATCGTAGCAAACTTCCCGAGCCTGATTGTTGGTGCCAAAGGGGGACTCGAAAAAGTAATCTAACGCGTTGATTTATCAAGCGCGTTGCAGCGCGGTTCCAGTGGCATGCCCCCAATTATGCCCCCAGCCCGCCAAGGCTGCCATGTCGCGGGTATTGGTCGGGCGTGGCGTAGCTCGCAAGCCCGGCGCGCAGGTAGCGCGGCAGGGGCAATCGTCCGCGCGGCTTTTCGGATCATCGGACAAACTCGCAGCTTGGCGAACAACACCATGGGGGACAGGCGGGACAAGGCGGGACGCTGGAAGCCGCGCCGTTGCTTGTGTCCCGCCTGTCCCGCCTGTCCCCCGCGAAAAATACAAGTGTCGCGTGGTGTTGATCGCGTGCAGGGCTTGGCGTGCCCGATGGAGTGCACGGCATTGGTAGGGTCGCGTGAGATACTCATTCATCCTGTTTCTGGTGGACAGGGGACAACATCCGCCGCACAGTCTGCCAAGTACGCTTCCAATGTGAACCCGTATACCTCCACGGCTTCCAGTTCATCCAGCCACGCGTCAAGCGTCCCAGCCTCCCGCGCCGTCACGGCTTCATCGAATCGCGCAACCAATGCAACGGTGAACCGAAACTGTGCCGCCGCCGCCTTGTCCCGCTCTTCCCATCTAATCGCTTGCTCACGGCGTGCGCTATCGGCTTGCATGGCCTCAAGCTCGACAACACGGGCCTGTAGTTCTGCATGACTCGACACGGCGTGCTTGAACACCCGCGCCCGCAACCTCGCCGGATCGGTGTTGCGGATCACCTCACGGCTTGCCTTGTACGGGTCCACGCGACCATCTGGGCCAAGCGTCACGGTGCCGTTGTGAATCCATCGGCTAACGGTTTGCTTTGACACGCCAACCATGCGGGAAAACTCCGCCGGTAGCACCCGCATGGCCATCAAGTCGGCAGGGTCGAAAGGCAACAGTGACGGCCGTGGTTCGCTCCCGTGGCTCATTGTTTGATTACCCGCCCGTGTCATGTTGTCGCCTCCATCGTCAACCCAAAATGCAAAAACCGCTGTATGCACAGCTAATGCGGCATTGGCACCCGCAATGGCGAATACTCACGAAGGACCCAGCACGCCCGCCCGCGCGGATAGATCACCCTGCCAGCCGGCCACCCGGCGCCGTGTTCTTGCTCTCGCATCACGCGACACTTGTATTTTTTGCAGGGGACAGGCGGGACAGGCGGGACACAAGCAACGGCGCGGCTTCCAGCGTCCCGCCTTGTCCCGCCTGTCCCCCATTGTGTTGTTCGCCAAGCTGCGAGTTAGTCCGACCATTAGGGTTCACAGTCCAGAATGCCGGGCAGCAGTCGAAACACGCGCACATGCTCAGTGGTGCCGCGGATACGCTCCCGTCGTGTCAGCTTGGTTGCGCTTTCCGGCCGCAATAGCTCACGTGCAACCAGCATCCGTGCTACTTCCTTCGCGTCGAACCCCTTGCACACCTCGTTGCACCATGTTCCCGGAAACACCCAATGTTCCCGGCCAGTGTCGGTTTCAAGGCGCCAACCGGCAGACATCAACGTTTTCGGCGCGCGGTCATCGGTGACGCGCTCAATCGGCGAAAATCGCCCCTCCGAGTGCAGACTTATAAACGCCTGCACCTGCCGCAGCATGGCGCGTGGTTCGGACTCACCCGGTCCGCCGCGCGCGTCAAGCCATGCTGCAAAACACGCACGCGCGGCGCGCATGGCTTCGCCGGATGGCCAGCCGGTGATGCCGTTCAAGGTCGCCAGTTCGCCAGCGGATGCGATCAGGGCAAAGCGTTGCGCTACACGGCGAACCTGTCCGGCCGCGTCATCGCGCACCAGTTCAGCGGCCAGCCTATCCATAACCGTGCGCAGGGCGTTGCGGGCCTTGTCTGGTGCACGCGCTAATGTTTCCAGCAGCGCAGGAAAGGCGGTCCCGTAGTTCGATGCAGCGGCCGCGCGCAAGCGATCGGCATAGGCGCCGGCGCAGATCCCGACCGGCACCTGCTCGAACATGCCCAGCCCGGCGCCGGCATCGGCGCCAATGTCCACCACGCGAACCTCCATGCCCGCCCGCTGGCGTCCGCCCGCTTCGGCGATCAGGTCGCCCAAGCCGACTTCGCCACACGACAGGAATAACAGCCGCCACGTGGCCGGGGCGCGCAAGCTGCCATCCCTTCGGCTCCGGCTCTTGCCTTGGCCATTGCTCAACAGATACGCCACAGCCGCCGCATGCTTGGGGTCAAGCTGGCCGATTTCGTCCAGCGGCAAGAGTGCATCGCAGTGCATCGCGGCGACGGATTCAAGCGCGTTATCGGTCGCGCGCCATTCGCGGCGATACTCAGGCGGGCCGTACACGCTGGCGGCAACGGCCAGCGCCGTAGTCTTGCCGCAACTCGAACCGCCGCGCAGGTGCAGCCCTCCACCCTCCAACCCCAACAGGTGCAGGCACGGGGCAGCGAATGCAGCGGACAGCGCCAACACCAGCCGGCTATTGCTGGCGCATGGGGCGCATACCTCGGCACGCCATGCGTTCAACGTGCCGGCGCTGGCCAGCTTGCTGCCGTCCGCCGTGGCGGACTGAAACACCAATGTTTCCTCACTGCCCCCGCCTATCGTGCGATCCGGTAGCACGTAGACATCACCATGCCAGCCGGTGCGCGTGGCGCAACGGGCATGGCGTCCCGGCTCGGCCGCTTGTATGTACTCCACCAGATACTTGCGTGATTGACTGGCGGTGATTTCCAAGCCTTGCGACAGCAGCGTTTCCCGCAATTCGGCGCCATCCTTTGCCAGCATCGCGCAGGGCATTGCCCAACGGTGTTCGGTGCCATCCCGATCAGGAAACACCAGCAGCCGCCCCCATTCGCTGCCACTGGCGTCGCGGGTCAACGCCTCGATTCGTAGCGGCGAGCAAATCCACTCGGGCGCACCTTCTTCCTGCTCGCCTGTCTGGCGGTTGCGGAAGGTCGGCAGGTAGTACACGCCGGGCTTGCGATCGTCTGCCTTGTCTGCCGACACCAGCACGAACGGCGACGTGCGCGCCGTGGTGGCGCGGCGTGGCTTGGGTGCCGGTGTCGGTGCCTTGTCGCTGGCCTCGATCACCACACGCGCCAGCGCGGCCGTGTCGATCCCTTCGGCCAGTGCATCGGCGGCACCCCAGCCGGTCGGCAGCGCGTGGCCGTGCAGCGTGGCGAGTGCGGCCAGGTCGATCATGTGGGCACGTTCGGCGCCGGCCTTGTCCGCTTCCCGTACCACGTCGCGCGCGTACTCAGTGCCGGGCTTGTCGGCATCCGGCCACACCACGACGCGGCGCCCGGCCAGTGGCGACCAATCGGCCACGCCGGCACTACGGCTACCGTTCGGCGACGTGATGGCCACGCAATCGGGCAACAACTCGCCAGCCGCGTCTGCGTCTTTCTCGCCCTCGCACACCACCACCAGCGCATCAGGTCGCGCGGCGAGCCGATCCAGCCCGTACAGCGGTCGGGGTTGCGGCAGGCCCTTCCAATGCCAGCGCAGCGCCGCGCCTTCACGCCATAGGGACAGCGGCAAAATCTGCTTGCCTTCCGGCAGGTCGAAGCGTGCGACGTGGAACAGCACCTGCCCGGCCGCGTCGCGGTATGTCCACACCCGCGACGGTCGGCCATGCTTGGCATGCGTGCGCGGCGCTGGCGACGCGTCGATAGGAACAGGGTAGATCGCAACCGCCCCCACATCGGCCTTGACGGGCCGCGCAGGCGACGCGGTTGCAAAGGCGGCATCCATGCCAAGGAACGCGGCCAGCCGTTGCGCCGCGTCGCCCTGATTCACCCCGTCCAGATAGGCGACTAGCGACACCAAGTCGCCGCCCTTGTCGCCGGTAGCGAAGTCAGACCATGCGCCCTTGTCCACGTTGACGCTGAAAGAGCCGCGCTTGGCGTCCTTGCGTCGCGGGTTCAGGGCGACGTATTCATGCCCGTTGCGTTTGCCGTCCGGCAGCCAGTGCGACAGCACCCTGTCAGCAGCGGTCAGCGCCGCGGCTGCGACCTTGCGAATGTCGGGCCGCTTGTGCAGGCGTGCAGGGTCGGTCATTGATTGCGATTCCAAATCGTGCGGGGATTTTCCGGCCTGTAGTAGCGCGCGCGGCGATTCCGCCGGATTTCACGGGCTGCACGCATAGGGTCAGCCGCAAGCGCAATCCACGCTGGCACGCTCTTGCCCATCAGCACTGCGCGATCCTTGTCGATAAGCGCAAGATCGCCGATTCGACCGCGCATTTCGCAATCCGCGAAGTGCTCGGCACCAAAAAAGCAATCGCAGCGTCGGCAAAAATAGGTGCCCGGCTCGCCTTCGATTTCGTCGCCGTGCAGGTAAAAGCGTTCCAGTGCGACGGTGCGGCCGTGAGTTCTGGCGTCGTTTGGCTTGGATACGACACTCATGGCTGCACCTCCGATCCGAAGGAATCCAGCAAGGCGGCAATGTCGGCAGCGCGCCACGCGGTGCAGCGCGGGGAAAGCTTGACGCCAGCTGGATATCGGCGGGCCTTCACGCCAGCCCACCAAGTCGAAGCGGACACGTTCACCAGCGCCAGCACGTCCGGCACGCGCAGCAAACCGCCAGCGGCGAGCAATGCAGCAGCGCGTTCGGCACCTTCGCGGGGATCAATGCCTTGATCGGATCGGCCGCGATGGCGGCCGGTGACGGGCCGCACAGCGTGCTGCGTGTTGCAGGGGTTTGTGCTCATCTTTGTTGCTCCATCCCGGCGCGGAAGGGCCGGGCTGGTTCAAAAAGCTACGCACAAGTTCAGCATGTTTGTTCCAATTGGAATCCAACAAGACTTGCTGGAATGGCTTACCTCTTCAGCGGCTCGTGCGGCAGGTCGCGCGCAGCCTTCAAAACCTCGCCAACTTTCGTTCTGCCAACACTCGGCACGCCAAGGTTTTCAACCATGCCAACAATCAAAT
>CAUJJS010000036.1 GCA_963205415.1 Pseudomonadota bacterium
GCCGCAACGCGCGCTCATTGCCTGCATGATCGCGGCTCGATAGCATTTTGTCTCTTTGCCTGCCGGAATTGTCGTTCTGCGGGCCTCAGCTATCGGAGTTTTCCATGCGTAGCCATTTTTGTGGCCGGGTCGATGAGACCCAGATCGGCCAATCCGTGACCTTGTGTGGTTGGGCCGATGTGGCCCGCAACCTCGGCGGTGTGTGCTTCATCGATCTACGCGATCACGAAGGCATCGTGCAGATCGTGGTCGAGCCGGATCAGGGCGCGGTGTTCGAGCAGGCCGCGCAGGTGGGTTACGAGGATTGCCTGCGCATCACCGGCACCGTGCGTGCGCGCCATGCTGCCAATGACAAGCTCCGCTCCGGCAAGGTCGAAGTGGTGGCGCAGCAGATCGAGGTCCTCAACAAGGCCGAAACCCTGCCGTTCTACCTGCACGAAACTCCGGGCGAGGAAACGCGCCTGATCTATCGTTACCTCGACCTGCGCCGTCCCGAGATGCAGCGCATGATGCGCACCCGTATCCGTCTGGTGCAGGCGCTGCGCAGTTATCTCGATGCCCGCGGCTTTCAGGATATCGAAACCCCGATCCTGACCAAGGCCACGCCGGAAGGGGCCCGCGACTTCCTCGTGCCTGCACGTATGCACGAGGGCGAGTTTTATGCCCTGCCGCAAAGCCCGCAGTTGTTCAAGCAGATCCTGATGGTGGCCGGCTTCGATCGCTACTACCAGATCGCCCGCTGCTTCCGCGACGAAGCCCTGCGCGCCGATCGCCAGCTTGAATTCACCCAGCTCGACATGGAGTTCGCCTGGGTCGATGAAGCCATCGTGCAGGACACCACCGAGGCCATGATCCGACAGGTGTTCAAGGATGTGATGGATGTGGACCTGATCGCGCCCTTCCCGCGCCTGAGTTGGGCTGAAGCCATGCGACGTTTCGGTTCGGACAAGCCCGACCTGCGCATCGCGCTGGAATTGGTGGATGTGGCTGATTGGGTGCGTGACTGCCAGTTCAAGGTGTTCACCGATGCTGCCAACGATCCGGACGGACGCGTGGCAGCACTGCGCATTCCCGGTGGCGCCACGCTCTCGCGCAAGCAGATCGACGAGTACGCCGCACACGCCGCCAAGTTCGGCGCCAAGGGCTTGGCCTACGTCAAGCTCGGCGAGGACGGCGCGATCAATTCGCCGATCAGCAAGTTCTTCGACGAGACCGTCTTTGCCGAACTGCTTGCCGACGTAGGTGCGATTGAGGGCGACATCGTGTTCTTCGGCGCCGGCAGCTTCGGCAAGGTCTGCGACTTCATGGGTGCTCTGCGACTCAAGGCCGGCAAGGATTTTGAGCTGGTTGAAGCCGGCTGGAAGCCTCTGTGGGTAACGGATTTCCCGATGTTCGAATGGGACGAGGAAGCCGGTCGTTATGTCGCCCTGCATCATCCTTTCACCGCGCCGGCGGTGGATTCGATCGATGATCTCAAGGCCAATGCGCGCACGGCGGTGTCGCGCGGCTACGACATGGTGCTCAACGGCAACGAGATCGGCGGCGGCTCGATCCGTATCCATCGCAGCGACATGCAGAGTGCGGTGTTCGAGCTCTTGGGCATCGGTGCCGAAGAAGCCAAGGAAAAGTTCGGTTTCCTGCTCGACGCCTTGCGCTTTGGCGCGCCGCCGCACGGTGGCATCGCCTTCGGCATCGATCGCATCGCCGCGCTCATGGCCGGCACCGATTCGATCCGCGATGTGATCGCCTTCCCCAAGACCACCACCGCGCAATGCCTGATGACTGGCGCGCCTTCGCCGATTCCGGATGCGCAATTGGCCGAAGTGCATGTGCAGGTGCGGGCCAAGTCGCAATGATCGCTGCCCTGACGCTGGCGCAATCGCGCCTTCTCGCGCCTGCGGGTTTGGCGGCCAATGATCTTGAACGGGCATTTGATCGCTTGCTCGGGCCGGGTGTGGATTTTGCCGACCTCTACTTCCAGCACTCGCGTCAGGAGGGCTGGTCGATGGAGGACAGCATCGTCAAGAGTGGCTCGCACTCGATCGAGCAGGGCGTGGGCGTGCGCGCCATCGCCGGCGAGAAAACCGGTTTCGCCTATTCCGACGAAATGCGCTTGCCGGCTCTGTTGGAAGCGGCCGGTGCCGCGCGTGCCATTGCCCGCAACGGGCAGGCGCATCCCGGTGCAAGCCTGATCCAGCGCGATACGCGTGCCTTGTATCCAGCGATCGATCCGGTCGAGAGCCTCGACAACGAGGACAAGGTGCGCGTGCTGCGCGAGCTGGATGCCTATCTGCGCGCCGCCGATGCGCGCGTGGTGCAGGTGATGGTGAGCCTAGCCGCCGTGCTCGATACCGTGCTGGTGGCGCGTTCGGATGGCGTGATGGCGGGCGATGTGCGGCCGCTGGTGCGGCTCAATGTCAGCGTGATCGTTGAGCATCAAGGCCGTCGCGAGCAAGGCTATGCCGGTGGTGGCGGGCGTTACGCCTACGATCAATTGTTGGCCGACCGACGCGCCTTTGCCATTGCCGATGAAGCCTTGCGGCAAGCGCAGGTGGCCTTGGAAGCCATTCCCGCACCGGCCGGTTCGATGCCCGTGGTGTTGGGCCCCGGCTGGCCTGGCGTGATGTTGCACGAGGCCGTGGGCCACGGGCTGGAGGGTGACTTCAACCGCAAGGGCACCTCCACTTACGCCGGTCGCATGGGGCAAAAAGTCGCCTCCGAGCTGTGCACCATCGTCGATGACGGCAGCTTGCCGGGCCGGCGTGGTTCATTGAGCGTGGATGACGAGGGAACGCCCAGCCAGTGCACGACGTTGATCGAGCGAGGCAAGCTCGTCGGCTACATGCAGGACACCCACAATGCGCGCCTGATGGGCATGGCACCGACCGGCAATGGCCGACGCGAATCCTTCGCCCATCTGCCGATGCCGCGCATGACCAATACCTACATGCTGGCGGGCCAGGACGACCCGGCCGACATCATCAAGAGCGTCAAGCGCGGTCTCTACGCGGTGAATTTCGGCGGTGGCCAGGTCGATATCACCTCGGGCAAGTTCGTGTTCTCAGCCACCGAGGCGTACTTGATCGAAGACGGCAAGATCACCGCGCCCGTCAAGGGTGCAACTTTGATCGGCAATGGCCCCGAGGCGATGAATCGCGTCAGCATGGTTGGCCACGACTTGGCCTTGGATGAAGGCGTCGGCATCTGCGGCAAGGATGGTCAGAGCGTGCCGGTGGGCGTTGGCCAGCCGACCCTCAAGATCGATCAGATGACGGTGGGCGGGACGCAGGGGTGAGCGTGCAGCACCTCCTGCGCGTTCCGACACGCGCGCGCTTGCTCACGCCTTACGAGGGCGCGTTTTCGTCGTCGAAATCAGGGGCGTCGAAGTCGGCGACTTCGATGTCTGAGCCATCGAAGTCCGAATCGTCGAAATCTGCTGGGTCGTCCTCGTCGTGGACTTCATCATCGTCGGATGACACGGCGCTCGTGTTCGCGACCAGAAGCGATTTCAACGCGCGGAACAGCTCGCGGAAGGCATGTGGCGGGCGTTGTTTTTCGCGTTCGATGCGGGCATTGCGGATGAGTTGGCGCAGTTTCTGGCGATCGGCTTCGGGATGCTCGGCGATGAATTCGGCCAGCGCCTCGTCGCCATCCGCCAACAATCGCTCGCGCAGAGCTTCCAGCCGATGCAGTTCAGCGCTTTCCCGCCGACTTTGTTCGCGATCGTTTTGCAGTGCGGCGCGGATGTTTTCGATCAGCTCATCGTCCTCGCGTCGCATGGCCTTGGCCAAGAACTGCAATTGCCGCTTGCGTGCGATCTGGGCGGTGATGCGGCGCGATTCGCGAACCAAGGCGCGCAGCTCGTCGGGCATCGCCAAGGCTGCCAGCTGGCCATCGGGCAGGCTCACCAGTTTTTCCGCCAGCGCGAACACCTCCAACGCATCGCGCCGTTGCTGGCTGCGGCTGGGGCTCAGGAACTCGCCGGTGTCATCGTCGCGACCGCGCATGGTGGGTACTTCTACATTTGGGTTCAAGTGATCAAGGCGTGCTGCACCGTTTGGCGCGGCACGGCAATCGACAAGGATACGTGAGATGACGAACAAACTGGAAACATGCCCTGACGAGCCCGCGCTGGATCGGCTTTCGGAACTGGCTTGCGAAGTATTGGATGCGACCAAGGCGCGCGGCGCCAGTCAGGCGGAGGTGAACCTCAACGAGGATCGCGGGCTTTCGGTGGTGGCGCGGCTGGGGGAAGTGGAAACCATCGAATACACCCGCGATCGGGGGCTGTCGGTGACGGTGTATTTCGGCGGTCGAACCGCGAGTGCCAGCACCGGTGATTTGGATGCGGCTTCGATTGCCGCCACGCTGGATCAGGCCTGCGCCATCGCGCGCCATACCGAGGAGGATCCCTGCGCAGGTTTGGCCGATGCGGCGCGGATGGCGACGCGCTTTCCGGATCTCGATCTGTGGCACCCGCAGGCTTTGGATGCCGATGCCGCCATCGAACGGGCTTTGGTCTGCGAAGCGGCAGGGCGTGAGCGGGATGCGCGGATCAGTAACTCCGAAGGCGCCAGCGTGGCTTATGGCGAAGGTATGTCGGTGTACGCCAACAGCCACGGTTTCATCGGCCATGGACGCGGCACGAGCTTTAGCCTCAGTCTGTCCTTGATCGCAGGCGAAGGCGAAGCCATGCAGCGCGATGGTTGGTACGACGTGCATTGTCATGGTGGCAGTCTGCAGTCACCAGAAGCCCTTGGCCGGATTGCGGCCGAACGCGCGGTGGCCCGGCTTGCTCCGCGGCCAGCACCGACGGGGCGCTTTCCGGTGTTGTTTGTGGCCGAGGTGGCGCGCTCCTTGATCGGCGCCTTGCTGTCGGCGGTTTCGGGCGGTGCGCTGTATCGGCGTGCGTCCTTCCTGCTCGACCATCTCGGCAAGCCGGTTCTTCCCGCAGGTATCGACCTGATCGAATATCCGCATCGCCTTCGTGGCCATCGCTCGGCCGCATTCGATGCCGATGGCGTCGGCACGGTGGGATCGGCCTTGGTGCGCGATGGTGTGCTGCAACGCTACCTGCTGGGCAGTTACTCGGCGCGCAAGCTGGGCATGGAAACCACCGGCAATGCCGGCGGCGTGCACAACCTCGATATCACCACCGGGCGCGACGATTTTGCGGCGCTGGTGCGCGGCATGGGCCGAGGCCTCGTCGTGACCGAACTGATGGGGCAGGGCGTCAATCCCATCACCGGCGATTACTCACGCGGTGCCGCGGGGTTCTGGGTGGAGAACGGCGAGATCGCCTATCCAGTGGACGAAGCCACGATTGCCGGAAACCTCAAGGACATGCTGCTGAGCATCGAGGCGGTTGGCTCGGATGTGGACCTGCGCTCGCATATCCGCACCGGCTCGATTCTGGTGGGGCAGATGACGGTGGCGGGCGGCGAGTGAACCGCCCCAAGTGTCGAGGCTTCAACGCTTGAGAGAATGAAACCACCAACAAGACAACGAAAGGTTGCGGCGCATAAGGCTACGATGCCCGCATCATGACCGCGCTCGAACGCCCGTTCGAATGCAAGCGGACGGGCCGGAATGATGGCTCGGGCAAAGCCCACCACAAAGCCGAATGCATGAATGCAACCGCTCCCGCCTTGCCAGGGTTGAAGCCAAGCGTCAGCAGGGTGAAAAAGCCAGAATCAAACGCCGTGAAGCTGCCGCTTCACAATATCTTGCCGTCAGGGGTTGACGGGGGAGTCCATACACGAACTGTTAGCCAGCAGATCTATGAGCTTTTGGCGCGGATTTCTCAAGAGCTTCGGCCATGCGAGTTTGCCAGCCAGGGCCACTGGCTTTCCAGCGTTCGATGATCTGCGGTGGCAAGCGCAGCGAAAGAAGCTGACGCGGGTTCTCCAGTTTTGGGCGACCACGACGTACCAGCTTCTGGCCGTGGTAGAGGTCTGCACCGGCGATCCAGTCGTCCGTGATCTCCGGAAGCTCCGGATCATGCAAGGTGCGGGGTGAGTTTTTTTGCTTCACGTTCATGGCAATGCCTCATGCTGATGATGCGCCTTGCGACACCGCGGGGTGTCCATGCGAAAACGACAAGCCGGGCGTCAAGCCAGCCGGCAGTGATGAACCGAGGCTCGCCATAGTCTTGGCGGTCGTCTATGCGAGTGAAGTGCGGCCCAGCAAACACTTCATTGGCGCGCAGCATGTCGAGGCTACGCTCATGCAGAGTCAGTTCGCGCTTGGTTGGGTCGCATGTGATTCGCACGCCATAAACGTAGCTACGAAAAGTGGCTTTGTCAAGCGCGAAAGATGCTGCTTCTGCTGGCTAACGAATGAAAGGGACTTCCCCGTCCCGAGTGTGCCGCGCTTTGGCGGGTTTCGGCAACCAGGTGCCACGATGGGAAGCGTAGCCTCGCATCTCCACACTCACGATTGGAAGGAGAAGTCCCATGAGCACCATGCGTAAACCTTGGCATCGATTTGGCAAAGAACGTGTTTGCGCTGCATGGCGTGGATGCGGCGGGCAAGCCCGTTCTGGTGCGGCCGAACGTGGCGCGTTCGGCCTTGGTCGAACTGATTGCTCGGTTGCCGCCGTGTTTGATCGGCATGGAGGCCTGTTCGGGCGCGCACCATTGGGCGCGGTTG
>CAUJJS010000037.1 GCA_963205415.1 Pseudomonadota bacterium
ACCGACATCACTAGCGACTTCGATGCTGTAGGTGGCACCCTGATTGGCCGCGGTCCAACTGAAAGTCGGCAGGGCAGGAACGTTGCTGGCACCATTGGCCGGACTGCTGAGGGTGCTGGTGCCGGGCGCTGCATTGAACACGTCCAGACCCAGGTTGGCGCTCTTGTTGCCCGAGGTCGAGGTGGCCGATAGGTTCAGAGTGTAGCTGCCCGCCGTCGCCGCCGCGGTATTGCCGATGGTCAGTACGCTTGAACCGGCCGGCGTCACCGGGTTGGTCCCGAAACCCGCCGTGGTACCCGAGGGATTGCCCGAAACCGACAAAGTTACCGGATCGGTGTAGCCCATGATGCTGCCGACATTGACCGTGTACGCTGCCGTCGTCGGTGCGCAGATGGCCCGCGTGGTGGGCGTAGCCTGCAAGGTGTAGTCCGGGAACTGCGAGCAGTTGTAGCACACCAGCGCAAAATCCTGATCGGTGGTGTCGGCATTGCCCGGAACACCATCGCCGGCGATGTTGAAACCCGTCACCGTGATGTTCAGGGCGCCCGTCGTGCCTGTCGGGAGGAATACGGCCTCGTAGTTGTTGGACGCATCTGCCGAACCGCCCGTGGTGCCCCATTGACCGTTGAACCGGTTACCCAGATAGGTGGTGCCGTTGACCGTCACTGCGAGGTCGAGATTGTTGACCTGCGGGCTTGTGCCGATGCTGCCGGGCGCATCGGTGTAGTTGAGTACGATACGCATGGGCTTGGATGGGTCTGCCACCGCGCCATTCCAAGTCCAAGTCTCACCCGAATTGGCCAAGATCTGGCTCTGGTTCACTAGGAAACGCGGCGTGGTGTCGAACGCCGCGGTCATATCAGGCATGCCATAGCCTTGGCTATTGGTGGGCAGGCTGCCATTGCCCGACACCCCCGTCAGGTAGGTCGGATGCGCCAGGATATAGGCCTTTTGCAACGCCGGACTGGGCGTAGCGACGCCGTGTTGGGTTTGCAGCCAGCGGTAGTATAGAGACGCCACGCCGGCCACGGCCGGTGTGGAGTGGCTGGTGCCGGAGGACGCAGCAAATACCGTCTGATTATTGGGCCGATATTTGTCGCAGACGCCGTTACCACTGTAGCCAGCCGCCGTGCTTGCAGTGGCTTGGATATGGGTGCCTGGCGCGATGGTCTCCGGTTTGATCCGTCCGCCCGGCGCGGGGCCACGACTGGAAAAGTTGATGACATCCATGGCGTTGTCGGCGCCCGTCGGACCCACCCCGCAGCCATCACTCCAGCTGCCGCTCTCATCGCTAGGACGCTGGTTTTCAGACGCGCCCACGGTCAGCATGTTCTTGCCGTTTCCGGGGCTGCCGATGGTATTGGCTCCCGGCCCACTGTTGCCGGCCGAGAACACGTAGAACAGCTCCTGATTACCCAGCTCCGAGCCGTCGGCATCACGTACGCCGACATCGTAGGCCTGTGAAGATTCGTCGTAGGTGCCTGCGCAACCGCTGCAGCCCCAAGAGTTGGTGCTGATCTGTGCGCCCGCATCCTGTTCGCGCTTGATGACGCCGGTATCTGTACCGCCACAGCTACTGACGTCGTAACTACCGGCATTCTTGAAGATCTTGGTATGGCCGGTGCGGCCATAGGGGTTGATACCCTGACCGCGCAGGTAACCGTTGGGATCGGTGAAGGGCAGCGCGCCACGCTGGTCGTAACCGATGACGATATTGGTATTGAGGTGGCCATGCCCGCCACCACCATCGGCCAAGGTATCCGTGGTGCAGTTGTTGGCGTAGGCAATGCGGCTGGTCGTGCCGTCAGCCAATCGGGTGAGCGTCACGTCGCCCGCACCATTGGTGGTGCTGCCATTGCCTATGCCATCATCGGTAACGTTGACGATGGGATAGTCGGACGGGCTCTGGCTGAAACCCAGCCCATCCAACCAAGTTTTGTAGCCCGGGCCACTCGGGCCCGATTTGGCGCCGTTGAGATGGTTGGCAATGATTTGCCCCTGCACCTCGTCCATCTTTTCGCGCGGGAAGCGCTCACCCACCCAAACCACGTCCGGCAAGGACGCAATCGTCAACAGATCGGCAGCGTGTACTTCGACGAGAATGTTTTCGAAGTTGAGGATTGGCGTCCAATCGGCCAACACCCGCGTGGCCAAGCCGGCAATCGCCTGTTCCGACGCCTTCTTCCCTTCGTGGCGATACAGCTGGATCACCACCGGCACCCGCTCTTGCGGCGCATTGGCGCTCACGATGCGCTGCTCGACCGAAGCACCCAGCTTGTTGGCCACTTGCAGCGGCTGGCTGTATTGCAGGAAGGCACCGCCATTCACCAACGAGCCCAATTGATCGCGGCTGCCGCTGTCAGCCCAGACCAAATACGCATTGTTGGCCACATAGTGCACCAGATGAGCGCCGGTCGCCTGCACCGCATCGAGCCATTCCTGTCGGATCGGCCCCACGAACTGAACCAAATGCAGTCCTGGACCATTGCCGCCCTTGCTCGCCAGAAGTGGCGGCGGAGCAAATCCTGCACCCGTGGTATCGATGGCATGACGATCGAACAGTATGCGATCCATCTGCAGGTCATTGGCAAACTGCGCGCGCACGGCGGCCGGCAGTCGCGCCACGGTGGCTTCATCCAGTCGGTAGAGGGCGTAACTGCCGTAGTCGTACCAAGGTTGCACACCCGGCACGGCGCGTTCGATCACGCCTTTTTGTGCGATGAGCTTGCGCGACTTTGCCGACGCATCCGTGCCTGCCGCCTGAGCGGTCGAGGCCAAAACAAACAGTAGCGCCAACAGCAGCACACTGGCCGGCTGCCAGCTACGAATTTTGCCAAACATGGTGTGAAATCCCCGAAATAGAAAAAGACAGGCTTGCCACCTGCACGATTCACTCAGCTTCACCAGCCCCCTGTCGACTTGGTGTTTAGGCGCGTACTCGCAGCATCTGGCACACGAAACATACGCGAGCGGATGGCTTCTGAAGCATAGCACGCACTATGCGCTGCAATAGCGCGCTGCTTCGAATCAAGCCTGATTCGTGTCGGTCGCGACGGTTTCGTCCTGAGGCTCTCCCCGCGAAACCACGGTCGCGGCGACCAGATCACCGGTGACGTTGAGCGTGGTGCGGCACATGTCGAGGAAACGATCCACGCCCAAGATCAGGCCAATGCCTTCCGGAGGCACACCGACCATGCCGCAGATCATCGCAATCACCGGTAAGGAACCGGCCGGTACGCCGGCGGTGCCGATCCCACCCAGAATGCAGACCAGCATCACCATGAACTGCTGACCCAGCCCGAGCTCGATGCCGAAGAACTGCGCCAGAAACAGCACAGTCACGCCTTCGAACAAGGCGGTGCCGTTCTGGTTGGCGGTGGCGCCAATGGTGAGCACGAAACGCGAGATGCGACGCGGCAGTTTCAGGTCTTCTTCCGCGACCTTGAGCGCAGTTGGCAGGGTGGCATTGCTGGATGCGGTCGAGAAAGCCATCACCATGGCTTCCTGCGACTTGTTGAAGAAGTGCCACGGCGACATGCCGCCGGCGAAGTACAGCACCGCCGAGTACACCACGATGCCGTGGAAGGCGAGCGCACCAAACACGACCGCGACGTAGGCACCCAGGCGCAAGAGCAAGTCCCAGCCGAACAACGCCGCCAGATTGAACACCAAGCACGCCACCGCCCACGGCGCCATGCGGATCACCAGATCAATCAAGGTCATGGACAGATCGAACAGTCCCTGCACCACGCCTTTCACCTTTTCCGCACCGGGCGTGTGGGTGAGCACGAGCCCGATGCCGAAGGCCAAGGCAAAGAACATCACCGCGAGGATGTCGTTGTTGGCTGCCGCCTTGAACACATTGTCCGGCACGATCCGGACCAGAAGGTCCATGCCACTGCCACCGCTTCGCGCGGTGTCGACAATGCCTTGTGCACGGCCCGAGGCTTCTTCCAACAAGCGTTGCGCGACCTGCGGGTCAACGCCATCCCCCGGGCGAAACAGATTCACGGCCACCAGTCCCACGACCACGGCAATCGTCGACACCACCACGGTGTAAAGGAGGGTTTTCCAGCCTGCGCGACCCAGCGACTTGATGTCGCCCATTTCGGCCACGCCCATCACCAAGGCCGAAAACAGCAGCGGGATCACCAGCATGAACAACAAGCGCAGGAACACCTGCCCAACCGGCTGGGTGACATAACTGGTGAACCAATGCAGCCAAGGCGCATCACCGGCGATGACGTACACCAGAAGGCCACCGACAAGGCCCACGGCAAAGCCGATGGCCATCTGGATGTGAAGCGGGATCGTGCGGCGTGCCATGGTCTTTCCCAAACCGAAATTCAGGAAAGGATGTTAAGGCAAGGCGAGCGGACAGGTCTGCGCCAGCTCACGTCTTCGGATACAAGGGTGCCAGTTTGGGCACTTCCGCGCGCGATGCGGCGCTCGTTGAACGAAGTTTCGGCGTGCGGGCAAACGCATTGCGCAACTGCGCGACCACGCCCTCGGCGCTGTCACCGCGATACAGGGCACGCTCCAAAGCCTGCAGGGCTGCACGTTGATCGGGGTCTTCCAGAGCTTCAGCGAGATCGTGCAGATCGCCCGACTTCGGATTCAGCCGTAGCAGTGCGCGACGCGCTGCCGAAAGATCGGAGCGGGTCAGCGCATGTGCCAGAGCCGGTCGCCACAGCTTCACGGGCTCGGGGTCGGTTTCGTCCCGCGGTTCGGAACGCCCACGTCGTGCCCACAGGTACCCAGCGAGCAGGGTTGCCAGCCACAGCACGGCCAGAAGCACGGCGAGTGGTCGCCAATAACCGGGGGACGCGATGGGCGCATCGTGCGCTTCGGGTGCCGCTGGTGCCTGGCTGGAATCTGCGCGCGGCGTGGATGTCTCCGCCACCTTCGTGGCGGCACCCGCAACGACGGTGATGCTGCGCGCCGGCAAGATACTGCGTTGGGCTTGATCGGTCGCAAGGTTCCACCACGACAGACTGCGCTCGGGCAAGTTCAGCGTGCCGGGCTGCTGTGGCAGGATCGCAAACTTGCGGGTGCGTTTTCCCACCAGCTTGCCATCGACAATGGCCGTGTCGCGTGTTTCCTGATCGGGGTACACCTCCGCACCGGCAATGGCAGGCAGGCTCAACTCGGGAAGCTGTTCGGCGGAAAGGCCAGTCGCTTCTGCGGTCACGGTCAGCTCCAGCGCATCGCCCACTTTGACCTGCGCAGGCAACTGGGCGGCATTGTCCGACAGACGAAGCGCCTGCGCCGGCGTCCAAGGCTGCGGTGCGGAGGCAGGCACCGGCCGCACATCCAAGGTGATGGCTTCACTGCCGGTACTGACGGGGCTGCCTTGGGAGAAGAATCCGCCACGGCCGCCGGCCGCCACACGCCCGCGAAAACTCACCGCATTGATCGTGGCGCTACCGCTGTGATCGGCGGAAATCGCATAGCGGCGTTCAACCACGTTGTAGCGTCGTCCCCCAATTTGCCGCGAATAATTCACGTCCTCGCCCATGCGGCGCACCTGCAAGCCTGTGCCACTGGGATCATCGAGGTTCCCCTCCAGCAGCGACACCGCATAGAACAAACGTACGGTGTAGGCGACCTGCTGCTGCACATACGGCGTGGTGGTGTCGGCTTCGACCTCCAGAAAGACATCATCGCCGGCGGCTGCCGAACCACGCGCCATCGGCTTGACGGTAAGACTCAAAGGTGCCGTCTGGTCGTTACCGACGGTGATGGGCGCGACCGCGATCACGCCTTCGTGCAGCGGCTCCAAAGCCACGGCCCATAGATTGGTGCGGGCCATCGCGCCGTTGATGATCTGCACCTGGGTGTTGGTCGAACGCGCGCTGATGCGGAAGTCCTTTTCCAAAGCGGAAAAGTCCGGCTGTTCGGTGGTGGCCGATTCGATGTTGAGGGTGACGGTTTCACCCATGCTCACCGAACTGCGATCAAACCAGGCACGAACTTCGGCCGAGGCGCGCGCACTGAGCATGCCGCAGACCAGCAGCAAAACCATTGCCAGCCAGCGCACGGCGATCACCTTGCCTTCGCCTGAACTCACCGTTGTTCTCCTTGTTGCTGACGACGCTGGAATTCCAATTGAAACTTGCGCCGCAGTAGGCCACCAGGATCATCCGGAACCCGCTGCAGCAGGTGCTGCATGGCCTGTTGCTGTTCGGCTTCTTCGGCGGACAGCGTTTGTCCTGCCACAGGTTTCGGCTCGGCTCCTTCACCTTGATCGATGGCTTGTTGCACCTGCTGCGCGTAGCGATCGGCAGCCTGTTCACGCGCCTCGGGATCGGGTTCTGCCTCGGGCTCGGGCACGGAATCATCATCACCTTGGCCCTTACGTCCGCCCTGCTTGGGCGCTTCCCGTGTCGGATCCTGCTGTGAAGCCGGATTCTGCGGACCATCTTGGCCTTGCTGATTCTGCTGACCATCCTGGCCTTGTTGATTCTGCTGACCGTCTTGGCCTTGTTGATTCTGCTGACCGTCTTGGCCTTGCTGATTCTGCTGACCATCCTGGCCTTGCTGATTCTGCTGACCGTCTTGGCCTTGCTGATTCTGCTGACCGTCCTGACCTTGCTGATTCTGCTGACCGTCCTGACCTTGCTGATTCTGCTGGCCGTCTTGGCCTTGCTGGTTTTGCTCTTGCTGCCGAAGCCAATCTTCCACCGCCTTGCGATTGGCGGTGGCATCGGCCATCTCGGGCTGTTCTGCCAAGGCCTGATCGTAGGCCGCAATGGCCTCCTGATAGCGACCGGCCTTGGCCAGCGCATTGCCGAGGTTGTAGTGCGCGTTGGCGCCGGAATCGGCCTTGAAACTCGCGACCGCTGAATCGAAGTCCGAGGCGCGATAGGCGGCCGTGCCGGCAATGGCGGGGTCACGCGCCAGACTGCGCGCTGCCTCGATCTGGCCGTGTTGCAAGGCTTCGTAGGCGCGCTGATCCGGGCGTTGCCACAAGTCCTGCCACTCGATGGCCTGAGCCGATGGCGGCGGCAGTACGAGCACGAGCGCCAGACACGCCAGCCAGCCCTTGCGGAAGGCAAGCGCGGCCAAGGGCAGCAGGATGAGCAAGAGCCACGGGCCTTCGTCCTGCCACGCCAAATTCGCGTCCGCCGTGCTTTCGCGCCCCTCGACATCCTGCCGTGCCTGCAACACACCCAGGGCTTTCAAGTCGGCATCGCCCACGCTGAAGCTGGCATAGCGGCCCCCACCGGCCGCGGCCAAGGCCCGTAGGCCTGCGGTGTTGAGTCGCGGCAGCACCATGTTGCCGGCCGAATCGGTCACGAAACCACCGCCCGGCCGCGGAATGGGTGCGCCTTGCTCGGTTCCCACACCCAGCACGGACACACGCAGACCGGCAACGCGCGATTTTCCGGCGGCTTCGAGCGCAGCCGAGTTGGTGTCACTGGTGATGAGCAGCACATCACCGTCGTTATGGCCACCATCGCGCAACAACTGCTCGGCCAGAGCAATCGCGCGCTCCGGGCGCTCGCCAGGCACGGGCATGACATCCGGCGACAAGGAGGCAGCGAGGTCTTTCAAGGCCGCCGCATCATCGGTCAGTGGTGCCACGGTGAAGGCGTCGCCGGCATAGGCGATCAAGGCGGTCTGACCTTCGTGGCGACCTTGCAGTAGGTCGGCCAATTTGAATCGCACCCGCGCCATGCGATCGGGTTTGACATCGGTGGCGCGCACGGCGCTGGACAGGTCAACCGCAACGATCAACGGTGATTGCAAACGAACCACCGGACTGGGAATCTGCCGAAATGCCGGTCCCGCCAAGGCCAGAATCATCAGACTCAGCGCCAACAGGCTGATTCCCGAGGCCAGACGTGTTCGCATCGTCGCGCCGCCGCCTTGGCTCAGATGGGCCAGGAGAGCCGGATCGCAGACCTTCCGCCACGGGTCCATGTGGCGTGTACGTCGCTGCCACACCCAGGCCATCAGCGGCACTGCAAGCAAGGCCCACAGCCACATCGGTCGCAACCAGTGCAGGGTGTCGAGGAAGTCGATCATGCCGTCCTCACCACACGCCCAACACCCGATTGCAGGAACAATGCCAGCAAGGCCAACAGCATCGCAGCCGTTGCCGGATACATGAAAAGTTCGCTGCGCGGTCGAATCGCTTCGCCCTCCTGCTCTACCGGCTCAAGACGATCCAGTTCGGCGTAGATACCTGCGAGTTCGGCGGTGTTGCGGGCACGAAAGAATCGGCCCCCGGTGCGCTCGGCGATGTGTTCGAGCGTGGGCTCGTCCATTTCGGCCGAGGGCATCATCAGGCCGAAGGGGCCACTTTGCGTATCCGAACCAAAGGCAATGGTGTGTACGCGCACGTGGTTGGCCGCCGCCAATTCCGCGGCCTCCTTGGGTTGCAGCGCGCCTGCGTTGTTGGCGCCATCCGTCAGCAGGATCAGCACGCGTTGATCCTGTGGCCGGTCGCGCAAGCGCTTGACCGCTAGGCCGACCGCATCACCGATGGCGGTTTCGCGCCCGGCCAATCCCACCACGCTGGTATCGAGCTGGTGGCGCACGCTGTTCAAATCGAACGTGAGGGGCGTGACCAGATAGGCGTTCTGACCAAAAAGGATCAAGCCGACCCGATCACCCACGCGACGCCTGAGAAAGTCACCCACCACCAGCTTGATGGCCTGAAGTCGATCCATGCGTCGACCGCCCACGCTCATGTCCTCAGCCGCCATGCTGCCGGAGGTATCGACCGCCAGCATCAAATCGCGGCCATCACGTGGTGGGCTTTGCGGCTCGCCCAGCCATTGCGGCCGCGCCGCCGCACTGCACAGCAACACGAAAGCCAACGCCGGCAACCAAAGCTTGGACCGCAGGCCGACGCCGCGAGTCGCTCCAGCCAAGCCCAACCATTGGCCATAGAACGGCACCCGCAAGGCCACGCCACCTTGGTGCCGCGCGCGTGGCAATAGCACATGCGCGAGAAAGGGGAGAACCAGTCCGATGAACGCCAATGGCCAGGCAAACTCAAGCATGCGCTGGCCTCGCCCATCTCGCCAGTTGCGAACGAACCAAGGTAAACAAAGCGTCGGCGTCCTGCGTACTCACCTGCGGTCGATACGGCGCATCGAGCAACAGGCGCCCGATTCCGGAGGAGAATGGCCGATCGGCCAGCTTGCCATCGAGGTAGCGCAGCCAGGCCTCACCTTGCAGCGCGCGCGCAGCGGGCTGGTGATGACAGGCGATGCGCCGCAGCAACACGGCGAGCCCGGCCACGCGCGCCGCGTTCTGTTGATTTGCAGGATGACGAGCGCACAGGCTGTCCAGCTCGCTGGCAAACACACGCCGGGTGGCGTTGTACCGCGCACGGCGTCGCAGGGACCGAAGCAGCAGCGCGACCAGCACCAATACCATCACGGCCACCAGCCACCAGCCGGGCGCGGGCGGCCACCACGATGGCGCCGATGGCGCGTGAATGTCGATCAATTGTGGGCCGCTGGGATTCACGAGGCACGCTCCATCACCGGCGCCACTTGGCCACGCAGTAGCCGTGCGAGTGCGTCCACCGGATCGGCGTCGGTGCTGACCCGCGCAACACGCGCACCGGCGCGTGTCAGATGCTCACGCGCACGCGAGTGCAATTGCGCGAAGTGGGCCTGCCAATGCCGTTGGGCCAGCGCGGTTTCCAAATGGAGGTTGCCGACTTCGCGTCCATCGCCGATGCGATAGAGTGCTTGCGGCGGCGGTGTGAGCTCGATCGGATCCACCAGCAAACACACCGCCAGATCATGATGTTGGCGCAAGCGTTGCAAAGATGAAGCCAGGCGCGCATCGACACTGCCCGCGTCCAGCAGGAACAACAGTTGGCTTCCCGGACGCAGTGCCCGTTGCATACCATCAACCGCCAAGGCGGCATGGTCGGCTTCCGTGCCCAGAGCTTGCGCTCCAATTTCGGGCTGCCAACGCACCAAGGCATCCAGCACGCGCAGCACCCCGCGCCGGCCACCCAAGGGCGGCATAAGCTCACGTACGGCACCCGTGCCGGCCGCCGCAACCCGATGCCCGTCGCGCAAGGCGAGCCACACCATCAGCGCCGCAAGACGCGCAGCCTGCACGGATTTGAAGCAAGCGCGGGTTCCAAAAGCCATGGCTGCCGAGCGGTCGTAGATGATGGCCGTGGTGCGTTCGCGCTCGGGTTGAAACAACTTGGTGTGCGTGCGCCCGGTGCGCGCGGTGACGCGCCAATCGATATGCCGCACATCGTCGCCGTTTGCGTAGGGCCGCGACTCGGCATACTCCATGCCACGTCCGCGGAATGGGGAGGCATGCGCACCGGATAACGCATCCGAACTGCGGCGTTGACTGAGTTGTGCCAGGGCCGGCACGTGACCGCGCAATGCGATCAACTCGCGCAGGTCATAGCGGACCCCGGGAATGGCGTGTGCATCCATGGTTCCGGCCTGATTCAAGGCACCGGGACGCGTTCCAGCAGCGCGTTCACGATCTCATCGCTGCCAACACCATCGGCTTCGGCTTCGAACGAGAGCAGGACGCGGTGGCGCAAGACATCATTGGCGATGGCCCGCACATCGCTCGGGGTGACGTAATCGCGACCTTCGAGCCAGGCGTGCGCGCGTGCGCAACGCTCCAATGCAATGGTTCCGCGCGGACTGGCGCCAAAGGCGATCTGGCGCCCAAGTTTGGCGTCGTAGCGCGCAGCATCACGCGTCGCCAGCACCAACTCGACCATATAGCGCTCAAGCTCAGCCGAGAGATGAAGGTCCAACACCGCATGACGTGCCGCCAGAATTGACTCACTACTCAATCGTCGTGGTACTTGGCCGGCAGTTGGACCTTCCATGCGCGCACGCTTGCGCGCCAATTCAAGGATGCCCAGCTCAGCTTCGGCGTGTGGATAACCAATCTGCACATGCATCAGGAAACGATCCAACTGCGCTTCGGGCAAGGGATAAGTGCCTTCCTGCTCGATCGGATTTTGCGTGGCCATCACCAGGAACAGCGGCGGCAGTGGATAGGTCGTGCGGCCTACCGTGATCTGCCGTTCGCCCATGGCTTCCAGCAGTGCCGACTGCACCTTGGCGGGCGCGCGATTGATCTCATCGGCCAGCAGCAGGTTGTGGAAGATCGGTCCCGGCTGGAACTCAAAGCGCCCGTCTTGCGGGCGGTAAATGTCGGTGCCGGTCAGGTCCGATGGCAGCAAGTCCGGTGTGAACTGGATGCGATGGAAGTTGGCTTCAATGCGGGCGGCAAGCTCCTTGATGGCCGTGGTCTTGGCCAGGCCCGGGGCGCCTTCCACCAGCAAGTGGCCGTCGGCCAGAAGCGCGATCAAAAGGCGCTGCACCAGTGCCGGCTGACCGATGACGCGCGTCGCCAGTTCGTCGCGCAAGCTTGCGAAGTCGGACTGAAGCGCGCTGGCATCGGAAGTGAGTTTGGATGCATCCATGAAGTGGTCGAGTCGGTCGTGGGGATTCGGATGGCTCTGACCTGCGCATCGGAGCATGGTTCCGTGCGCAAGCTGAACCTGCGTGCGAGCGTGCAGGGGCGGAGTTCGGGCGCCACTCAGCGTGGTATGGCGACGTGCAGGCCCAATTCGATGGCTTGTGCGAGTGGCAGAGGCTTGCTGATGAGGTAGCCCTGGGCGTAGCGCACACCCAGACTTTCGAGCACATCCATCTGGAATGGGGTTTCAATGCCCTCCACCAGCACATCCGCACCAATGGCCTGTACCAGGCCGACAATCGCCTGCAACATCGCCATGGAACGTTCGGATGTTTCAATCTCGCGCACAAAGGCCTGATCGACCTTGATGGTGTCAAATCGCAGCGCGTGCAGATGGCTCAAGTTGGAAAAACCGGTACCAAAGTCGTCGAGTGAGACCTGCACGCCAGCGGCGTGGCACAGGTCCAGAATCTGCGTGGCTTGCGCGACATCCAGCACCTGACTTTCGGTAATTTCAAGTTTGACCGAACTCGTGGGAAGACCCACACGATCCAGACGAGCGAGTAGGGCTTCAATCAAACCCGCTTCACGCAGTTGCCGTGGCGACACATTGATCGACACGAACGGCAGGGGCGTAAGGCCGCTGTCGCGCATCTTCACCAACGCAGCGATCGAGTGTTCGAGCATGTACTCGCCCACCGGTACGATCAAGGACGTTTCTTCGGCCAATGCGATGAACTCAGCCGGTGAGACCATCCCCCGCTGTGGATGGTTCCAGCGCACCAAGGCCTCGTAGCCGGCAATCTGGTGCTTGGAGACCTCGTATAGTGGTTGCAGATAGACCTCCAAACGCCGCTCAGTCAATGCCTCGCGCAACTGCGACTCAAGTCGTATCTTCCCGATCGCGACGATTTCCTCGAGTGCGGCCCCAGATTCCGGCGCCTGCTGCCCTCGCATCGTCGCCAGCATCGCGCGATAGCGCTTGAGCTGTCCCCCGAGCAAAGCGCGGACAACAGTATCGGTCTGGGAAATGCGCTCAGCCAAATGTTCCCGATCAATCACCAGCAGTGCCGCATCCGTCAACGCCGTCGCCGTCGCGGTACGCGGCGCGTCGTCGATCATGGCCATTTCGCCAACGAGATCACCAGCTGACAGGTCTGCCAAGACAAGTTTGTCTTCGCCGTTTCCGACTTCGATGCGGATGCTTCCGCTCTCGATCAAGTAGGCCGCGCGTCCCGGTTCACCTTCGTGGAAGAGCACGTCCCCGGCATGGAGCATCCGGTGACTCATGGGCAGAACACTACTCGAAAGGGCATGGCGCCATCATGGCACAGGCTCATGGAAGTGGCGAGCCAAACACGCACAAACTTGTGCACGAATGCGCGTCAACGAAAAGGGGGCCGAAGCCCCCTTTTCTACACTCATCAATTCCAGATTGCGGTACAGCTTCGATTGGCATTCATGAGTACCGTGGCCTGCTGCGGACTGCCGATCACAGCCACGCAGTCGCCTGACCAACCCACAAACGTTGCACCGATCGGACCCGTGGTGCTCAGGGTCAGAGCCATGCCTTCGTCAAATTCCGTGGGCGTGCAGCTCGAAGTTCCACCATTCGGCACCGAGCACACAACACCTGAGGGTGTACTGATCAGGGTGTAGTTTCCGGGCGTCAGGCCGGGGGCGATCGAAGGCATCAGGGTCATTTGCTCCGGCTCCTCCACGGGGCAGCCAGGAATCGGCGGGCTGATGCCCAAGGTGCAAAGATCCACACCTTGCAAGGTGACAACAGCTTGCGCCGACTCGTCCGCAGTCGTGAACGTGCATACGCCCGAACCGGCCGCACCCACTTGGTTCAGATCGATGGCTTGGATGATTGCCGTGGTCTTGCCATTGCTGTCAGTGATACCAGGGCCAGACTGGATGGAGACGGAGGCGCCACCGGCGCTGGTGCAGGTACCGAATATCTTGAAGCCTTGTTGCGGCACGCCCGCCGAATTGAACAACTGCAACGTGACCTGGCCGCCACTGACCATGGCCGCTGGTGTCGCCACCAACACCAAGGTATCGAAGCTGAATTCCACTTCACCACTGAGCCCCATCGCACTGAACACGAGCTTGGTCTCGCCTTCACCTTCCAGCATGCCTCCAGTGGAAACGCTCGCGGTCGTGCAACCGCTACCGAAAGCAGTCGGCTGATTCACCGTACCCGCCGTCGGCTGTCCATCGACCGACCCGTTGCCCATGAGCTCGTTGAAAATGAAGTCAACGTTCAGGCCACCCATTGGTGCACCGAGTGCGTCGTAGGCGCAAATGCTCACGTTCATCGTGGTGTTGGCGGGCAGTACGCTCGGGCTGACCACCAGACGCGCCGCCTCACCCGCCACACCCGCGAAACGAGCGAACTCGACATCAGCCACCTTTTTCGGCTGCCCCGCCACAACTGGGCCGTCAGCCTGCGCCCACAAGGCCACGACCTTGCCAAGCTTGGAGACAGGATAGTTCATCTTCGTCGTGGCAACGCCAATCTCGTTGGTATGGGCGCTGGCCACCACGTTGCCATCCGCAGCTCGGCCGATCAGGTAAGGCAGGATGCCGTGGGAATCCACAATCTGGCCGGTCGTATCGTTGTGGTTGAAGCGGTAGTTGACCGTGAGGCTGCTGCGATTGTGCACCTCGGTAATCACTCGTGCCGCTTCCAGATCGCGGTTGCCAATGACGTCTTCAGACATGATCAGGAGCGTGTCGCCAGGGCCAGCGCCGCCACCGGCGCCAGCCCCACCACCGGCCACCGTGAACTTGCCGTTCGCGGCGGTAAACGTGGTACCGCCTTCTGCCGGATCACCGTCGCCATCCATCATGTAGAAGTCACCCACACCGGAAACTTGTGGCTCGTCGACCAGACCAAAGTTGATCGTCGTGCCCGGCAATACGGGGTTACCCAAACGATCTGTCGCGATCACACCTACTGTCAGGCTGTAGGTTCCATCGGGCGCAACCGGAACGGTGATATCACCAATTACAACGATCTCTCCACCCGTGGGGTTGATGGTCAACGCATTGACCGTCGGTTGGGTGATCTCCAAGTCGAATAGCTGACCGTCCGATACGACAATCGAGCGTTCCAAGGTGACAGGGTCACTGATGCCGTTGTCGACATTGTTGTCGGCGCGATCTGCAGTCAGGCGTACGCGGAACGAACCCACACCGTTGCCAGAGATGAAGTTGAATCCTCCGATGCCAGCGGTGGTACGCAAGTCGATTTGAGAGCCGGTAACCGATACGCCCGCCGCGTTCAAACCATTCAGACGCGGGGTTTCATCTGCATTGGCGCCAATGATCTCTGCGCGATAGTTGTTGTAGGCCGTGTTGCCCGCAACCGGATCAGGCACGGGTTGTCCAATCGCGTCCGCCAGCTCCACATGCACAAGCCCACTGTCGTTGCCACCCGAACCTTGCACATAGATCGGACGCAACGGCGGAACCATGCTCAGCCGTGAGGGTGTCGGCAATACGCTTTCGACGATCTCAAACGTGAGTGCCGCGCCGATTGTGGTGCCGGATACAGCATCTTGCGTCGTCACCGTCAATTGCGTCTGTCCAGTGAAGTTCAGCGAATGCACGAACAGAGTGGCCTTTCCAGCGACAACATCAACCGGAGCTTGACCCATACGAATGTAGAACTCGCAGCCTTCGTAGTTTTCCTCCGGCTTACATTCCGTTTCCGGATCATCGAGCGTGGTAAATCCGCCGGTGTTCCCCACAGGGTTGATCGACACCTGAATCCCGTCTTCCATGTTCACAGGCTGCCCGTTGCTGTCTTTCACGGTCACGGTCACTTCAGCCATGTACGGCGAGCCCAGGAAGGGCTCCACGGCAAAGTGATTGACTGGCAGACGGGTACGAACTGCCCTCAGGTTAAGACGCGCATCGTTCGTCGGCACGATCTGGAGCCGCGTACGACCCACGACGTGCTGATTCGTTGCATCACCACTGGTAGCGGAGAACACCATGTCGACCGGGCCCGCTACGCTCTGTGCTTGATATTGGAATACCGCGATGCCCGCAAGTGTTTCGCTCGTCGCTTTGTCGAGTGAGCCATAAGAACTTGGGAAGGTGATGGCGTTCACCGGAGTGCCGTCGGCCACTGGGCGGCCATCGGCCTCCAGAACCTCCACCCGAATGTCACTGCGACCATTCAAGGGAATTGTGGAAGGAAGCAACTGGACCGACATCCGACGCCCCACTTGCGTCGAAATCGCAAAGGTCACGGACTTGGTTACCACCTCATTGTTGGAGGTGTTGGTGACCGAAAATTGCAGTTCGGCATTGCCGGTCTGAGTTCCCGACACGAAGGCAAATGTGGCCAAGCCGCCGACCGTCGTTTCCGCCGGCAGTTGCGACACCGTACCGAACACCAGGCCCATCGAACTCGGAACCACCACGCCGCTCACGGTGGTGCCGTCGGGGACGAGGTCACCAGCAGCGGTACGCACTCGCACGGTCACATCGGTTCTACTTTGCTGCGGCACGTTGGTTGTCGCCGCCTGTATGTCGATGAGCAAGCTCGGCCCTTCCGTGATGGTGAAGACCACGTCAACCTTGCTGGTTTTGTTCGGGTCATCGGGGTCGGCCACGCTGAATGTGGCGGTGGAGCTGCCCGCGTCTGCGCCAGCAGTAAACCTAAAGCGGGCGATTCCGGCCACTGTGGCCCCGTTGTCCACGGCGATGACCGATCCGGAACCGGATGGAGCGGTGATGGCGCTGACGATCGTGCCGTCAGGTACTTGGTTGCCATTGGCTTCCTTCACCGTGACTGTCACATCGGTCGACGTATAGGCCGCGAGCGTCGTAGCTACCGCCGTTGCCTGAATCTGATATCGAGGGCCTTCCGTGATGGTGAAGACCACGTCAACCTTGCTGGTTTTGTTCGGGCCATCAGGGTCGGCCACGCTGAATGTGGCGGTCGAGCTGCCCGCGTTTGCGCCAGCAGTAAACCTAAAGCGGGTGATTCCGGCCACTGTGGCCCCGTTGTCCACGGCGACGACCGATCCGGAGCCGGATGGAGCGGTGATGGCGCTTACGATGGTGCCGTCAGGTACTTGGTTGCCATTGGCTTCCTTGACCGTGACAGTCACATCGGTCGACGTATAGGCCGCGAGCGTCGTAGCCACCGCTGTTGCCTGAATCTGATATCGAGGGCCTTCCGTGATGGTGAAGGTCACTTCAGTAGTGATCACAACGGATGGATTTTCCGGATCTGTTGTGCTGAATCGTGCAACCGAGGTTCCGGCACTGGGCCCGGCTGTAAATGTAAAAGTGGCGACGCCGCCAACCGTGGTACTCGTGGCGGTGACTGTACCCGTGCTCGCGGGAATGGTCACCGCGTTAACAACCGTGCCATCGGGCACTGGCGTATTGTCCGCGCGCATCACGCGCACCGTGACATCGGTCGACGTGTACGCAGCCAAGGAAGTCACGGCCGGCGTAGCGGTAATGCGCCAGCTGGTATCGGGTGCCGGCGTCACCGTGATAGCCACCGAGGTACTGGTTGATTTTCCTGCGCCATCGGCAGTCGAGAAGGTCAGTGTGGCAGTGCCGCCAGGGCCACTGGCGACAAATCGGAAATTCGCGATGCCGCCAGTGGTCGTTCCGGTCGTGCCGCCCAGCGACCCATTGCTGACCGAATACAGAGCACCGTTCGCTGCGGGAGTAACCGTGCTGTTAACGGCCGTTCCATCGGCCACGTTGGTCCCGTTGGCTTGGGTGACCCGGACCGCGAGCTCAATGTACTTGCCCGATTCTACGGACGTTGCCGTCGGTACGGCGCTGATCCGTACAGTGGCTGGCTGGAACGCCGAGTCTCCGCCGCTGGTTCCGCCACCGCATGCGGTCAGGAGCGACACGGCGGTCATCACCAAGAGGCTT
>CAUJJS010000038.1 GCA_963205415.1 Pseudomonadota bacterium
CTCTGGATCTCCAAGCATGGATTGACCGCGAGCCAGAACGAACTGGATGCCGCCTGCGCCGCGATGGACCGCGCCCATGCGTCGATCTCGGATCGACTCTCGCAACTGGAAAGCGCCGGTGCCGAATTGGCCAACGTCACACAAGCCGCCCTGGATCAGGCCGCTCGCGAGCCGGCCGCACTCACCCGTCGCACGGCTGAGGATTGAAGGCTCATCTGTCGGCGCTGGGGCCGACCTGGATACGCGGCCCGCTCCAGCGTTCCCTTTGACCGACACCGGATTCAATTTCCAGACCCAGCACGTGCCAGCCTGCTGACACCGTGGCCGGCAACTCGAAGCGCGCTTCGAACTGCACCTTGGGCAAATTGGGATCGCTCGATGCTGCGTTCAGGAAACCGCTCACCTGCGGGTTGCTTTGTCCGTAGTTGACCTGTGCCACGCGCTGCCCGTCGAGCAGCACGAACACCTGCTTCACGCCGACAAGCTCTTTGACCACCCATCCGCGCATCGCCACCATGCCGGTTAGTGTGTCGCCATCCTGCGGAAAGTCGATGTGGGCGATGGCCGGTGGCACGCAGGCACCACGCTGTCGACCCGGCGGCAAGGCAAAAAGAAGAAACCTGCGCGCGCCGAAATCCGCTTCTACCGTGTCGGCTGCCGGCAAGGCTCCCAGGCGCTGGCACAAGGATTGGTAGTGCGACAGGCGCTGACTGAGCTTGAGGTCGCTGTCGGCAAACACCAGCAGTCGCCAGGAATCATCCATCCGCGCGGCATCAAGCAAACCCCAGATCGCCAACTGAGCCGCACGCCCGTGGTGCTGATTGAGTGGGTGATCGAGCACGGCGATGTCGGCATCGCGCAGGGCAAACCCCAGTTCTGCGCCGATCTTGAAGTGATCGGCAATCACCTGTGTTCCCGTCGGCATCAGGTCCAATTTGCGGCGAACAGCCTCGGCCAATTCCTCCCAGCCGGCGAAGTTTTCGGGGTAGTGGGAACTGCTGGCCAAGGCTGCGCGCCCCGATGGCAACGCCACCCACGCACTCGCAGCAAGCGCCGCTGTGAGACCCACAATCACCAGCGCGTACGCGGCGCGACGCCACGCACTCGACCACGCCGCCATGACCTCGGGCAGCAACGGCAACAGTGCGAGATACGCCGGCAAGGGCCAGTGAAAGCTGACGCGCGCGGTATCGGCAAAGATTCCCAGCACGAAGAACCCGAGCAGGGTCAGCCCGCCACACAAGGCAAACCAGCGCGCTGCGACCGTCTGCGATGATTGGACCCGACACGCGGCACGCAACATCGCCCAAAACAGCAGGGGCGTGACCAACACCATCTGGATCAGCGGGAACAACAAACCTTGCCACTGCGGTCTCCACGGATGGCGATCCACCAATTGAAAGCGCCAACCGGCTTCGGCGTGTTCGAGGTTCCACCACGCCAGAGGTAGCCATGCCAATAGCCCCAGCGTGATGGCGATGAGGATCCACGGCTGGCGCAGGGCACGCCGGCCTTGTGGCAAGCACAGCAACACCAGCGCGCCCACCGCCATCACCCCGAGAAATCGGTAGTGACTGAGCCCGCCGACGACCAGTCCCGCCGCCAGCCACGCCGCCGCACGCCGATCCGGTGTGTGCAAGGCGCACACGCCACCGATCAGACACAGCACCGCGGCGACATTCATCGGCACATCGGGCAAGGCCAGCACGCCCAACAAGGCGGTGAACGGGAACACCACCGTCAACGCACCCGCCCACCAAGCGCGTAGCGCGCCCAACGGCCAAGCGGCACGCACGACCAACCACGGCAAGAGCGCCGACAGCAGCAGAAAAGGCCAACGCACTCCGAGGAGGTGATCACCGGCCAGCTGTGTCCCGAGTGCCACCAGCCACGCCGTCAGCCCGGGCAAGTCGGAATAGGCCCAGGACAGGTGCCGCCCTTCCTGCCAGTAAAAGGCCTCGTCCACGAACAGGGGCAAGGTCGCGGCCAAGGTCAAACGAATCAGGCACAGCGCCAACCACAAGCCCAGAAACAAGGTGCGCGCGCGTCGGAGGTCCTGCATAGTGCCGTTACACTGCCCAAATCAATGACGTATCAGGAATGCCCATGGCGGCCCCCGCTTCAACGCCCACGATACCCGACTTGCCCTTGGCCGCCCTCATGCGGGCGCAGGCACAAGTCAACGCGCTGATCCTCGGGAAACCCGATCAAGTGCGATTGGCCTTCATCGCGCTGCTGGCCGGTGGCCATGTCCTGATCGAGGATCTCCCGGGCCTTGGCAAGACCACCTTGGCGCAGGCCTTGTCCGCCAGCCTCGGCCTGCGCTTCCAGCGCGTGCAATTCACCTCCGATCTGATGCCAGCCGATGTGCTGGGCATTTCGGTGTTCGATGCGCCCTCGCACGCGTTCCGCTTCCACCCCGGCCCGATCTTCACCCAAGTGCTGCTGGCTGATGAGATCAACCGCGCTCCGCCCCGTACCCAAAGCGCGCTGCTGGAAGCCATGGCCGAGTATCAGGTCACCGTCGATGGGGTCACGCGGGCCTTGCCGCAACCCTTCTTCGTGCTGGCCACGCAAAATCCGGTCGATCTGTCTGGCACCTTCCCCTTGCCGGATTCTCAACTGGACCGCTTCTTGCTGCGTTTTGCTCTGGGTTATCCGGATGCCGCTTCCGAGCGCGCGCTCTTGACCGGCGAAGACCGCCACGCCCAGATCGAACGCCTGCAACCACAACTGGACGAAGCCAGCCTCAAGGCATTGCGCGTGGCCACCGAACAGGTACACGCCAGCCCTGCCCTGATCGACTACGTGTTGGCCCTGCTCGAACGCAGCCGTCAGCACCCCGCCATCAAGGTCGGCCTGTCGCCGCGCGCGGGTCTGGCACTGTTGCGCGCCGCACGTGCCCACGCGCTGTTGGCCGGTCGCAACCATGTCCTGCCGGATGACGTGCAGGCCTTGTTCGTGGCCGTGGCCGCGCATCGCCTGGTGCCGGCCAGCGACAGCGGACAAGGGACCGAGCTGGCCACGGCGATCTTGTCCGGAGTCGCGGTGGACTGAGCGGACCGTTCGCCATGTCACCGACCCACGCCATCACAGCCGCGCAGGATTCGCACGAACACCCGCGCGTGCCGGCATGGATGCGGCGTTTCGTGCGTCCACGCGGCGTCGAAAGCTTGCCCATTCGCCTGAATCGGCGACGGATCTACGTGCTGCCGACGGGCTTTGGCCTGTTCTTTGCCTTGGTGCTGGCGACCATGACCCTGGGCGGCTTGAACTACAACAACAACCCCGCCTTGATCCTGTGCTTTCTGATGTTCTCGGTCACGCTCAGTGCCTTGCTGCGCGGCTATCTCAACCTCAGTGGCGTGTCCCTTGAGTCGATCTCGGCCATTCCGGTGCATGCCGGCGACATGCAGCGCCTTCATCTGCGTTTCGCGGCTGACAGTCGTCGCCTGCGCGACGGTCTGATTCTGGAGCGCCACGGCCAGCGCATCAGCTTTTCGCTGCGCGATGGTGCCAGTCTCGATGTGGAACTGCCGCAGGCCACCCAACATCGCGGCTGGCAGGCGGTCGGCCGGATGAAACTTCACAGTCGTCAGCCCTTGGGTTTGTTCGAGGTCTGGAGCTGGCTGCATCCCGACCAGAGCACCCTGGTTTGGCCCGCGCCGGAAGCCGATCCGCCCGCGCCGCCCCTGGCAGGCGGTCGAGATCGTCCACAACCACAACGAGGCGTCGGCGATGAACCACTGTCGCTGCGTGACTACCGCGTAGGCGACTCGATGCGCCATGTGGCATGGAAACACAGCGCACGTCTCGACCGCCTGCTGGTACGCGAGTACGAGCAACACGGTGGCAGCGAACAGATCCTGACGTGGGCGGATCTCGCGCCCTTGTCCAGCGACGCGCGGGCCAAACGACTGACGCGCTGGCTGCTCGACGCCGAGCGTCAGTCTCAAAGCACCACCTTGATCATGCCTGACACTCGTCTGGGTCCGGGGCAAGGGCATTCCCACGTGCACGCCTGCCTGCGTGCGTTGGCGTTGGCACCATGATCATTCAGCCGTTCGGTGTGCGATGAGCGATCGCCGCACGCTTGATCGTGACAGTTTCATCTGGGTCGCCGTGGCCGTGTGGTCGAGCCTCTTGCCGGTGTTGCCGGGTTTTCCGCCGTGGCTGTCGATCCTCTTGATCGTGGTGGCGACGCTGGGCGTGGCAACCGGCCTCCGTGGCGTCAAGCTGCCCGCGTTGCTCCGTCTGCCCTTGGTCATGGGCTTGGCTGGCGCGGCCGTGGTGTCGGCCGGCGCTGGCCTCAGTCAGGACACCGGCGCGGCCCTCCTGGCGGCGATGCTGGCATCCAAACTTTTGGAAACCGGCACGGTGCGCGATGGCCGCAGCGCTTGCAGCTTTGCCTTGTTCGCATTGATGGCGGGCTTTCTGCGCGATCAGGGGCCGATCAATTTGTTGCTCGCCCTGATCTCCAGCATCCTGATTCTCGCGGCATTGGCGCGGCTGGCGCGAAACGCGCTACACGCTGATCGAACCGCGCCCAAGGCCTTGCCGGCGCTGCTTGCAGCCGGGCGCCTGCTGTTGATCTCGCTGCCCTTTGCCTTAGTCGCCTTTCTGCTGTTTCCACGTTTTCCTGCGCCGCTCTGGGGCGCGCCCGGCCCGGGTGACCGCGCCAGATCCGGACTTTCCGACGAAATGAGCCCCGGCGACATCGCTGGCATGTTGTTGGACGATAGCCCGGCCTTGCGGGTGAGTTTCGAAGGCGAAACGCCCCCAAGGAGCGCCCTGTACTGGCGTGGCCCGGTGCTCAGCGATTTCGATGGCCGGCGCTGGTCGCGTCTGAGCGGAACCAGTTTTGGCCCCACTGCACCGCTTGAGGTCCATGGCCCACGCTATGTGCACGAGGTGATGCAGGAACCAACCGACTTCCGCTACCTGATCGGTCTGGATGTGCCAGTGGAAGCGCCGGAGGACGCACGACTGGGACGTGATCGCACGGTGTATTCCAGCACCCGCCATCTCGGCCTGCGACGCTATCGCGTGACCTCGGTCGCCGATGTCGTCCTGGAACCCGGGCTCGATACCAGCGCACGCCAGCGCAATTTGTATGTGCCATCGGATTCCAACCCGCGCACACGCGCCTTGATCGAACAATGGCAAGGTGAAGATTCGCGGCCCGAGGCCCTGATCCAGCGCGCGCTGGCCTTGTTCAATGCCAGCTTCCACTACAGCCTCAGCCCGCCGCCCTTGGCCCGCAACAGCGTCGATGATTTCCTGTTCGGCACGCAGGAAGGCTATTGCGAACACTTCGCCTCGGCGTTCGCGGTGATGATGCGCGATGCCGGCATTCCAACGCGCGTGGTGACCGGCTATCAGGGCGGGCAGTACAACCAAGTCGGTGATTACTGGCTGATCCGCAACTCCGACGCCCACGCCTGGACCGAAGTCTGGCTGGAAGGTCGTGGCTGGGTGCGGATCGATCCGACCGCCGCGGTTGCGCCCGAACGGATTCGCGAAGGTCTGGCCGGCCTCATTCCACCACCGGGTGCGTTTTCGCGTTGGGGCCAACCATTGTGGGATTCGCTCGACAGCATGCGCCGCGCCTGGAACTACCTGATCGTGGATTTCGACGCCGCCACCCAACGCGCCCTGTTCCAGCGCCTGGGACTCGATCCGCAGGACTGGCGGCAGGTCGCCATCGCACTCGGCATCGGGATCGTCCTGGCTCTGGGCCTGAGCTTTGCCCTGCTCTGGCGTGGCGGCCGCCAACGCATCATCGATCCGCTGCAAGAGGCTTGGGCACGATTCTGTCGGCGTCTGGGCGGCGCCGGATTGATCAAACAAGCCGATGAGACTGCCAGCGCCCTATTGGGACGCTGCGACGCCCTGCCCGCCGCCGACGCCAAGGCCACCCGAACACTCATCCAACGTTATGTCAGCCAGCGCTACGCTGAAGCTCAGACCACCACCGCGCAGCGCCAAAGCCTGATCGCCGACCTGCGCCGCTTCCGCATTTCAACCCGGGTTGCAAGGAGAGCACCATGATCCCGAATCGTCATCCCGTCATCATCGCAAGCGTTCTGGCCGCACTCGCCAGCTTGGCGGGTTGCGCCAGCGCGCCGCCCAAGCCCCTGCGCGGCGAGTTTGCCGCCATCGTGCCAACACAGGCCGCGGGCAGCGGCCAGATTGGCGATCAGGTGCGCTGGGGCGGACGCATCATCGCGGTGCAACCCACGCCACAGGAAACCTGCATCGAATTGCTGGCGCGCGAACTGTCGAGCAGCGCCAAACCCAGCGGCAATCCCGATCACAGCCAAGGGCGCTTTCTCGCCTGCCGCAATGGTTTCTACGATCCGGCGATCTTCACCAACGAGCGCGATGTCACCGTCACTGGCCGAATCGTCGCCTATGAAACCCGTCAGATCGGCGAGTACGCCTATCGCTATCCGCGCGTGGCGGCCGATGTCATCTACCTCTGGCCGGAACAATCCGAAACCCGCGCCTACTACGCCGACCCGTTCTGGCCCATGCACTACGGCGCTTGGGGCTGGGGCTATCCCTACCGCACCGTGATCGTGCGGCCGGCTCCAAAATCGGAGACGCCTCCGGCCAAGTGAGTGTTGCTGCGGAGGGCGGCCGGCCGCCAATCAGGCCACAAAACCACCACTCACACCCTTGACCACACACGCCACGGCGTCGTGCGGGTGCAGGCTTTCGAGGTGCGCGGTTTCGATGCGGTAGTCGCTCACCCAAGGCAGCTGCGCCAGTGCGCTGCGAATGCGACGGGCGGCGTCTTCACAGTAGAGCGGGTTTTCGCCGTTAAGACGCGCAAACTCCTGCTCATCCACGCGCTTGACTGCGCCTTGCACCGCCGTACCGAGCGCCGCTTCAATGGTGTTGATCAGCCTGAGCATTGGCAAGTCCTCGCCTGCAACCATGTTCAAGGCCACCTGCACTTTGGCGCAGGAGCGTTGGGCGTGCGCGGTGGCGACGTTGCCAACCGGAGACTCCAGCCAGCGCGCGACGTCGTCAACCGACACCGGGCCAGTGGGAAAAGTCTCTCGCAAGCGTTGCGCCAGCAACTGTCGTGCCATCGCGGCCGAGCCCGGGCAGGTACTCGAATACAGCACCTCGACGCCCAATTCGACCCGACGCTGCTGCGCATCGCCATGCACCCGCACGCTCACCGGATATTGCCGCCAGCCCTGCAGGGAACTGAGCAGGGCCGCACGCTGCACGGGCAGGCTGAATCGGGCTTCCATCCAGGCTCGGCGCGACAGCCCTGCATGCGAATCCAGCAGTGCATCGTGCAGGGTGCGTAGGCCCGCGACACTCAGCGCGTTCGTGCTCAAGTGCTCGTTGCACGCCCGATACAGGCGCGACATGTGGATGCCTCGGGCCTCGGGATGATGCAAGTCCACCACCACGTCCACCTGCGCCGGCAGCAAAGCCACAACGCCATCGACTTCCAGCCGAACCGGCAGTTCGATGCCACGCATGCCAACCCGGTCGAGCGCGGCCTGCGGCTCATGCACGCTGCGACTCACCTCATCGGCGAGCACGGTGCTGGCAAAGTCGCGGGATTGGTCTGATTCGGTCATTGGGCGAGCCTCATGCACCACGGTGGTGGTGCGGTCGGTTTGAATGGGGGCAAATGGTGGACGATTCAATGCCTTGCACTCACGCGGGCGTTCCGCGTCCACCCTGCCAGCATTGCCAGAGCACCGCCAGACCCGAGGTCGGAAATGGCTTGGCATCACCGCGCTGCAAACGCTTGAGCGCCAGCGTATCCAGACGCGTACCGATGCGGCGCAGGCGCGGCCCACGCTGAGGTGTTGGCAATCGCAACAATTCGCCAGCCAAATCCTGCCAGACCGCGCGCACGGCCGTCGGCGCCGAAGCCGGATCGCCGTAAGCCTCCGAGCTTCGCACGCCGTGTCGGGCCAGCAGCTGCAAGGGCAACAAACCGACCCGCGCCAACTCGCCCTGAGCGCGCCAACGCCACTGCCAGAGGATCAGCGATCGCGCAATGCTGGTGGCATCGCCGGCGCCGGCCTGCGGCCAAAGGGCCTGTTCGATGGCGGCAATGGCCCGCGCCAAGCCCTGGCGACTGTCCATCAGGACCGACACATCGGCAGGCGAAGCTTCCTGTGCGGCCAATTGCGCGGCGGCTTGGTGCAATCCCTGCCACATCCCGATATCCACGGCGTTTCCACCGTCGTGTGCGAACGCCGCAATCAAGGGATGTTGGGCTTTGGCGGGCATCTCGACCATGGCCTGCGCCCACCACGAAAGCTTGGCTTGAGCGACACCGGTGTCGCTCGGCTCAAATAGTGAAATCAACCATTGGTTCAGGACCGCGCCCCACAACAGGCTGCGCCGACGCCCCGCGCCGGTGAAGACCAAGGCCAGTTCCATCTCGGGAACCTGCGCCAGCCACTCGTCCAGATACGCCGAAACTTCGGGCAGCGATTCGGCGACGGCATCGTTCATGGGTTTGCGGCGCACACCGCCAGCAGTTGTCCAGGTGCATCGATCACCCAATCCGCACCCCAGGTGGACGGGTCGGAATCGGCGGGATGGAAGCCCCAACGCACCGCCACGGTGCGGGTGCCAGCCGCACGCCCGGCGGCGACATCACGCGGATCATCGCCCACGAACACGGCGGATCGGGGATCCACGCCCACACGCTCGCAGGCGGTGACCACCGGCAAGGGATCGGGCTTGTGGCGCGCCAAGGTGTCGCCACCGATCAGCACGGCACAACGCGCGGAAAGATCGAGTCGATCGAGCACGATACGCGCCAGATCTTCGCGCTTGTTGGTCACCACGCCCCAGCATGAACCGTTGGACTCGATGGTTTCGAGCACGGCCGCGATGCCATCGAACACCGCATCGTGGCGACCGATCATGTCGCGATAGCTCAGCAGAAAAGGTTCGACAAAGGCTTCGCGCGCGTCCGGTTCAAGCTCCGGTAATCCCAAGGCCAGGATGGCCCGTGAACCCGAAGAGATGCCCTGCCTCACCTGCGCCACCGGCACGGCTGCAAGCCCCAGCGTCTGACGCAGCGCATTGACCGCTGCGGTCAGATCACCGGAGGAATCCACCAAGGTGCCATCGAGGTCGAACAGGACTGCCGGCGCCAGGTTCATACGCGATGCGACGACGGGCGAACTCATGCTGTGCCACGCGGCAAGGCGGCAATACGCTCGCCCCAGGCGCGCACGCGAACCAGCAACGATTGCAGATCGATGCCCGTCAGCTCGCGTTCGCGCAGTCGCGCATGGCCTGCGATCCAAACCCAATGCACCTGATGGCGGCCGCAGGCGTAGACCAAATGGGAAATCGGGTCGTAGAGCGGCTGGGTTTCGAGCGCGGACAGATCGACGGCCACGAGGTCCGCCTGTTTGCCGGCCTCAATGGAGCCAATCGCGTGCTCAAGATGCAGGGCACGCGCGGCATCGAGCGTGGCCATGCGCAGGGTCGTGGCGGCGTCCAGCGCCGAGGCATCGCGGGCCACGGCCTTGCCCAACAAGGCGGCCGTGCGCATTTCTCCGAACATGTCCAGATCGTTGTTGCTGGCGCAGCCGTCGGTTCCCAAAGCGACATTGACGCCGGCGCGGCGCAGGGCTTGGATCGGGGCCAAGCCCGAGGCCAGTTTCAGATTGGACTCCGGGCAATGCACGACCGAAACACCGCGCTCGGCACAGAGCGCGATTTCTTCGTCGGTGAGCTGGGTCATGTGAACCGCAATCAGGCGCGAATCCACCACGCCCAAGCGATCCAGCCTGGCCAGCGGACGCAGGCCATGCTGCTGGAGCGAATCCTCGACCTCTTGCGCGGTTTCGTGCACATGACAATGCACCGGAATATCAAGCTCGGTGGCCAGTTCGCGAATCCGCAGGAAGCTGGCATCACTCACGGTGTAGGGCGCATGCGGCGCAAACGCGGTCGAGATCAAGTCATCGCCGGCAAAACGCGCATGCACGTCCAGCGCCTTGCCGAAGTACTCATCCGGATTGGCCGCCCAAGGCGTTGGGAACTCAATGACCGGCAAGCCCAGCCGACAACGAAAACCCAAGCGCCGATAGACCTCGCCCAGTACGTCGGGATAGAAGTAGTTTTCGTTGCAGCAAGTCGTACCACCGCGCAACATTTCCGCCACGGCCAGCTCGGCACCGTCGGCGCAGTACTCCGGCCCCAGAATCGCCGCCTCGATCGGCCAGATATGGCCGGTCAGCCATTGCATCAGCGGCAGATCGTCCGCCACCCCACGCATCAGGGTCATGGGGTTGTGGGTGTGGGCATTGATCAGGCCCGGAATCAGCACACCGTCAGGCAGATCCACGCACTCGCGCGGCGCAAATCGCGCCCGCGCTTCGGCTTGTGGCAACAGCGCCACGATCACCCCGTCGCGCACCGCCACGGCGTGGTGTTCCAGCACCACGCCGTGTGGCTCCACCGGAACCACCCAGCGGGCGCAGATCAAAAGGTCACAGCGCTCGATGGACGTCATGAATCAGTGCACGCTCGAACAGGCCGAATCGAATCCCGAATCCCGAATCCCGGATTCACTTCACGCGGCTGACGTACTCGCCGCTGCGGGTGTCAACCTTGATGACTTCCTCCTGGCCCACGAACAGCGGCACGCGCACGGTCGCGCCGGTCTCCAGCTTGGCCGGCTTGCCACCGCCACCGGAGGTGTCTCCGCGCAAGCCCGGATCGGTTTCCACGATCTTCAGTTCAACGAAGTTGGGCGGCGTCACCGACAGCGGGCTGCCGTTCCAGAGCGTGACCACGCACTCTTCCTCGCCCTTGAGCCACTGCGCCGCATCACCCATGACGTTTTCATCGGCGGTGTACTGCTCGAAGGTGTCCGGCTGCATGAAGTGCCAGAACTCGCCATCGTTGTAGAGGTACTGCATGTCGGTATCCACCACGTCGGCGGTTTCGACCGAGTCGGTGGACTTCATCGTCATCTCGACCACGCGCCCAGTCTTGAGGTTGCGATAGCGCACACGGGTAAAGGCCTGACCCTTGCCAGGCTTGATGAAATCGGTATCCACGATCACGCAGGGCTGGCCTTCCACGATGATCTTCATGCCGTTCTTGACGTCGTTCATGCCCTGGGTGGCCATGGTCTGCTCCGTATTTCCTGCCGCGTCCGCGGCTACAATGGGTGGCTGAATTTGCGCCGGCGCGAGGCCGAACGAGCCGCACATGATACCTGCAAGCCCGCATTCTGCGCAGCCGGAGGACTGGCGGCGCCAGTACCGCGAACTCATCACCGATCCGCGCGAACTGCTCAGCCTGCTCGGGCTGGATGCGCTGGCCGCACGCATTCCGGATGATGCTGCCGGCTTCCCCATGCGCGTGACCCGTGCATTTGCCGCGCGCATGCGCCCGGGCGATGCCAACGACCCGCTATTGCGCCAAGTCTTGCCGCTGGACGAGGAAACCCTCGCCGCCCCCGGCTTCGATCTGGATGCCGTGGGCGATCTTGCGGCACGCGATGCCCGTGGCGTCCTCCACAAATACGAAGGTCGCGCCTTGCTGATCGCCACCGGCAGTTGCGCGATCAACTGCCGCTATTGCTTCCGCCGCCACTTCCCCTATGGCGATGAAGCCGCCGCCGCCAATGGCTGGCGCGAGAGCCTGAACTGGCTGCGCCAGCATCCGGACATCCACGAGGTATTGTTGAGTGGCGGCGATCCTCTGGCGCTGTCCACGCGCAAGCTTGCCGAACTCACCGATGCCTTGCGCCCGGTCGACCACATTCGCCGCTTGCGCATCCACTCGCGCCTGCCGGTGGTACTGCCGGCACGCATCGACGCGACGTTTCTGGACTTGATCGGCGCACTACCCTGGCCCGTCGTGATGGTGATCCATGCCAACCATTCGCAGGAACTGGCTTCCGACGTGGCTGCCGCCTGCGCTGCGCTGAGCCGACAGGGCGTACGCCTTTACAACCAGTCCGTGCTGTTGCGCGGCGTCAATGACAACATCGATGCACTGGCCAACTTGTCCGAACGCCTGTTCGAGATCGGCGTGCACCCGTATTACCTGCATCAACTCGATCGCGTCGCCGGCACGGCGCATTTCGAAGTCGAAGATCATCGGGCGCTGGCCTTGCACGAAGCCCTGCGAGACCGCCTGCCCGGCTATCTCGTGCCAAAATTGGTACGCGAAGTGCAAGGCGCACCCGCTAAGATGCCGCTGAGGGTCGATAATTGACCGTCAACGCTGGACTTTGGTGGTCAAGCGTGTGACAAAATCCCGAACGATTCCCGTAATGAGACTCCATGGCTAATCTGGAAACCGTTGTCCGCCTGCTGATCATCGACGACAAAGTCGAGGATGCCGAGCAGACCATCAGCCTGTTGCGCAATGGCGGCATCGCGGTGCGCCCAAGCCGGCCAGCGAATCTGGAGGAGCTGCACGCAGCGCTCTCCGGCTCGGCCAGTGATCTGGTTCTTGCAAGCTGGAAGGCGAGCGCCATCCCATTCGCCACAGTCGCAGAAACGGTACAGGCCAGCGGCAAGGACACCACCCTGATCGCCGTGCTGGACAGCCTCGACGAAGCCACGTTGTCGCAAGCCTTTGCCGCCGGAGCGCGCAACTTCGTGCTGCGCGGCCGTGCCGAACACATTCGAATGGTGGTGCAACGCGAAGCCAAGATTCGTCACTCCCGCCGCACCACACGGCGACTGGAAACAGCACTGCGTGAAACCGAGCGGCGCTGCGACGCCTTGATCGCATCCTCGCGCGACCCCATCGCCTACGTGCACGAGGGCATGCACATCCGCGCCAACCAGGCGTATCTGGAAATGTTCGGCTACGAAAGTTTCGAAGAAGTCGAAGGCCTTCCCTTGCTCGACATGGTGAGTGCCGAACACGCCGATGTCTTCAAGCAATTGCTCAAGGACATCAGCCGTGGCGAAACCCCGCCCAAGAATCTGGAACTGAAGGCGCGTCGTTCCGACGGCGGCACCTTCGATGCCACGATGGAATTCGCCCAAGCCAGTTACGAAGGCGAACCGTGCATCCAGATCGTTCTGCGCCCGCAACTGTTCGATGCGGAAATGGCACGCGAGCTCGACGAGCTGCGCCAACGCGACCAGACCACGGGCCTGTTCAATCGCCAATACTTCCTCGAAGAACTGGACAAAGTCATCGCAGCGGCGGCCGATGGTGCTGCAGACCAAGCCATGCTCCTGATGGAGCTGGACAACTACAGCACCCTGCTCAACGCCATCGGCATGGCCAATGCCGACGAACTGTTGCGGCGCACGGCTGAACGTATCCAGGACCATTTGCCCGCAGGCACGGTGGCCGCGCGCTTCACCGATCATGGCTTTGCGGTCTTGCTTCAAAACTCGAACCATGTCGCCACACGCGACCTGGCCAAGGAGCTCTGCAAGTCCTTCGAATCGACCATTCTCGAAGCCGGCGAGCATTCGCTCAACACCACGCTCAGCCTTGGCGGCGTGCAGATCGGCCAGAAGATCGCCAGCGTGCAACAAGTCCTGAACAAGTGCGCCAGCAACCTGCAGGTCTCACAAGCCGAAGGTGGCAACCGCTCCTTGATCTTCGACCCGGCGGCACGCGACCGTGCCGAGGAAGAGCGCATCGCCCAATGGGTCGCGCACATGAATACGGCACTGCAAAGTGACGGCTTCGTGCAGTTCTTCCAGCCGGTCATCCATCTGGCCGGCGAACCGGAAGAAACCTTCCAGGTCCTGTTGCGCCTGACCGGCCCCAACGGCGACATCGTGCCCCCCGCCGTCTTCATGCCGATCGCGGAAGAACACGGCATGATGGCCAAGATCGACCGTTGGGTAATCCAACGCTCGATCGTCGCCATGGCCCAGCGCCGCAAGAGCAATCGCAACACACGCCTGTTCGTGAAGGTGACGGTGGAAAGCGTGCAGGACCCACAACTGCCGGCCTGGATCATCACCAACCTCAAGCAAACCGACGTGCCGCCGGAAAATCTGGTGCTGTGCCTACCCGAATCCATGGCCTTCACCAACCTCAAGGCGGTGCAGGATCTACACGCTGCGCTGAGCGCGTTCGGCTGCAAATTGTGTCTGGAGCAATTCGGCATTGGCCTCAACCCGCAGCAGATGCTCAACCACTTGCCGGTCGAATATTTGGCCATCGACCACAGCCTGATCGACGACCTCGGCAAGAACACGGAAAACCAAGCCAAGGTCCGCGACCTGATTCAGCTCGCCTACGCGCAGAATCGCAAGACCATCGCCGAGGGCGTGCAGGATGCCGGCACCATGACCGTGCTGTTCACCAGCGGCGTGGACTACGTCATGGGCAACTTCCTCGGCGAGCCCAGTCGCGACATGAATTTCGATTTCAATCAGTAATCGGCCGCGCCATCGCGCAGTCACCACGCCCGAGTGGTGGAACAGGTAGACACAAGGGACTTGAACAATTTGAGCCCGGTCAGGGAAACCTCACCGGTGTAGCCCGTCAAAGTCGGCGAACGCCCTGGACCTCAGATCCGCGCCAACGCCGAGCCAAGCCTCACCGGGACGGTGTGGAAGGTGTAGAGAGCGGACGGCGGGTGCCTAAAGTCGAATCGACCAAGGCAAAGGCGCGCTCCAGACCACGAACGAGGCAACACGCCTCGGCGGCGAAAGCCGAAGTGGCAAGAAAATCCCTCGCCGCAAGGCGTGCCGGTTCGATTCCGGCCTCGGGCACCAATTCGGAAGCCACCCCTGTTCACGCAGGGGTGGCTTTTTCGTTCTTGGCCTGCCTGCGCCTGAACCCCCTATCCCCCGCCATGAAGGCATCCAGCATGTACGGGATCAGCGTCACGGCATCAACCGCATCCCCATACGCCTGCGCGTGCAGCGCAGCGTAGCGGTCGAGTTCAGCCTTCAAGCTGATCGGGCAAGAAAACGTGATTTTCGTGCTCTCGGTCTTGGGCAACGGCCCCAGCCGCAGCGTCTTGGTGGTGTTCATTTCGCAACTCCACGGTTGAAGAACAACGGCTGGTACGGACGTAGTACCAAGTCACGGTTGACGATGATCCGCACCGACAACCCCGGCCGTTCGGTCAGCGTCGGTTGGATGTTCATGTTGCGCCGGGTCATCTCCTGGCCCACCTGATTGATGCTGTCCTGCGCGCTGTCGCGCCCGGCGATCACG
>CAUJJS010000039.1 GCA_963205415.1 Pseudomonadota bacterium
GCCGCCGGTCAGCGCGAACGGAATGCCAGTGAAGACCAGCAAGCCGTCTTTGACGTTGCCGAACATGGCGAACAACAGCAGGAAGACCAGCAGCAGCGACACCGGCACGACGATCTGCAAACGCTGCGTGGCTGATTGCAGGTTCTCGAAAGTGCCGCCCCAACTCGTCCAGTAGCCCGTGGGAATCTTGACCTGTGCCAGCGCCGCCTCGGCGTCGGCCACGAAGGAGCCCACGTCACGACCGCGCACGTTGGCGCTGACCACGATGCGGCGCTTGCCGTTTTCCCGGCTGACCTGGTTGGGGCCGGGCGCCAGCTCGAAGCTCGCCACCTCGGCCAGTTGGATGAAGTTGGTTCGGCCCTCGGCGCCACCCGTGCCACCCGTTGCGCGCGGCAGCGGAATCGGCAGGCGCTTCATGCTTTCCAGGTCGTTGCGCAACGATTCCGGCAGGCGAACCAGGATGTCGAAACGGCGGTCGCCTTCAAACAAGGTGCCGGCCTCGCGCCCGCCGATGGCCGTGGCCACCACGTCCTGGATGTCGGCTACGTTCAGCCCGTAGCGTGCGGCTTTCTGGCGGTCGATGTTCACGGTCAGCATCGGCAAGCCGGTGGTCTGCTCCACCTTGACCTCGGACGCGCCAGGAATCTTCTGCAACATGGATGAGACTTCCTCACCCGTCTTGTTCAAGACATCCATGTCGTCGCCAAAAATCTTCACTGCCACATCACTGCGCACTCCCGAGATGAGTTCGTTGAAGCGCAACTGGATCGGCTGCGAGAACTCATAGTTGTTCCCCGGCACCTTGCCCACGGTCTCCTGAATGGCCGCCAGCAATTCGTCGCGTGACTTGCGCGGCTCGGGCCACTCGGACAGGGGCTTGAGCATGATGTAGCCGTCGGAAATGTTCGGCGGCATCGGGTCGGAGGCGATTTCCGCCGTGCCAGTGCGCGCAAAAACGCGGTCGATCTCAGGGAATTTGGCCTTCAGCGTCGCTTCCAGTTGCTGCTGCATCGCCACCGATTGCGTCAGGCTGGTACCCGGAATGCGCAGGGCCTGGATGGCGAAGTCGCCCTCGTTCAGGCTGGGCACGAACTCGCTGCCCATGCGGGTGGCAATCAGGCCGCACAGCACAATCGCCACGGCGGCTGCCGCCAACACCACGGCCTTGGCCGCCATCACGCGATCCAGCAACGGGCCGTACCAGCGCTTGGCTTGCACCACCAAGAAGTTTTCCGTCTCGCTGACCCGATGGCCGATGAACAGGGCGACCGCCGCCGGAATGAAAGTCACCGACAGGATCATGGCCCCCACCAGCGCGGCCACCACGGTGAACGCCATCGGGTGGAACATCTTCCCTTCCACACCCGTCAGGGCAAAGATGGGCAGGTACACCACCATGATGATGAGCTGCCCGAACAGCAGCGCGCGGCGCGATTCCTTGGATGCCAGGAACACCTCGTGAAAGCGTTCCGCCCGCGTCAAGGGCCTGCCAAAGTGCGCCTGCGCATGGGCCAGACGGCGCACGCAGTTCTCGACGATCACCACCGCCCCGTCGATGATGATGCCGAAATCCAGCGCCCCCAGGCTCATCAGGTTGGCGCTCACCTTGTAATGCACCATGCCCGTGAAGGTGAACAGCATCGACAAGGGAATCACCGTCGCCGTGATGATGGCCGCACGGATGTTGCCCAGGAACAGAAACAGGATGACGATCACCAGGATCGCGCCTTCCAGCAGGTTCTTCTTCACCGTGGCGATGGCCTTGTCCACCAGCACGGTGCGGTCGTAGACCGTCACCGCGTGCACGCCCTCGGGCAGGCTGCGGTTGATCTCCACCATTTTCTTGTCCACGGCCTGCGACACCGTGCGACTGTTCTGGCCGATGAGCATGAAGACCGTGCCCAGCACCACTTCACGGCCGTTGTCCGTGGCGGCACCGGTGCGCAGTTCGCGCCCCATCCCAACGTCCGCCACGTCGCGCACGCGGATGGGCACCCCGCCCGCGCTGCTGAGGATGACGTTGCCGATGTCCTCCAGCGTCTTGACCTGCCCAGGCGCCCGGATCAGATACTGCTCGCCGCGCTTTTCGATGTAGCCCGCGCCCACGTTGCCGTTGTTGCGGTCCAGCGCCGTCACGATGTCTTGCAGGGTGACGCCCAACGAAGCCAGACGCGCGGGGATAGGCGCGATCTGGTATTCCTTGGCATAGCCGCCGATCGAGTTGATTTCCGTCACGCCGGGCACGTTGCGCAACTGCGGCTTGATGATCCAGTCCTGGATCTCGCGCAGGTCGGTGGCCGTGTAGGGTGTGCCGTTGGGCTTCTTCGCACCGTCCTTGGCCTCGACCGTCCACAGGTAAATTTCGCCCAGGCCGGTGGAAATCGGCCCCAGTGCAGGCGTGATGCCGGCGGGCAGTTTGTCGCGTGCCTCCTGGATGCGCTCATTGACCAACTGGCGCGCGAAGTAGATGTCGGTGCCGTCCTTGAAGATCACCGTCACTTGCGACAGACCATAGCGCGACAGGGAGCGGGTCTGCTCCAGGTTGGGCAGGCCCGCCATCACGGTTTCAATGGGGTAGGTCACCCGTTGCTCGGTCTCCAGCGGCGAATAGCCCGGCGCCTGCGTATTGATCTGCACCTGGACGTTGGTGATGTCCGGAACGGCGTCGATGGGCAGCTTCTGATAGCTGAATACGCCAATGGCGGCCATGCCGATGGCGGCCAGCAGCACCAGCCATCGGTGCTCGATGGCCGCGCGAATAAGTTTTTCAAACATGGACGTGGCTCCGGCATCAATGGGTGTGTTCGGCAGAGGCTTTGCCGAGTTCGGACTTCACGACGAAACTGCCTGCCGCCGCATACGCTGCCCCGGCTTGGAGCCCTTGCAGCACCTCGACGCGCTTGCCGTCGCTGCGGCCCAACTGCACGGGCTGGGCCACGAAGCCGTCATTCACCTTGACGAAGACGACGGGCTTGTCGCCCACGCTCTGTATCGCATCGCTGGCCACAGTGACGGGCACGTTGGCCTCGGATGCGGTCACTTCCACATTGACGAACAGGCCGGGACGCCACGCGCCCTGCGGATTGGCCAAGACCACGCGGGCCTTGGCCGTGCGGGTCTGCTCGCCGATCAACGCGCCCACGAAAGTGATGGTGCCTTGCGCGCTGGCATCGAAGGCCGTGGCCTTGATGTTGACTTTTTCGCCCACTCGGACGAGCGGCAAATCCTTGGCAGGCACGTTGATTTCCGCCCAGACCTGGCCCAGGTCAGACACAGTGAACACGGCAGCGTCTTCCTTGACGGCTTCGCCCTGGCTGAGGTGCTTTTCAATCACCACGCCATCGAAGGGTGCGCGCAACTCCAGGCGGTTCAGCCCGCCCGAAGACCCTGGGGCCAGGCCCACGGCAGACAGCTTCTGCTGCGCGTTGGCCACGGCGACCTGCGCCTCGTTCAATGCCTGCCCGGCTTGCAGGTAATCCTGCTCGGCGGAAATCTTCTGTTCCCACAGCCGCTTCTCGCGCTCGAAGGTGGTCTTGGCCAAAGCCAGCCGCTTTTGCGCCGTCTGCAATTCGCTGCGCTGCTCGGAGGCGGTCGGGCTGGTTATGACCGCCAGCACCTGTCCCTTCTTGACCGTTTGTCCCAAGCTGGCCTGCACGCTCTCGACCACGCCCGCCATGCGCGGGACGACATGCGAGGTGCGGTCTTCGTTCAGGCGGATCTCGCCCGGCAATTGCAGGGCAGACTTGATGCTTGCAGCCCCTGCGGTGTCGATGCCGATGGATGCCGCCTTGATTTGCGCATCGCTGAGTTCGACTTTCCCCTCTTCCTGGCTGAAGCTGAACCTGAAAGGCGCATTGGCCGTTTGTGCCACGATGTTGATCTCGAACGCATGGGGCTCCGGCACGGTCTCGCGACTCAGCAGACTGTCTTTGTCGGGCGCGAAATTGAGCGCCTGCTTCTCGCCGGTCAAACGCGAAACGGTGGCGCTGACCTTGGCGGCGCTGGCGGCCAGCGCCTTGCCCTTGTCGTACAGCCAGATGCGTAGGCGCGGCTCGCCGCCGTCTTCGGCGAGCAATGCCTCCAATCCGAAATCCCCTTCATTGAACAGCTTGCCGCCATGCGGCCCCTTGCCCGGCCCTTCATGGTGCTCGCCATCCGCATGGCCCTTGTCGTCCTCGTGCTGCGCATCGCTTGTCTTGCCATGATGCTCACCATCGCTGTGGGCCTTGGCTTCAACGTGGCTGCTGTGGCCCTCGCCTTCGGCGCTCTTGCCCGTCTTGCCGCCGAGGATGGCGCCGCCCAGTCCAACGCCCACAACGGCGATCACGGCGATGGCAATCCATTGCTTCTTGCCGACGTTCAGTTTGTTCGTGTCGAATTTCATGTTCATTCCTTGTTCGCGGGCGGGGTGGTCGTGGGTTCGGATGCGCCGATCACGCGATCCATGTCCGCCGCCGCGCGATGCGCTTCGGCCAGTGCCTTGAGGTATTGGGATTGGGCGGCGAAGTAGGTGCGCTGTGCGTCCAGCACTTCCAGGAAATTGAACTTTCCGTAGCCAAAACCCACGGTGGCCGCGTCATAGGCGCTCTTGGCCCCAGGCAGTACCTCGCGCTGCAACACGTCGATCTCGCCGCGAACCAACGTCAGCCGTTCGCGGGCTTGCAGCACTTCCGTGCTCAGGCGCAGGTTCAACGCCTGGAGTTCGTCCCGCGCCTTGTCTTCACGCTTCAACGCTTCCAGCAAGTTGCCCTGATTGCGGTCAAACAAAGGCAGCGGCACGGAAACGCCGAGCATCAACTGATTGCGCGCAAGCTCGTTCGGGCGCTTCACGCCCAGGCTGACCGTGACATCTGGCGTTTGCTTGCTCCGCTCCACGTCAGCCAATGACCTGCGGCGTTCAACTTCCAACTGCGCCCGGCGCAATGCCGACGAGGCCGACAGGCGCTGCTGGATGTCATCCAGCGAAGGGACGACCGGGAGATCATCCACACTGCCCGACACCTGGGTGAACTGTGGCGGGCTGGCCCCCAGCAAGCTGGCCAGCCGTGCGCGGGCGCTGCGCTGTTCGCTTTGGGCCTGCGCCAGTTCAACCCGCACGCCGGCCTCGGCCACCCGGGCCTTGGTTTCCTCGACCGGAGAGACCTTGCCCGCCATCACGCGCTTGGCAACGGCGTCCGTCGCTTTCCTGGCCAAGTCAACGCTGTCCTGGGCCAAGGCCGTGCGATCCTGGGCTGCCAGCGCATCGAAGAAGGCGGCGACCACGGCGGCGCGAATTTCGACGCGACGCGCGTTCAACTCCTCGACCGCAACGTCACGCCCACGCTCTGCCGCCGTGATGCGGGCAGCGCGCTTGCCGCCCAATTCGATGGGCAGGTTGATCTGAGCGCTTTGGGTGCGGGTTTGCGTGCGCTGGTCTTCAAGCGCATACGCCAGTTCGGGGTTGCGGCGCGCTTGCGCCTGAAGCACCTGGCCTTGCACGGCCTCGACTTCCCGCTGAGCGACGGTCAGGTCAAGATTGGCTTCCAAAGCCAGCGCGATGGCTTTTTGCAGGCTCAGTGGAGCCGTTGCTTCAGTCTGCGCCCCGCTTTGGGCATTGCCCGGCAGCGCTGGCAGCGGCTGGGCGAAAGCCAGCCCTGCCGTGAACGCAAGGAGCAAGCCTGCCGCCGTTGCCCTTGCGTTGTGATTGTGAATACCCTTCAACATCCGATTCTCCAGTGATATTCAAATACACGAGGGAATCGGCGGAGAGCGATCCAAATGATCGCCTGCTCGTCGTCACGTCAGCCGAGCTGAGGTCGGCTTGATACGGTCACGCGCTAGGCGTATCCGTGCATTGGTGATGACGAAGGGGAAGGAACGCGCTCCCCGCCGATCAGGCGAGGGCACGCCACTGAGGGCGTTCGAGGCGTTCAAAAGGGGGCGACGTGAGACGAGCCCCGTAATCTGCTGTATCCAGAGACGAGTCGGCCAGCGATGCAATCGTGACGGCCGTAGGCAAGGCCGACATACATCCTGCGTGACAGGACGCGCAATCGGGATCACCACCGATGGTCTTGGCTGGATCGGAAGATGCGTCTTTGCCATCCGCAGTCTTGTGCTGATGGTCATGGTGACCAAAGTGCTTGGCTGAGGTACCGGTTTCGTGTTGGCAATAGCTGGCTGCAGCCGCCCAGCTAAGCTGTAGCGGCACAAATACCAACAAAAGGATTGCCAACCATTTACGCATATGATCAAGATTGTAGCAGCTATAGACTTTTCCGTACATCTTTTTCTACTTGCTCGATTGCTTTCCAAGCAACCTTAGCCCATTGAAGACCACCAGCAAGCTTGCCCCCATGTCCGCAAACACCGCCATCCACATGGAGGCGTTGTCGAAGATGGCCAGCACTAAGAACACCAACTTGATGCCTAGCGCGAGACAGATGTTCTGCCACAGAACAGCGTGGGTGCGCTTCGAGAGCCGTATCGTTTCCGGCAGACGACGCAGGTCATCGTTCATGACCACAACATCTGCGGCTTCCATCGCCGTATGGGTTCCAGCAGCACCCATGGCGAAGCCGATGTCGGCCTTAGCAAGTGCTGGTGCATCGTTGATGCCATCGCCAGTCATTGCCGTGATGCCCAGTCGCTGTTGAAGTTCGCCGATGGCCTGTAGTTTGTCTTCTGGCAGCAGGTTGCCCCGCACTTCGGCTATGCCCGCCTGAGAGCCAACGGTGCGCGCGGTCGCGATGTTATCCCCTGTCAGCATGACCGGTGTCACGCCGAGCGACTTCAGGTCGGCTACGGCTTGCGCGGATGATGGCTTGATGGTGTCCGCCACCGCACAGATCGCCATCACACGTTCGCTGTTAGCGAGGAGTGTGACCGTGCGACCTGCCTCTTCATGAACTGCGAGGCGGGCTTCGAGTTCAGCCGAACATTGCCCACGCTCCTCGATCCAGCGGTGGTTGGCCAGCGCGTAGGAATGATTGCCGATAACACCTTGCACTCCACGCCCTGCAACGGCTTGAAACTCTCCCACCTCTAGTTCTGCGGTTGACAGCCCATCTGCGTTGGCTTTGTAATCAGGGTGATCCGACCGACCCGCGAGACTCTTTGCAAGTCCCTCCAGCA
>CAUJJS010000040.1 GCA_963205415.1 Pseudomonadota bacterium
GGGGCGAATCAATCTCATCACCTACCCGACCGGCGACAGCACGGCGTGGACGCCCACCACGCGCACGTTCGAGAAAGTGAACAGCGCCGAGTTCGGCATCCCGGCCGGCCACTGGCGGCTGACCGAGACCACCGGCACGCACAGCCGGGACACCTACTACGACGCCCTGTGGCGTCCACTCCTCACGCGCGAGCGCAACACCGGCACGACTGACTTCCTTGCGTACCGCCGGATCCAGGCCGGTGGTGGGCTCGTCGAACACCAGCAGCTTCGGGCGGCGCGCCAGCGCCAGCAGCAGGGTCGCCTTGACCCGCTGGCCATGCGACAGGCCCTTCACCTTCTGCTCGCGGTTCAGGTCGAAGCTGCGCAACAGGCTGCGCGCATAGGCCTCGTCCCAGGTAGCGAACACCGACCTGACGAAGTCCATGTGGAACCCGATGGTCTGGCTTTCATACAGGCGCATGTCCTCGGCTACGAACCCGATCTCGCGCTTCGCCGCCAGCTGCGCGTCGGGCATGCGATGGCCCAGCACGTCGACGGAGCCGCTGTCCGGCCCCACCAGCCCCATCACCATGCGCAGGATGGTCGACTTGCCGGCGCCATTCGGCCCCACCAGGCCCATGACCGTGCCCTGCTCGACCGTGAGGTTCACGTCGCGCAGGGAAGAATGCGGGTAATGCTTGCTGATGTTCTTGCACTCGATCGCTGCTTGCGGACTCATCGCGTCAACACCTCCTACGTGTACTTCCTCAACATCTCCAGCAGCTCGCGCTCGGGGATCGCGAGCGACTTGGCCAGCCTGCCGGCCTGGGCCAAGTGCCCCGCCAGCTCTTCCCGTTGCAGGCGCTCCATGTCCAGCGCGCGGTTCACCCAGGTGCCCTTGCCCTGCTGGGTGGCGATCACGCCGTCGCGCGCAAGCTCCAGGTAGGCGCGCTTGACGGTGATGACGCTGACCTTGATGTCCGCCGCCAGCTCGCGCACGGACGGCAGCGGCGTGTCCGGCGGCCAGTCGCCCACGGCGATCCGCCGCGCGATCTGCTCCATGATCTGCTGGTACATGGGCCGCTTGTCTGCCTTCGAGAACACGAACCCAAATTTCATATACACAGTATACACAGTTGAAGGAATGTTGCAAGCCTGATCGAAACCGGCCCAACGGCGCAAGCTCTCGCGGGCATCGAAAATCCGCGTGGACACCCGGCCCCGGATCGACGCTCCCGATCGCTCCCCGCGATGGAGCGATCGGCATCCAGACCCACGCCGCCAGGTCGCCTCGCCCCGAACTTTCCGCATGCGCCGGCGGTCAAGCAGACAGCGGGCGCACCAGGCCGGTGGCCGCAATCGGGCGCAAATGGCACGCGATGGCACAACGGTTCGTCCACCGATGCACGGTTCGCGTGGGAAAATCGACACGGCCCGCCGCTTGCATGGCCACACGCATCTGGGCATCGAGAATGCTGACGCGCTGGTCAAAGCCTTCACGTCGATCGAGCAATCGGGCCATCTGACGGAAGCACAACTGGCCGATCTGGTCGGCGAGTTCACCACGCTCACCGATGTGCTGCGCGACACTTCGGCCGCGCAAGCGGCGGTCAAGAGCTATGGCGCCTTGGCAGCAGAGCAGGAGAACTTGGGCAAGGCCGTGGAAATGGCCGGCCTCTCCTCATCGCCCTGCGTGCGATGGAAGCCCCGCTGCGCGAGATCGTCGCCAATGCCGGTGAAGAGCCGAGCGTGGTGCTGAACCAAGTGGCGGCCGGCAAGGGCAACTACGGCTACAACGCTGCCAACGGCGAATACGGCGACATGGTGGCCTTCGGCATCCTGGACCCGACCAAGGTCACCCGCACCGCCTTGCAGAACGCCGCCTCCATCGCGGGCCTGATGATCACCACCGAAGCCATGGTGGCCGAAGCCCCGAAGAAGGACGAGCCTGCCATGCCCGCCGGCGGCGGCATGGGTGGCATGGGCGGCATGGATTTCTGATCCGGCTTTCCGTACTTCCCGGAGCAACACGAAAAACCCCCGCAGCAATGCGGGGGTTTTTCGTGCACCTCAGCGCAACGTCTCAAGCGCGTGTTTGGCATCGATGTGAGCGTCTGTGCTCACTGCGGCGGGGCCGTGCGGATCGTCGCCAGTATCGAGGAGTCCGTCGCCATCCGCGCCATCCTCACCCACGTTGAGAAGCACGGTGCGCTGGCGCAAGCGCATTACAGGCCCGCCGCGCGCGCCGCCTCCTACGGCGTGATCGGCGAACTCGGCGAACCAGCAGTCAGCCCGGACGCCGAGGCGAAAAGCTCAAGCCAAGTCGATGCGGTGACGATCTCGCAGGGCCGCGCTCGGCTCGTGGTCCGGAATCAGCGAGAAGAGGCCACTGACCGCGCGCCATCGGGGTCCCGGGAATCCCGAATCCCTCCCGCGGCCCCCGTCCCGCACCCTAAAACGGTGCTTGCCTGACCGCCATCTACTCGCCAGACTGGCTGGAAAGGGCGTTTGAATTTCCTATACCCCGCAACATGCCGGAGCCCAAGCCATGAATTTGTCCGAACTCCCGGTGGAAGGCGGCGTGCGTCAGCGCGGCTTGCAGGTCACGCGCCTTGAGACGTTTGTCGACGCTGCGTTTGCCTTTGCGGTAACCCTGCTGGTGGTCTCCTTTGACGCCATGCCCAGCACGTTTGCCGAACTGTACGACGCCTTGCGCCGATTGCCCGCGTTCCTGGCCGGTTTCGCCATTCTTGCCTTGTTCTGGTTCAGTCACCATCGCTTCAGTCGCCGCTTCGGGCTGGAGGACGGATTCATCGTTTTCCTCAGCCTGACCCTGGTTGCGGCCACCTTGTTCTATGTGTACCCGCTGCGCATGGTGATGTCGGCGGCCATGTCATTCTTCACCGGCGGCTGGGCGCCGAGCGAGTTTGAAGTTCGGAACATGAGCGAGTTTCGCCTGATCTTCGTAATCTACGGCATGGGTTTCGCCATGCTTTCGAGCTTGATTGTGCTGATGAACCTGCGCGCGCTGAGCAAGGCCGAAGTCCTGCAACTGGATGCTGCCGAGCGCCTGGCCACACGCGCGGAAATTGTTTCCCACCTGATCCTGATCGGCTGCGCCTGCTTGTCGATTCTGCTTGCTGCGCTGATCCCCGAGCAGCCCGCCTGGCTGCAAGCACTGCCCGGGTTGGCCTATTGCCTGCTCGGCGTGCTGTCGCCGTGGTCCGGCATCCACTATGGGATACGCGTGGAAAAGCTGGCCGCCGCGCGTACGAGTGGTTGACGGGGTCTATAGCGTTTGGTGTGGAACGAGCTTGACCCGGGCGGTCTGAGCGGTTGTGATTCCGGTTTTGCCTGCGAGGCCACGATGTCCGCCGATCCGATGAGTCAGCTGTTCACTTCGGCCCTGGGCCTGTCTTCGCCGTGGCGTGTGGAGAAGGTTCGCTTCGAGCAAGCGGTGAACGAGATCCACTTCGAGGTGGTGTGTGATGCTCAACGGCTGGCCTGTCCGCGTTGCGAGGCGCCGGATCAGCCGATCCACGACCGCCAGATGCGCGATTGGCAACATCTGCACTTCTTCCAGTTTCGCGCCTTTGTGCATGCAGCGGTGCCGCGTGTGCGCTGCCGTCAATGCGGTGAACGCGGCGAGCCGGAGGTCAAGCAAGTCCCGGTGCCTTGGGCGCGCGAGCGCAGCGGTTTCAGCCTGATG
>CAUJJS010000041.1 GCA_963205415.1 Pseudomonadota bacterium
AGCGTGGAGCCGCTGCTCAAGGCACGCGGACTGAAGTGATGCCATGAGCTGACTCGAACGCCCGTCGTGGGCGTTCGAGCATGGCGCATCTCAATGTGCGCCGCGATACTTCTTTTCCCCGGCCGTCACCGCCAGATCCAAACGATTCTCCGGTGGCGGCAGCGGGCACGTCGAATAGGCGTTGAAGGCACAGGGTGGGTTGTAGGCCAGATTGAAGTCGATGATGGCCTCACTGCCCGTCGGCATCGGCGCATTGAGCTGGCGACCCGCACCGTAAGTGTCCTTGCCGGACGTACGATCGGCAAACACGAAGAACAGCGTGCCATCCTCTTCCATTGCCTCAAGACGATGGGTTTTGCCGTCGCGCTCGAAGGTGACGGTGCCAAGGTTCGGCGTGTCTTCCAGTTGTCCCACCACGTTGGCGATGGGAATCGTGGTGCCTGGTGGATGCGGTTCGAAACGTGCGTGCACGCGCCAGGATTCGTCCGGTGGATAAAAGTCGATGCCGGCAAATTGGGTGCGCGTGGCGGCTTGAGAATCACGCACGCGCAAACCGTAATGCCCCGAACGCACGATCAGGTTGAAGTTGCGGCTCCCCTCGTCGAAACTCACCACGGTCGGCGCGCCAAGGGTGTCAGGCACGAGCTGCACGACACCCGACGCGGGCTTGCCATCGACCCGCGCATTCGAATCCTCCGCAAGCTCCAAACTGACCTGTTCACCGTCGCGCACGATCTCGCCCAAATGCGCCGGCCCGATGGCCAGCACGATGGCATTGTCATCAGCGTGGCCGATGCTGTGGCGGCCAGGCTCGATCCAATTGAGGCCCACCAGTGACAACCAACCCAAGGGTTGTTTCAGACGTGCGACACGTTCAGTGCGCGCGTGTTCAATGCCTTCTGCATAGCTTGTTTCCTGCGCCATCACCGAATTCCCTGTGAACGTGATCATCAAGGCCAACACCCACTTCCACATCTTCCACTCCGTTGCGGGCTAACGCCCGCGCAAAAACAACTTGTCCAACTGCGCTCGATCCAATTGCACCCAGGTCGGTCGACCATGATTGCACTGTGCCGAGCGCTCGGTGATTTCCATGTCACGCAAGAGCGCATTCATTTCCACCACGCTCAGGCGACGGTTGGCACGCACCGAGGCATGACAGGCCATCGTACCCAACAGTTCATTGCGCTGTTCCTCGATCCGGCGCGTGCTGCCGTGAAGCATCAGGTCGGCCAGCACATCGAGCGCGAGCTGGCGCGCATCCACGCCCTCCAACAAGGCCGGGATACTTCGCAGCAACAAGGATTGCGGGCCGCTGCGATCCATTTCCAGCCCCAGCGCGTGCAAGGCCGCAGCGTGTTCGTCCGCAGCCGCGGCCTCGCGTTCGCTGACGCTCAGTGCAATCGGCACCAGCAAGGGCAAGGCGCGGATGCCTTCGCCGTCCTGTGCCCGCTTCAGGCGTTCGTAACTGATGCGCTCGTGCGCGGCGTGCATGTCCACGATCACGAGGCCCGCCGCATTTTCGGCCAGAATGAAGATGCCGTGCAGTTGCGCGAGGGCAAAACCCAGCGGCGGAACCGTCGCGTCATCGGTCGCGGGCAACTGCGGTTCCAGCGCGGCGCGTGCGCTGCCATAAAGCGCTGCGTAGGCCGCCACTTGTTCGTTGACGCGCAAGGGCATCGGCGCCTGATGCGAAATGGGTGCAAACGCGGGTGCACCAAGCGCCGCCGAGGCGGGCGCGAACGTGGCTTGCATCGGTGCATCCGGCACGCGTTGCGGATCGGAAGCCACAACACCGGCGCGGGTATCGGCCAAGGCCTGATGCAAGCTGCGAAACAGAAAGTCGTGAACCAAACGTGCATCGCGGAAGCGCACTTCGCTCTTGGCCGGGTGCACATTCACATCCACGCGCTGCGGATCCAGATCCAGAAACAGGACGTAGGCCGGATGACGCCCGTGGTAGAGCACATCGGCATAGGCCTGACGTACGGCATGAGCCACGACGCGATCGCGAACCAGGCGCCGATTGACGTAGAAATACTGTTGATCGGCCTGCGCGCGCGCCGCCGTGGGTAGGCCCACCCAACCGTGCAGGCGCAGGCCAGCCGCCGACTGATCCAGATACAGGCTTCGCGTGGTGAAATCCTCGCCCAGGGTTTGACCCAAGCGCCGCAGGCATTCGTCTTCGCTGCTGGCAGCACGCCAGACACGCAGCACTTTGCCGTTGTGCGTCAGACGAAACTCCACGTCCATGCGCGCCAGCGCCAAGCCGCGCAGCAGTTCTTCGGCATGGCCCAACTCGGTGCGCTCGCTGCGCAGGAAACGCCGTCGTGCCGGCACATTGAAAAACAACTCGCGCGCTTCGACCGTGGTGCCAACCGGATGCTGTGCCGGCACCGGCTCGGACATTCGCCCGCCCTCGGATTCGATGCGATAGGCGTGGGCTGCCGAAGCGATACGCGAAGTCACCGCAAAGCGCGAGACCGAGGCGATCGAGGGCAAGGCCTCGCCACGAAAGCCCATCGTGGCCACTGCCTCCAGATCTTCCAACGACGCGATCTTGCTGGTGGCATGACGCGACAAGGCCAGACTCAACTCTTCCGCCGCAATACCGCTGCCGTCGTCACGCACCCGCAACAAGCCCGCGCCGCCTTCGTCCAGCTCCACATCGATGCGCCTGGCACCGGCATCGAGCGCGTTTTCGACCAGCTCCTTGAGGGCCGAGGCCGGCCGCTCGACGACTTCGCCTGCGGCGATCTGGTCAATCAGGGTATTGGGTAGGGCGCGGATTGGCACGGGCATCACGGGCATGGATATCCGGTGATTCTAGTGGGGCGACGCCACGCTGGCAGGCCACCGCTTCGGATCCGCCCCTGAATCCAGTCAACGCGATACGCCCTTTCGAGGCGCGCGAACGTTTCCGCACTCCCCACAAACGGGTAGGTGAAAGTCTGATGGCGGGCCCCACAGGCGTGTGCGTCAATGCTTTCATTGCGCCAAAGGACTACCTCAAGCGTGGTGCAAACCCTTTTTCTTTCAAGGCACCAGACACATGGTCGAGGCATTTCCGCATCCCATCCACCCACCAAACGCACACGAGCGGGTGCTCGATCTGCTGCTGGAAATGGACGCCGCCTCCAACTTTTCCGCGGCCCTGCGTCTGGCCTTGGGCACACTCGCTCAGCTCGTGCCCTGCCAGCAGGGCGTGCTGTATGAATGGAACGGTGTTACCGGCCACGCACTCAACAAGGTCAGCCTCGACCCGGGTTTCGGACATGCCTATTTGACTCAGGGGCGCGCGCTGGATCCCTGCTGCAATGAACGCGCGCAACAACGCTGCCTGCTGAGCGAAACCAGTTGCACGCTGAGCGACCTGATGAACCGAACATCGTTGGAACAATCACCGTTTTCCAATCAGTTCCTGCAACGCCATGGTCCGCTGAGCTACGGGCTCTCGCACAGCAGTCGCTTGGGCACGGATTCACGGATCCATTTGCGCCTGTTCCGCGCATCCACAAGCCAGGACTTCACCACCGACGAGCGCGCCCTGGTCGATCTATTTCACCTGCACGTCACCCGCAAGCTACAACACCTGCGGGCTTTGGAACGATACCGTCAGGACTGCGCAACGCTTCAGGCCGGACTGGATCTGTGGCGACGACCGATCTTCCTGCTCGACGACAGCGCGCGCGTGCTGAGTTGCAATGCCGCCGCACGCACGGCCGTGGCCGAGGGCAAGCACCTGCAGTTGGCCGATGGCTTTTTGGTGCCTGGAGACAGCGCCGATCACGCCTCGTGGATCACGCATGGCCTGGACAAATTGCTGCGCGCCAACACCCGCTCGCAACACCACGCCACACACTTGCAGGCCCTGCGCCACGCCTCGCGCAGCGGTCCGGCTCGACACTTCGGGCTCTTGGCCCGATTGAATGGTTCGGAAGCGTCCCCTGCCTTCGCCAGCCTGACCCTGATTGACCTGCAGCGCCACCCTGCCTGCCATCCACAAGAACAGCTCCGTCGCGCCTTCGGATTCACCGTCGCCGAAGCCCGTGTCGCCGATGCGCTCATGGCCGGCCTCGACATCGAACAAATTGCCGAGGCCTTCCAGGTTCGCCGCGACACCGTTCGCAGTCACATCAAGCACCTGCTGGCCAAGACCGGCACGCGCGGCAACGCCGACCTGCAGAAGTTGCTGCTTCGAGTCACACCACCCTGGACAGCCTTGCAACGCGAGCAGGAAGTCGAGCCCGGCACGCTGGCCGCCGCCGAAATCTGATACGCGAAGCGGCCGGGCGACAAGGCCTCGGCCGCTTCGCCATGCTCACTTATTGGCGTTTGAAGTCCAGCGCTTCAACCAATCATTGACAGCGTGGTGCCATTGGATGCTGTTTTGCGGCTTGAGCACCCAATGATTCTCATCAGGGAAGTACAGGAGTTGTGAGGGAATGCCACGGCGCTGCAAAGCGGTGAAGGTGGACAAGCCCTGCTCTACCGGGATGCGGTAGTCGCGATCACCTTGCACCACCAGCATGGGAACGCGCCAGTCGGCCACATGGTTCGCCGGATTGAACTTCTCGTAGTTCTGCGGCACGGCGAACACCGTCCCGCCGTTCTCCCATTCGGAGAACCACAACTCTTCGGTCGAGTAACCCATCGAGCGGGTGTCAAACACGCCATCGTGGTTGACCAGGCACTTCCACGGCTGGTTCCAGTTGCCGGCGATCCAGTTGATCATGTAGCCGCCGTAACTGGCGCCCAGCGCACAGGCATGTTCGCCATCCAAATAGGCGTACTTGGACAAGGCCGCGGCCCAACCCTTCTGCAGGTCTTCCAGTGGCTTGCCGCCCCAGTCGCCGGAGATCGAGTCGGTAAACTTCTGGCCATATCCCGTGGACCCGTGGAAGTCGATGAACACCACGGCAAAGCCCATGCCCGCATAGGTTTGCGGGTTCCAACGGTAGTGGAAGCTGTCGCCCATCGAACCTTGCGGGCCACCATGGATGATGAAGGCCACCGGGTACTTGCCACCGGCGGCATAGTTCCACGGCTTGACCACGTAGCCACGCACGGTTTCGTCATTCCAACCGGCGAACTCGAACTGCTCGTATGCACCCATCGCCACGTCCTTCAAGGCCGCCTCGTTGAAGCGCGCCAACACGCGCTCCTTGCTGCCATCGGTGCGTGCCGCAAAGAGCTGCGCCGGCGAGGTCAAACTGCTGCGAGTGAACACCAATGCATCGCGACCCAAGGCAAAGCCTTCCACTTGGCCCGTGCCCGGCAGGCGTTGTGACTTGCCACTGGCGATCTCGATGCGATGGATCGGATGCTGACCCAGATCACTCGTCCCCGTGTAGATGTATTTGCCATCGGCCGAGAGCGTGATGCCGCCAGCAGAATAATCCCAGTTCGGAGCGATCTCGCGCGTGGCGCCGGTGACGAGGTTCTTTTCCATCAGCCCGAAACGATCGGCCTCGAAGCCAGGGTGTTTCATCGCCATGTAGTACAGCGCCTTGCCATCGGCACGAAACACCGGACCGCTGTCCCAGGCCGGGTTGTCGGCAGTGAGATTGGCCGGCGCTGAGGATGCATCGGACGGCACGCGGTAAAGATCGAAGTTGGTGGACCACGGCTCGCTGTTGCCGGCAATGCGCACCGCGAACACCAGACTCTTGCCATCCGGTGCCCAGGTGTAATCCTCGGAGCCACCGAAGGGCTTGGAAGGCACATCGCCGTCAATCTCGCGGCTGACTTTCAGCGGCTCCGCAGTCGCCGTTCCATCCGCCCCCAAGGCCGCGACGAACAACTGATTGCGCCGGCCATCGGCCCACGTGTCCCAATGCCGCACGAACAGCTTTTCATACAGCACGCCCGTGGTCTTGGCTTCGGCACGGTCAGACAGACGCTTGACGGTGCAGGCCAGGTCCGCGCAATCGTTGAACACCTCCAGATTGAAGGCAATTGAACGCCCGTCCGGCGACAACTGATAGCCACCGACATCGAGCGGATAGCGCGTGACTTGCTGTGCTTCACCGCCCTGCAAGGGCAAGCGCCAAAGCTGCATCGAGCCGCTGCGTGGCGACAAGAAGTAGAGACTGCGCCCATCCGGCGAGAACTGCGCCGCCACGGCGCTGGACGCGGCACCGGTCAAGCGACGCGCCGGCGATTGGCCATCGACGGCCTGCATCCACAACGAAGTCACCGCCTTGTTGGCGGCCACATCCGCCACACGCAGCGCGAACACCACCTGGGTGCCATCCGGCGACAACACCGGCGAAGAGACGCGATCCAGCGCCACCAGATCTTCGGCGGTGAAGCCACGTGGAGCGGCGCTGGCACAAACCGCACCGAGCACCAGCATTGAACCTGTCAGCAACCGCAACATGAGCGCATCTCCAAGCTTGGGCAAAGCCCGAATGGTAGAGGCGCAAACGCGCGCGGCAAAGTGCCGAAAGTCCGTTCTACAGTTCAGGCCGCAATTCAATCGGCCAGTGAACAAAGATCCCGACGAAGGGGTGTCATGGCGAGACCCGAAGGGCCATGACCATCAGTTCAACACCAAAAGACGGGTCAGCCGTGCGCTTGCCGTGGCGCCGGTTTGCGGTTGCCTCAGTTTTCGAAACCATCGGCGAACACATCGTTGATCTGCGCGTAGGCGATGACGGCGGGTTGGCCGCCTGCCGTGGTGAAGGCGCCTCCGGTGTAGAGCCGATGGGCCGCGCCGTCCCAGGCGAAAGCGTACACCTTGTCGTTCATGCCCGAGCCCAGCGCCGACCATGCGCTGCCGTTCCACACCGCGATGTTCTTGGCCACCGTGCCGCCCGCCGTGTTGAACCAGCCCCCGGCGTAGAGCCGCGCGCCGTCCCAGGCCAGAGCGTACACCTCGCCCAACATGCCCGTCCCCAGCGCCGACCATGTGCTGCCGTTCCACACCGCGACGTGATCGGCCGAGGTGCCGCCCGCCGCGCTGAACCAACCCGCGGCGTAGAGTTGCGCGCCGTCCCAGACCAGGGCGTACACCCGGTGGTTCATGCCCGAGCCCAACGCCGACCACGCGCTGCCATCCCACACCGCGATGCGATCGGCCATCGTGCCGCCCGCTGTGGTGAAGTCGCCCCCGGCGTAGAGCTGGGAGCCGTCCCAAGCCAAGGCGTACACAGTGTCGTTCATACCTGCGTCCAGCGCCGACCACGCGCTGCCGTTCCAAGCCGCGATGTTCTTGGCCGCGGTGCCGCCCGCCGTGGTGAATGCGCCTCCGGCGTAGAGCTGCGTGCCGTCCCAGACCAGAGCATTCACATCACCGGCCATGCCCGCGCCCAGCGCCGACCACGCGTTGCCGTCCCACGCTGCGATGTTCTTGGCCGCGGTACCGCCCGCCGTGGTGAATGCGCCCCCGGCGTAGAGCTGCGTGCCGTCCCAGGCCAGGGCGTTCACCTGTCCGTTCATGCCCGACCCCAGCGCCGACCACTCGTTGCCGTTCCACATTGCGATGCAACTGGCCGGTGTGGTGAAGGTGCCTCCGGCATAGAGCTGCGCGCCGTCCCAGGCCAGGGCGTTCACAGTGCCGTCCATGCCCGGCCCCAGCGCCGACCATGCGCTACCGTCCCACGCTGCGATGTAATTGGCCGCCGTGTCACCCGCCGTGGTGAATGCGCCCCCCGGCGTAGAGCTGCGTGCCGTCCCAGGCCAGGGCGTTCACAGCACCCGCCATGCCTGCGCCCAGCGCCGACCACGCACTGCCGTCCCACACTGCGATGTATCGGGTCGGTGTGATGAAGGCGCCCCCGGCGTAGAGCCGTCCGGCCGCGCCGTCCCAGGCCAAGGCGTACACAGTGCTGCTCATGCCCGAGCCCAGCGCCGACCACGCGCTACCGTCCCACACCGCGATGCGATTGACCGTTATGCCGCCCGCATTGTTGAACCCGCCCCCGGCGTAGAGCCGCTGGGCCACGCCGTCCCAGGCCAGGGCGCGCACACCGCCGTTCATGCCCGAGCCCAGGGCCGACCACGCGCTGCCGTCCCACATCGCGATGTAATGGGCCGCCGTGCCACCCGCCGTGGTGAAATGGCCTCCGGCGTAGAGATGCCCGGCAATGTCGTCCCAAGCCAGGGCATTCACTGCGCCGTTTGCGCCCAAGCCCAGCGCCGACCATGTGCTGCCGTCCCATACCGCGATGTGATTGGCCGCCGTGCCGCCCGCCGTGCTGAATGCGCCCCCAGCGTAGAGCTGCGCGCCATCCCAAGCCAAGGCATTCACTGTGTAGCTCATGCCCGTGCCCAACGCCGACCACGCACTGCCATCCCACACCGCGACACGACTGGCCTCTGTGCCGCCGGCCATAGTAAAGGTGCCGCCCGCGTAGAGCCACGCGCCATCCCAAGCCAAGCCGTTCACTGAGTCGTTCATGCCCGAGCCTAGCGTCGACCACGCGCTGCCGTCCCACACCGCGATGCGATTGGCCGAGACGCCACCATTGGCCGTAGTGAAACTGCCGCCCACATAAAGCTTGCCGCCGCCCACCACAACGGCGTAGATCGTGCCGTTGAAGCCCGGCGTGGCGATCGCCGTCCAATCGGCATCGGTGAAGGTCGGGTCGATGCGAATCGGATAACGCGCGCCTTCGTCCTGCACTTCGATCCGCAGACGATTGCGCGGCAGCGGCGTCATGCGCGCAGCGAGGGTTTGTCCATCGGCATCGGTCACATGCAAGGCGTGGTAGTGCAGCACGCGACCGTCGTCCATATGTAGGGAGATCGCATCGTGCAAGTTGGGTGATGCGCCGGGTTCGCGGGTCGGTTCAGGCGCCGGCCGGTGCGGCTCGAGTGTTCGGGCTTCGGCCTTTTCCCCTGCCG
>CAUJJS010000042.1 GCA_963205415.1 Pseudomonadota bacterium
TTCTGCCGTGTAATCCTGCCGTCTAATCTTGGAGTCTTTCCGGCACATGGGAGCCGGCGATGGCGGGATGGTCACACGGTGGCGGGCGCGAGGCAAGTTCGCCGAAGTCAGGGGCTGCGGTGTCGGATGCGCGCGCGCCGAAGTCGCTGGATCCGGTTCGTGAACGTGTTTCTCGTTTTGGCCAGAAGGCTAAGGGTCGGGGGCAATCAGCAATCGATTTCAGTGCGCGGCGCATTCCGGTTTGGGTTCGATCTTCGCGCCATTGATTGAGCTTGCCCCGCATGCGCTTTATGGCGCCAATCCCCGGTGCTTGGCGGTTCTCGGACGTTCAACGAATCAGCGCCAAGGCCTCCAACACCGCTTCACCGTAGCGTTCCAGCTTGGCCACGCCGACGCCGGAGATCGTGGCCAGTTCGTCCAGTTCGTTGGGGTCTTCTTCGGCAATGTCGCGCAAGGTGGCATTGCTGAAGATCATGTAGGCCGGCACGTTCTGTTCGCGCGCCAATTGGGTTCGCAGCTCGCGCAGGGCGTCGTAACGCGGCTGCGCACTGCGAGATACCTCGATGTCGCCGCCTGGGCGGGTTTGACTGCGAGTTTCTCCTCGTGGGCTGGATTGTTTGCGCGTACGACGAAGATCACGACGCAATTGCACGCGCGTTTCACCACGCAGGAGCGCTCGTGCGGACTCACGCAGGCGCAGTCCGCCGTAGCCTTGCACATCCACATCGAGGAAACCTGCCGCCACGAGCTGGCGAAACACGCTGCGCCATGTGTTGAGATCCATGTCCGCACCGATTCCGAAGGTGCTTTGTCGATCGTGGCCGAATTGGCTGATGCGGAGGTTGGGTGTGCCGCGCAACACGTCGATGACGTAGGCCACACCGAAACGCTGGCCGGTGCGATACACGCACGACAGAGCCTTTTGCGACGCCACAGTACCGTCCCAGGTTTCGGGTGGATCAAGACAGTTGTCGCAGTTGCCGCAGGCTTGCGACAGGGTTTCGCCAAAATTGGCGAGCAGCACCTGTCTTCGACAGTGCGTGGTTTCGGCATAGCCCAACAAGGCCTCCAACTTGCGCCGTTCCAGCCGCTTGCGCTCCTCGCCCGCTTCACTGCCATCGATCATGCTGATGAGGGTGGCGACATCGGCAAAGCCGTAGCACATCCAGGCCTCGGCGGGTTCCCCGTCGCGGCCGGCGCGGCCGGTTTCCTGATAGTAGCCTTCTACTGATTTGGGTAGATCCAGATGCGCGACGAAGCGCACGTCGGGCTTGTCGATGCCCATGCCGAAGGCGATGGTGGCGCAGATCACCACGCCTTCCTCGTGGATGAATCGGCGTTGGTTGGCCGTGCGCACCGAGCTCGTCATTCCGGCGTGATAGGCGAGGGCGGAATATCCTTCTTGGCAGAGGAACTGCGCGGTTTCTTCCACCTTGCGGCGCGACAGGCAATAGACGATGCCGGACTGGCCACGGCGGGCGGACAGGAACGCCAGCAGTTGCCGTCGAGGTTGATCCTTCTGCACCACGTGATAGCGGATGTTGGGGCGGTCGAAGGAGCTGATGAACCAGCGCGCATCGCGCAGATCCAATCGTTCGGCGATTTCTTCGCGTGTGGGTGCATCTGCCGTCGCCGTCAATGCGATGCGCGGCACCTGCGGCCAGCGTCGGTGCAGGATGTCGAGCTGGCGATACTCGGGCCGAAAGTCGTGGCCCCACTGCGATACGCAATGGGCTTCGTCGATGGCAAACAGCGCGACCGGGATGCGATCGAGCAAATCGAGAAAACGCGCGGTGAGCAAGCGTTCGGGCGCGACGTAGAGCAGATCCAGTTCACCACGTATGAAGGCGCCCTCGGCATCCATCGCCTGCTGAGGATCGAGGCTGGAGTCCAGTCGCGCCGCGCGCACCCCGAGCTGGCGCAGTGCATCGACTTGATCCTGCATCAAGGCGATCAAGGGCGACACCACGATGCCCGTGCCGTCGCGCAGCAGTGCCGGAATCTGATAGCACAGCGACTTTCCACCGCCGGTCGGCATCAGCACCAGACAGTCGCCGCCGCCGCTCAGGCGTTCGATGATCTCGGCCTGCGGACCGCGAAATGCGTCGAAGCCGAAGACGCGCTTCAGCAGTTCCAATGGTGATTCAGACATGCATCAAGGATAGAGCAAGGCCGCATTGGCGAGCAGCCGTTGGCTTCGCAGTCGAGCGTGAGTTCGCATGCAGTTCTGCGCGGTGCCGTACCGCGTACGCCGCGATGAGGTTTTGGGGCATTGGACTGCGTAATGAGATGAAACCATACGTTGGAGCACCCATGTCTCACGCCAGTTTTCTGCGCCTTGCCTTGGTTCTGCTGATTGGATGGCATGGCATCTGCACCGCCCATGCGAACCCGATCATCCTGTGGGTGACCAACAGCAACAACTTCGGCCCCGGCAGTTTCAGCGCCGCCCTGGCGCAATTGCAGCCGGTGGCGACGCCACAGGAGATCCGCTTTGCCTTTCCATCGACACAAACCATCTATCTGAACGGCCCGCAAAGCGCGATCGTCGGCACCAACGTGAGAATCGACGGTTCCGACATGTTCGGCAATGTCGTCATCGATGGCGCGGGCTGGACTCCGATCTCGGTCGGCGTCAGCGCCGCGACGACGACCCTTACCGTCGCCAATCTCACCCTGCGGCATGGGCAGGTCATCGGCAAAGGCGGCTGCGTGAGCGTGTTGAATCCGGCAACGACCACGGTGATCGATCATGTCAAGCTGATCGAATGCAAGGCCTTCGTGGATGCCTCGACGCCCGCACGCGGCGGAGCGGTGTTTGCCGCAGGCCCGTTGACCGTGCTTGACTCGATCTTCGAGCGCAACGAAGTGCGTACCGTGGGGGCGGGTGCCGAAACCGCCGACGCGCATGGCGGCGCCATTGCCAGCGAAGGCGCGCACGACGTGAACATCGTGCGCAGCGTGTTCACCGACAACCGCGTCTATCTGTTCAACAGTTTGCCCTCGTGGTGTGCGAGCGGGGCTGGTGGGGCCGTCATGCTGTACTTGCCGGGTG
>CAUJJS010000043.1 GCA_963205415.1 Pseudomonadota bacterium
CGAGGTTTGCCACCTCTGGAACATGGTCGCCTCTGAAACCCGCGAGGGCGACGTCTTCCAGCGCCTGTTCGAGAAGCTCGAAGTCGAGCGCGCGGCGCTGGGCGGGCGCGTGTTCGACATCCTCGGCGAGGTGTTCGAGGAAAAGAGCCTCAAGGACTTGCTGATCGAGGCCATCCGCTACGGAGCCGACCCCGAGGTACGCGCCCGCCTGCTCAAGAAGATCGAAGGCGCGCTCGATACCGATCACCTCGAAAACATCATCAAGCGCAATGCCCTGTGCGAAGAGGTGATGGACGAGAAGCGCCTATTCGCCGTCAAGGAGGAAATGGAAAAGGCCGAAGCCCGCAAGCTCCAGCCCTTCTTCATCCGTGCCTTCTTCAACCAAGCCTTCGCGGCCTTGGGTGGCGAGCTGCGGCCCCGCGAGCCGGGCCGCTTCGAGATCACTAACGTCCCCGCCATCATCCGCGAGCGCGACCGCCAGATCACGGGGCGGGATCGCCGCAACGCCGACCCGGTGCTGCGCCGCTATGAGCGCGTCTGCTTCGAGAAGCAATACTTCCGCCTCACCGACCGCGTGGGCGCGCCGATGGCCAGCCTGCTGCATCCGGGCCACCCCTTGATGCAATCGGTCACCGACATCGTGCTGGAGCAGCACCGCAACAAGTTGAAGCAAGGCGCGGTGCTGGTCGATCCGAGCGATTTAGGCGTCACGCCCAAGGTGATGTTCATCATCGACCACCGCGTCTTGGAAGGCCAAGACCCCAGCCGCGTCGCCTCGCGGCGCATGCAGTTCGTCGAGATCGATGCCGCAGGCACCACCATCAACGCGGGCTGGGCACCCCATCTGGACTTGGAGCCGCTCGACGCTTCCGACATGGCGTTGATCCAAGACGTGCTGGCCGCACCGTGGATCGCCAAAGATCTGGAGCACGCCGCGCTTGCTCATGCGGGCAGCCACCTCGTGCCCGAACACTTCGACGAAGTGCGCTCGCGGCGCGAGAAGTCCGTGGACAAGACCTTGGCCGCCGTCCACGAACGGCTGGTCAAGGAAATCAACTTCTGGTCAGACCGCTACATCAAGCTGCAAGACGATCTGGCCGCAGGCAAGGATGTGCGCCTGACGCTGGAGAACGTCCGCCGCACCATCGACGACCTCACGGCGCGCCGCGAGTCGCGCGAGAAGGAACTGCTGGCCATGCGCCATGTGGTCTCGGCCACGCCGGTCGTGCTCGGCGGCGCGCTCGTCATCCCGGCAGGGCTGCTGATGCAGCGCAAGGGCGTCCCCGCCGAACAAGGCGGCTGGTCGGCGGACGCTGCCGCCCGTGCCCGTGTCGAACAGATGGCCATGCGTGCGGTCATGGAGGCCGAACGCGCCCTCGGTCACGACGTCATCGACGTCTCGGCGCAGAAGTGCGGCTGGGACGTGACCAGCCAGCCCCAACCCGTGGATGGTCGCCTGACGACCTCGCGCCACATCGAAGTGAAGGGCCGCGCCAAGGGCCAGTCCACGATCACCGTCACCCGCAACGAAATCCTCTACGGCCTGAACCAAGCGGACAAGTTCATCCTCGCCATCGTGTTGGTGGACGGGGACAAGCACGAAGGCCCGTTCTACCTCCGCCAGCCCTTCACGCAGGAGCCGGACTGGGCGGAAACCAGCAAGAACCTCGATCTGGGCCAGTTGCTGGCCAAGGCCATCGGGCCGGGGGCTTCGCTGTGATGGCCTTCCGGACGCCCCAAGAGAAACGCCTCCGCGTGGGAGGCGTCGGGCCAAGGCTGCTCGCCGTGGCGGGGCACAAAGGAAAACGCCTCCACGAAGGAGGCGTTGGGCCGGAGATGCGATCTCCGGTGGGGTTTATGGCGCGAATCTTACACGCAACCCGTGCCTCTGTCAAGGTGGACTTGGCCTGTCGGGAGCAACGCCGATGAGCCGGGTTGTCGCCTACGTGGATGGATTCAACCTCTACTTCGGCCTGCGCAGCAAGGGCTGGAAGAAGTATTACTGGCTGGACTTGTGTGCCTTGGCGACCACGCTGCTCAGGCCCGGCCAGACGTTGGAGGGCGTCCACTACTTCACCTCGCGCATCCGTGCCAACGGGCGCAACGTCTCCGACATGCAGCGCCAGACCGCCTACCTCGAGGCGCTGGACACCATGCCCAAGCTCCAGTCGCACTTCGGCCACTACCTCGAAAAGCCCAAGCAGTGCCGCCAGTGCGGCGCGCAGTGGATGGACTACGAGGAAAAAATGACCGACGTCAACATCGCCATGCAACTGCTGGCCGATGCCTATGACGACCGCTTCGACACGGCGCTGCTGATCTCTGCCGACAGCGATCTCACCACGCCGGTCAGCGTCGCTCGCGCCAAGTTTCCCGGCAAGAACATCATCGTCGCCTTGCCGCCCAACCGCCGCTCGCACCAACTCACACAGGCCGCCAGCGGCAGTTTCATCATCAACGAAACCGCTTACCGCCGCAGCCAGCTTCCGGCTCAAGTACAGCGCGCAGACGGCTTCGTCCTCCAACGCCCCGCGCATTGGCGATAGGAGGATGTCATGACCCATCACGACATCTTCGACTCGCTGACCCGCAACGCCTTCGATTTCTTGGAGCGTGGCATCGTGGAGTTCGACCAGACGCCCAAGTATTCCGTCATCCACTTCTGCGCGGCAGTCGAGATGCTGCTCAAGGCGCGGCTGATGAAGGAGCACTGGTCGCTGATCGTCTCCAAGCCCGATCAGGCCAATCTCGCCAAGTTCATGGCCGGGGACTTCATCTCGGTCACGCTGGAAGATGCCCGGGCGCGGATTCGTGATGTCGCGGGCGAGGACATCGGCGACGACGCCTACGCCAGCTTTCGCGCGCTGGCGAACCATCGCAACAAGATGGTTCACTTCTTCCACAACGGGCTGGAAAGCGACGAAAAAGCCAAGGCGCAGATCGTCGCCGAGCATTGCCGTTCGTGGTTTCATCTGCACCGCCTATTGAGCCGGTGGGATGGCTACTTCCACGACTTCGGCAGCGAGATCGCCCACGCCGATCGAGCGATGAAGGGGCACCGGAAGTATTTGGCCGCCAAGTTCAAGGCGCTCAAGCCCGAGCTGGACGCCGCACGCAAGGCAGGCCATGCGCCGAAAGCATGCAGCGCCTGCGGCTTCGGGGCGGCCATCCCCGACGCCCTTGACGACCAGATCGCGTCGCTGCGCTGTCTGGTGTGCGATCACACCGAAACGCAGGTCGAACTCGAATGCCCGCATTGCGGCGAACCCATCGTCATTGCGACCGAGGGCTACGCGACGTGCGAGCACTGCGAGGAACGCATCGAGCCTGAGCATCTGGTGGATGCCTTGACCAAAGACGTGGTCGGCACGAAGGACTACTTCGAGACCGGGTTGCCTGCCAACTGCGGTAATTGCGAGGGCTACCACACCGTCGTCGAGCGTGGCGGCCACTACTTCTGCACGAACTGCTTCGACATCTTCGATGACATCGAGCAGTGCCAGTGGTGCAACGAATACAACACCGGCGATATGGAACACAGTTACTCGGTCGGCTGTAGCCAATGCGATGGCAAGGTCGGCTGGGAGAAGGACGACTAAATGAACAACAACATCAAAACACCGAAGAAACTCATCGAAGTCGCCCTGCCGCTCGACGCCATCAACGTCGCCGCTGCGCGCGAGAAATCCATCCGCCACGGCCACCCCAGCACACTGCATCTGTGGTGGGCGCGGCGTCCGCTGGCGGCGGCGCGGGCGGTCATCTTTGCGCAGATGGTCAACGACCCCGGCTACCAGCAGGGCGGCGGGTTCCGCTACGGCGTCAACAAGGAAAAGGCCCAGGCCGAGCGCGAGCGGCTGTTCAAGATCATCGAAGACCTGGTGCAGTGGGAAAACACCAACAACGAGGAAGTGTTGGAGCGCGCCCGTGCCGAAATCCGCCGCTCGTGGCGCGAGGTCTGCGAATTGAACAAGGGCCATCCGCAGGCCGCCGAATTGTTCAACCCCGAGCAACTGCCTGCCTTTCACGACCCCTTCGCGGGCGGCGGCGCGCTGCCGCTGGAGGCGCAGCGTCTGGGCCTGGAGAGCTACGCCAGCGACCTCAACCCCGTGGCCGTCACCATCAACAAGGCCATGATCGAAATCCCGCCGCGCTTTGCCGGCCGCGCCCCCGTGGGGCCGCGCGTGCCGGGCGACAAGCAGGGCAAATTGAGCGAAGACTGGTCGGGAGCGAAGGGCCTGGCCGAAGACGTGCGCCGCTACGGTGCCTGGATGCGCGCCGAGGCCGAAAAGCGCATTGGCCCGCTCTACCCCCGCATCACCATTACTCCTGAAATGGTAGCTGGTAGCGCAGGTAGGACGGGCGCTACAGGCCAATTTGACCAAAATTCCACCGACGCCCGGCCCGACCTCGCGCCCCTGCTCGGCCAGCCGCTCACCGTCATCGCCTGGCTGTGGGCGCGCACCGTCAAAAGCCCCAACCCCGCCTTCAGCCATGTGGACGTGCCGCTGGCCTCCACCTTCGTGCTCAGCAGCAAGGCGGGCAAGGAAAGTTATGTGCAGCCCGTGGTCGAGGGCGACCGCTACCGCTTCACGGTGAAGGTGGGCGTGCCGCCGGAAGCGGCGAAGAACGGCACCAAGCTGACGCGCGGCGCGAACTTCCAGTGCCTGGTGTCCGATACGCCGATTGAGCCGAAGCACATCTACGCCGAAGCCAACGCGGGGCGCATGGGCGCCAAGCTGATGGCCATCGTCGCCGAGGGCGCGCGCGGCCGCGTCTATCTGGCGCCGACCGCCGAGCACGAAGCCATTGCGCGGCAGGCGCAGCCCGAATGGAAGCCGGAAGTGGCGATGCCGGAGAACCCGCGCTGGTTCTCGCCGCCGCTCTACGGCCTGACGAAATACGGCGACCTCTTCACCCCGCGCCAACTGGTGGCGCTGACCACCTTCTCCGATCTGGTGGGCGAAGCCATCGCCAAGGTGCAGGCCGACGCCCTGGCCGCCGGCCTGCCCGACGACGGCCGCGGCCTCGACGCAGGCGGCACCGGCGCGACGGCGTATGCGCAGGCGGTGGGGGTGTATTTGGCGTTTGCGTTGGACAAAATGGCTGATCTGGGGAACAGCCTCTGCCGATGGGAACCTGTTGCACAGTGCCCTCGCCAGCTTTTTGGCCGCCAAGCCATCCCGATGATTTGGGACTTTGCCGAAGGAAATCCGCTTGGCTCAAGCTCCGGCGCGTGGGAAGTGTTCGTCGATGGACTGTATCGAGCTTCTGTGAAAGCGTTCGAAGCAGTGCCGAATTGGTTTAAAGGATCCGCTGTTCAGGCAGATGCCCAAACGCAGAGCATCAGTACAAACAAGCTGATTTCCACCGACCCGCCGTACTACGACAACATCGGCTACGCCGACCTGTCAGACTTCTTCTATGTCTGGCTGCGTCGTTCGCTGCGGCAGATTTATCCCAATCTGTTCGCCACGGTAGCCGTGCCTAAAGCCGAGGAACTGGTCGCCACGCCCTACCGCCACGGTGGTCAGGCCGAGGCCGAGACGTTCTTCATGGATGGCATGACGAGTGCAATGCACAACCTCGTCAAAAAAGCCCATCCCGCCTTTCCCGTCACCATCTACTACGCCTTCAAACAGTCCGAAACAAGAAGCGAAGTCGGCACGTCCAGCACTGGCTGGGAAACTTTCCTCGAAGCCGTTCTCAAGGCTGGGTTTGCAGTAGCCGGAACATGGCCGATGCGTACAGAGAATGCATCGCGAATGGTTGGACAAGGAACCAACGCCCTAGCCTCCAGCATCGTCCTCGTCTGCCGCCAGCGCCCCGCCGACGCACCGACCGTTTCGCGCCGCGAATTCATCCGCGAACTCAACGCCGTGCTGCCCGAGGCACTGGACGAGATGACGCGCGGCGGCGTCAATTCGCCCGTCGCGCCCGTCGATCTGTCGCAAGCCATCATCGGCCCCGGCATGGCCATCTTCAGCCAATACGCCGCCGTGCTGGAAGCCGACGGCACGCCCATGAGCGTGCGCACTGCGCTGCAACTCATCAACCGCTTCCTCGCCGAAGACGACTTCGACCACGACACGCAGTTCTGCCTGCACTGGTTCGAGCAGCAAGGCTGGGCTACCGGCAAATACGGCGACGCCGACGTGCTGGCCCGCGCCAAGGGCACCAGCGTGGGCGGCCTGCAAACCAGCGGCGTGGTGGCGTCCAGCAAGGGCGAGCTGCGCCTGCTCAAGTGGGCCGAGATGCCGCGCGACTGGCAGCCCGAGAGCGACACCCGCATGCCCGTGTGGGAGGCGCTGCACCAGCTGATCCGCGCGCTGAACCAGGACGGCGAATCGGCAGCCGGCGCCCTGCTGGCCCGCATGCCCGCCCAGGCCGAACCCATCCGCGCGCTGGCCTACCGCCTGTACACCCTGTGCGAACGCCAGGGCTGGGCCGAGGAAGCACGGGCCTACAACGAACTGGTCACGGCGTGGAGCGCCATCGAGCAGGCGGCGGGCGAGGCGGGCGTACTGGGCTCGCAAAGCAGCTTTGATCTGTGAGTGGAGGGCTTGTCATGACCACTGACGCACCAAGCACCGCCGAATCTCTATCGGCATTTGCCAGCGCGGCCACGGCTGCGGCAGAGCGGCGGGCCGCTTTGACCGCGTTGATCACGGCCAAGGTGTTGCCCAAGCAGGCGGACGACCCGGCCGTGGCGGAGGGGCGCGCGCATCTGCTGGCGCTGGTTTTTGCGCAGGACGCTGCGCCAGAGCATCGGCTGCTGGCCATCGCGGAGTGCATACGCCTGGGGCAGGTGGTCAAACGCTGGGCACCGGAGATTGCACAGCAGCTGCGCCCGGCGTTTGCGCAGGAACTGCCTGCAATGCAATTGCTGACGGATGCCGATGACCGTTTGAATCTGGCGCGGGCCTGCGCGCAGATGTCCGCTGCCTGGCTACCTGCTTATCTGGCCAAGGCGATTGCAGAGGAAGAAACCGGGGAGAAGGCACGTACGGAGATGATGGCGGCGCTGCTGGCGCGGTCCCCTGATCTCGCGACCGCTTTGCGGGAGTTGGCAAACGCATTCCAGGCCCTTCGGCCGAGCACGGAAGATCCGGGTGAAACGGCGGCAAAGCGACTGGCGCGCACGCTGGCGGCACTGCGCAACACCCTTCTGGAAGTGGAACTGGATGCTGGAGACGAGCCTGGGAAAGCACTTTACGAAATGCTGGCGCTGCCTTTGTCAGACTTGGGAAAGCCGCAGACGGAGAAAGTGCAGATCGACTTGGTGCGCGAAGCTTTGCTGACGGTGCATGACATTGTTCGCACACGCATCTCGGTGGTGGCCGACCCCCAGATGTACAGCGTGGTGGCCTACTGCCGCAGATTGATCGGCAGCACGTCCTGGCCCAAAGAGTTGAACAGCCCGCTGGAGCGCTTGATCACGGATGTTTCGGAGGCATTGGTTCTGTTGGGCCGACAAGGTCAATGCGATCAGGCATTGCTGGGCCAGTTGGACGTTCTGTGCAGTCATTCAGAACGTGCGCGCGCATTGGCACGCGATCTGGCTGCCAAGCACCCAGAGTTGCCTGAAGACGTGCGGGACTGGCTGGAGCGAGGGCGCATGCGCGTCGCTCGCCAAGCCAGTGAGTCTGCCATTGAGGCCGCTGCCAGCAATGCGGATGCAAGCATCGGCCTGGCCTTGCAGGCGGCCCGGCGTGCCAGGGCCGTGCGCGACAACTTGCATGAGCCACTGTTGGCCAATCTGGAAATTTACGAACCCACTATGGCACCCGCAGCACGGGAACTGTTGGATCGCGTACAAGCGTTGGCGGTGCAGGTGGAGCAGGCTGCAAGCCTGCGCTCATTGGATTTGTATGGAGCTCCGGGCGAGGAGATCGAGATGTCGCCCAAATTTTTCACCGTCGTGGGCGGCACACCCAGGCAGCGCATGCTGGTCAAACAACCGGCCATCGTGCGCAAGCGGCCTGATGGCAGCGTGGGCGATGTGATTGCCAAGGGAATTGTTGAGTAACCGAGGGGACGCAATGGACAAGAAAACCGCAGCCATCTTGCTGGCCAGTCTGCTGGAGCGCATTGAGCGTGATCACGCCATTGGCGCAGCTTCTTCACACGAGCGGCAAGCGCTACGGCTTGCCGTACAGGCATTGGGTGGTGGTGATGCGCCTGCTGTGGCCACAGCGCCTGTGCATTTGCCATCTGCACCAGCACCGGTCGTAGCGGAATCACTTGGCACGCCCTCCGAGCCTGCCCGCATCGACCTTGTGCTTGCGTCCGTTCAGCGCGAGCAACAAACCCCGCCCGATGTCTTGATGTGCCTGGACTTTGGTACAGCCATGTCCAAGGCCTTCGCCTCCGTGTTCCCTGACCAGCAGTTGGACTTGGCGCTGGGGGTTGCAGCGGGCCGGGAAGGCTACGCCCTGCCGTCTTCAGTATTTATTGCCGACGACGGAAAGGCATATTTTGGGTTCGAAGCCATCGAGATGAGTCAAGGACTGGAAAGTTCTGGCAGGGAACGCTTGGACTCGATCAAAGGCTGGATCAGCCTCCAGCAAGAAGGCTCTCTGGATGGAGAAGGCAATGTTCTGACCAAAGCCATGAACCCGTCCGGCGTCAAGCTGACCCAGGGCGACTTGTTGCGCATTTACTTGGCTTACTTCACAGATATGGCCGAGCTTGCGTTGATGCCTCACGTTGGGGAGTCACGGTATGTGAAGCGCCGTTACGCTCGCCCATGCTGGCCAGACAGCAAAGCGCAGTGGGGCAACCAACTGATGCGCAGGATGCTGGCAGAAGCGCAGGTGCTTGCTGACACATTCAGTGGCCGCTGGACGGGCGGCATCCGTGTCGCAGAGCTCAAGGCGGCGGTCGAGCAAATCAAGAAGCTCGATCAACGCCCCGACTATCTGATTGACGAAGGCGTACCAGAACCCGTGGCCGTTGCCGCCGGTGCGATTGCGGACAGTGAAAACCTGCGCGATGCTTTTATGGTGGTGGATGTTGGCGCTGGCACCACGGATTTTGGGCTCTTTATCTCGACAAGAAAATCCGATGCGGACGAACCTCGCGTGTTCCAGAATTCGATGTCCATTCAAGGCTTGATGCAAGCAGGCGACAAGGTGGACGGCCTTCTGCGCGGATTCATTGCCCAGAAGGAATCGATTGACCCCAGCGATAACTCGGGGAAGTTGATTCTTGCCGACCTCTCAAGGCGGATTCGCAGCCTTAAGGAAGTTCTTTTCAAGACCGGAGAGTTGGAATACACACTGTCGGATGACACTGTCGGCAGGATTCGTCTCGAAGATTTTCTTGCCGACGGAAAGGTCATCCGATTTGGTCAAGCCGTGGAGGATGGGTTCAAGAAGGCGCTCGGTGCCGTGGACGAATCCTGGTTGCGCTGGTTGGCAATGGATGGCGTGCGTCTGCACGTTGTTGTGACTGGTGGTAGCTCTCCCCTGCCAATGATGCAGGCTTTGGGCAAGGGCCCAATTGAAGTGAAGGGCCATCGAATCATGCGCCAGTCCATCGACCCAAAACCCTATTGGATGGAAGACATGCCTGATGAGCTGTTGACTGTGTACCCACAGTTGGCCGTGGCTATCGGTGGTGCAGCTGAAGTGATGCCCGAAACAAATGATGCCCCTCTTGTTTTTGGCGGAGGTGTGCGAGCGACCAGTTACGTTGCGGGGAAACTCCATGTCGGGGGGAAATAAGGTCATGACTATTAAACCCTGGCGCGAAATCGCGGAACCGCACTTGGATGTGCGGGAAGGCAAGTTCCAGCAGGCCGAATTCGCCGCCGACCTGTCGCGCGTGCATGCAGGAACGGCCAACGCGGAATACCAGAACCCGGCGCTGTTCTTCCAGCGTACCTTCATCACTGAAGGGATGAGGCTATTGCTGGATTCGGTAGTCAAGCGCCTTGCGGGCAACGGTGGCGACCCAGTGATTCAGCTGCAAACCGCCTTCGGCGGTGGCAAGACGCACACCATGCTGGCGGTCTATCACCTCGCCAAGGGCGAGGCACCGGCCAGCGACTTGCAGGGCGTGCCCGCCATCCTTGATGCGGCAGGCGTGACGGATCTGCCCAAGGCGCGCATCGCCGTGCTGGACGGCATCAAGTCCTCGCCCAACCAGCCGGTCGTCAAGGATGGGCAGAGCATCCGCACGTTGTGGGGTGATCTGGCATGGCAACTGGGTGGGGCCGAGGGCTACGCGCTGGTGGCGGAGGCCGATGCTTCGGGCACGTCGCCGGGCAAAGATGTTCTGGCCGATCTGCTGGGCCGCCACGCGCCCTGCGTCATCCTGATCGACGAGCTGGTGGCCTATGTGCGGCAGTTTGAGGAAGGTAAGGCGCTTACGGGTGGTACCTTCGATTCCAACCTGAGTTTCGTGCAGGCGCTGACGGAGGCCTTGAAGGCGGTGCCGACGGCGGTGCTGCTCGCCTCGCTGCCGGAGTCCGTCAAGGAGGCAGGCAGCCAGCGTGGTGAAAAGGCGTTGGCTTCGCTTTCGCATTACTTCGGGCGCATTCAGGCGCTGTGGAAGCCGGTGGCCACCGAGGAAGCGTTCGAAATCGTGCGCCGCCGCCTGTTCAGCAACATCAACGACAAGCTGGCGATGGAGTCGGTCTGCCGCGCGTTTGCGGACTACTACATCGCCAACCGCGACGACTTGCCCGCCGAGACGCAGGACAGCAAGTACCTGGAACGGTTGAAACACGCCTACCCGATCCACCCCGAGGTGTTCGACCGCCTGTATGAAGACTGGTCCACGTTGGACAACTTCCAACGCACGCGCGGCGTGCTGAAGTTGATGGCGAAGGTGATCCACCGCCTGTGGAAGGACGGCAACAACGATGCGTTGATCATGCCGGGCAGCTTTCCGCTGATGGATGGCGACACGCGCAATGAGCTGATTCAGTACCTGCCTGCCGGGTGGGACCCGGTGATCGAGCGCGATGTGGACGGTGAGCGGTCGGAGACCTGGGAGATTGAGAACAAGGACACGCGCTTTGGCAGTGTGCAAGCCTGCCGCCGCACAGCGCGTGCCATCTTTTTGGGCAGCGCACCCAGCACATCGAGTTCAGGCGTGCGCGGCGTGGAGCTGGAGCGGGTGATCCTGGGTGTGGCCCAGCCCGGCCAGCAGCCCAACCTGTTCAAGGACGCGCTGCGGCGCCTGGGCGACCGGCTGCACTATCTGAACACCGCCAGCAACCGCTTCTGGCTGGACACGCGCCCGAACCTGCGGCGCGAAATGGAGGAGCGCAAGCGTCGTTTTCAAGACAGAGAGGACGTTTTCCCCGCCATCCGCGACCGTTTGCAGAAGAGTTTTGCCAGCGGCGTGTTCGGAAACATCCACGTATTCACCGGCAGCGGCGACGTGCCCGACGACTGGGCGCTGCGGCTGGTGGTGTTGCCGCCGGACGCGGCCTTCAGCAAGAGCGGCCAGAGTATCGCCATTGATCGGGCAACCGAGATTCTCAAGAAGCGTGGCGACCAGCCCCGCTTCAAGCAGAACCGCCTGATCTTCGTGGCGGCGGACTACGACAGCGTGAGCCGCCTGAAGGATCACGTTCGCTCGCACCTGGCGTGGCGCAGCATCGTCGGCGACTACAAAGACAACCGCATCGTCCTCGACAACCTGATGGCCAAGCAAGCACAGGCGAGCTTGGAACAGGCCGAGGAAACGGTGCGACGCATGATCCGCGAGACCTACAAATGGCTGCTCGCGCCGATGCAGGAAGCGCGACCCGGCAAGGGACTGTCGGACATGACGTGGGAGCACTTCCCGCTCAACCCCGGCGCACAGAACTGGTCGCAGGAAATCGAGCGCGTGCTCAAGGAGAACGAACTGCTCATCAGCGAATGGGCACCGATCCATCTGGCCAAGGTGCTGAAGGACTGGTTCTGGAAAGACGACACCAAGGACGCCAGCGCCCTCAACGTGTGGCAGCAGAGTTGCCAGCAGCTCTACCTGCCGCGCCTGAAGGACGACACGGTGTTCCAGACGACGATGGGCGCAGGCGCGGACAGCCGCGAGTTCTTCGGCTTCGCGCAGGGCAAGGAGCCGGATGGCGACAAGGTGCGCTATGTGGGGTTCAGCTACGGCAAGCGCACGTCGCTGATCATGGATTCGTCGCTGCTGTTGATCGAGCCGCTCACCGCTGCGGCCTACGTGGAAGCCTTGCGCGCGGCAGAGGAGGCATCCCGTGCCAAAGCAGCCGATTCGGGTGGCGTTGCGACGACGGTCGTGGTGACGGGTGACGGTCGCATCCCCCCGCACGCCGAGGATTCCGGCAAGGGAGGCGCTGCGACCGGCAGCGCGGCGAGCGCCAAGAAGCAGTTCTACGCCAGCATCGATCTTGACCCGATTCAGGCCAAGCGGCAGTTCGCCGATGTGGTGGACGAGGTGGTGCAACAGTTCACCCTGCGTCCCGGCGTGAAGGTGCGAATCGCCATTGAGATTCAAGCGGAATCCCCGACCGGCTTCGACGATGGCCTTCAGCGCGCGGTGAAGGAGAACTGCAATGTGCTGAAATTCAAGAGCGCGGAATTCGAGGCGGGCGAATGAGCGCACCCAAGGTGTTTGTCAGCCACGCCAGCGAGGACAAGGATCGCTTCGTCATCGAGTTCGCACGACGCTTGCGCGAGAACGGTGTCGATGCGTGGCTCGATCAGTGGGAGATGAAGCCCGGCGACAGCTTGGTGGACAAGATATTCGAGGAAGGGCTGAAGGAGGCCCGTGCCGTCATCGTCGTCTTGTCCAAGGTCAGCGTTCAGAAACCTTGGGTTCGGGAGGAGTTGAACACTTCGGTGGTCAACAGGATCAGCCGTGGAACGCGGCTGATCCCTGTCGTCATCGACGATTGCGAAGTACCCGAAAGCCTGCGATCCACCCTATGGCAGAAGGTCGATGACCTCGCCGACTACGACCAGAGCTTGCAGCGCATCCTGTCGGCCATCTTCGACGTGGACGACAAGCCGACCATCGGCCAGCCGCCCGCCCGGTTCTCCGGGTCTGCACCCTTGATCTCCGGCCTGACGCGGGTTGATGACTTGGCCTTGCGCGTCATTGCGAGAGTGCAGATCGACGAGGACGCAGGTCTTGTGGATTGGGATCGGCTGCGCGCCGAACCCGCGCTTCAAGATGTGCCGCAACAGGAACTGCTCGACTCGCTGGACATTCTCGAACAGCACGACTACATCAAGATCGGGCGCGTTCTCGGCGCGCCGCTGTCGCATGTCGTTCTGACGGACTACGGCTTTCAGGAGTTCGCGCAGGCGTATGTCGATGGCTATCAGGATGTGGTTGGCCGGATTGCCGCGCTGCTGGTCAACGAGGATGTCCGCCAGAATGAAGAACTGGCAACGCGAGTCGGCAAGCCCCGCGCCTTCGTCGACTTCGTGCTGAACCTGCTGGAAAGCAATAATCACATCAAGGTTTCCAAGTACATAGGCGGCCAGTCCCATGTGTGGGATGTCTCTGCATCGCTGCGTCGGGCGATCCAGCAGGCGCAATAAACCGATGCGGGGGAGACACGATGGGAAAACTGATCGATGGGGACGATGGCCTGCTTGACGACGATCTCGAAAGGAGTTCAGAGGATCAGCATTCTTTTGGGGGTGTCTGGACGCGCATCAAGCTGGAGGCGCTGGAGAAGTACCTCGTGGCTTTCAACACGGCCCTCAGCAAGCAGAGCTTTACTCGGCTCTACATCGATGCTTTCGCTGGTACGGGCCGTTGCGACATCAAGGTGGACGGCGAGAAGAAGAGCATCGATGGTTCCGCGCGCAGGGCATTGACGGCCAACCCATCGTTCCACAAGTTCTGCTTCATCGAATTGCGCCCGAAGAAGCTGGCTGCCCTGAATGCGCTTGGTGCGGAATTTCCGGGTAAGACCATCGAAGTGATCCAAAGCGATGCCAACACAGCGTTGAAAACGCTGTGCAGCCAGCATCAGTGGAACAGTGAACGGGCCGTGCTGTTTCTTGATCCGTTCGGAATGCACGTTGAGTGGTCGACGCTGGAAGCGATTTCCAAGACTGGCGCAATAGATGTCTGGTACCTATTCCCGTATGCCGGGCTGTACCGACAAGCCGCCAAGAATGCCGACGCGCTGGATGCCGACAAGGAAGCATCATTGACGCGCGTGCTCGGCACCGATGAATGGCGTCAAGTATTTTACGCTCAGAATCGGCAGACCGATCTGTTCTGTGACGCCCAAACAGTAATGTCCCCTCTGCCCCAGATAGAAGTGTCCCCTTGTTGTCGACACGAAGGGGTACGAGGTGCAGGTGCTGATGAGTGTGAAGGAAGCGGGAAGGCTGGCCGTGCTGAGCCAGGTGCTGCAGCGGCAACTGAGCCAGGCGCAGGCGGCGCAGCAGCTGGGCCTGTCGGTGCGCCAGATCAAGCGCCTGTGCCGGCGGCTGCGCACTGAAGGTGAAGCAGGACTCATCTCCAGGCGGCGCGCACGGCCGAGCAACCGCAAGATCGCCCAGGCCGTGCGGGAATCGGTGCTGCAACTGGTGCGCCAGCACTACCGCGACTTCGGCCCCGAGCTGGCACGCGAGTACCTGGCGCGCGAGCACGGCTTTATCCACAGCAGCGAAACCCTGCGTGGCTGGATGATCGAAGCGGGCCTGTGGCAGCCCAAGCCGCGCCGGGCCGCTCGCGTGCACCCCGCGCGCGCACGCCGCGCCTGCCTGGGCGAGCTGGTGCAAATCGACGGCAGCCACCACGACTGGTTCGAGGGCCGCGCTGCCCGCTGCTGCCTGATTGCCTTCATCGATGACGCCACCGGCCGGGTGCTGGGCGCACGCTTTGAGGCCAGCGAGAGCACCCAGGGCTATCTGGGCGTGCTCGAGCGCTGCGTGGCTGAGCACGGCGCGCCACTGGCCATCTACAGCGACCGCCACGCCATTTTCACCAAGCATGACCGAGAAGATCCTGTCCCCACCCAGTTCGAGCGCGCCCTGCTGCAGTTGGGGATCGAGCCCATCTGCGCGCACAGCCCGCAGGCCAAGGGGCGGGTGGAGCGGCTGTTTCAGACGCTGCAAGACAGGCTGGTCAAGGCCATGCGGCTGGCGGGCATTGATGGCATGGCTGAGGCCAATGCTTGGCTGCCAGGGTATCTGGCCGCACACAATGCGCGCTTTGCGGTGGCGCCGCGCCAAGCAGCGGACATGCACCGGCCCTGGCTCGGTTCAAGGCACGAGCTCTCGCGCATCTGCGCGCTGCATCACCGGCGCAGCGCAAGCGGGCAGGGTGTGTGCCGTTTCGAGGGCGCCCTCTTGCAGATCGAGGCGGGTCAGGCGCATGCGCCGCGCGCCGGTGCGATGGTGGAGATCGTGCAGTTTGCCGATGGGCGTCTGGAGCTGTCCTGGCGCGGTCAAATCCTCAGGCATCGCGCCTGGGGCTGGCACGAGCACCTGAAGGGTGGCAAGACGGTCGATGCCAAGGCGATCAATGACCGCGTGGACGCCATCGTCCTCAAAGAACGCCGCCGCCTGGCCAGGCTTGCCGCGCAGATCGAGCATCAGGATGCGCAGCGCCGCGCGGGCATCTACATGCCCGATGGCGGCGCCGGCGCGCCGCGCGTGGCCGCACAGCGCTACGGGCTACGCCCTGCGCGCTCTGCGGCCACGCAGTCGCCTTGAATCATCCCTTCAAGGACACCCCAAAGGGGACATCTCTATTTGGGCTGAAAGGGGACATTTCTATTTTTTGGGTTGACACTCATTTCAAGGACCCATTTCAAGGTCCCCAAGGGATTGGCGACGCCGCCGCGCCCGCCGTCGATGGGGAGTGGTTCGGTTCAGCGCGGGCGGGTGACCGGCATTTCACGCAACCGGGCGTAGGCGGCGGTGTCTCCGGCAGCCGCGGCGGCGGCCAGGCGCTGGCGCTCGGCGGCGTAGCGGGCGTCGTGCTCCAGCGTCAGGATGCGCGACAGTTCTTCGGCGTCGCTTTCGATGTCGGGCGGCAGGCGCTCCAGCAGCTCGACGGCAAAGGCCTCGTGGCCGTGGCCGCGCAGGGCTTCGCGCAGCGCGCTCCACGGCTGCGGACCGTGCTCCAGGTGCTGGCCGGCCAGCCAGGTGAACAGCGCGCCCAGGGGCGCCGGCAGGTCGCACAGCAGGCCCTGATCGCTTTGCGTGAGGCGATCCCAGGCGCTCGGCTCGGTCAGCACGATCTGCAGGGCACGGCTGACGCGCGGCGAGGGTGCGCGCCGCGGCGCGTGGCGGACGGCCACGGCTCTTGCGGGTGTTTTTGGCTCTCTTGCCTTATGGGGTGAGCGCGAATAGCTATTGTTTTCAGAGCGTGCCGGGGGCGTTCGACGCAAGCCCCATAGTTGCTCCAGCTCGTGCGTGCCGATCTGCACCTGCGCGGCGATGTCGCCCAGCAGCTGTGCCGCCAGCGCCCCCGTGGGCAGCAACTGCCACAGTGGCCGGGCTCGGGCCGCGAAGCGCGAGCGGCCTTCGGCGGTCTGCAGGTCGCAGTCCTCGGCCGCGGCGTCCAGCAGGAAGCGCGACAGCGGCACGGCGTCACGCACCGCCTGGGCGAAGGCCTCAACCCCCTCGGCACGCACGAAGCTGTCGGGGTCGTGCTCGGGCGGCAGAAACAGGAACTTCACGCTGCGGGTGTCGGTGGCCAGGGGCAGGGCGGCTTCCAGCGCCTTGTGGGCCGCGCGTCGGCCGGCGGCGTCGCCGTCGAAGCTGAACACGATGTGGTCGGTGAAGCGAAACAGCTTGTGCACGTGCTCGGGCGTGCAGGCTGTGCCCAGGGTGGCGACGGCGTTTCCCAGGCCCTGCTGCGCCAGCGCCACCACGTCCATGTAGCCTTCCACCACCAGCGCGTAGCCCTGCTCGCGCAGCGCGGTGCGCGCTTCGAACAGGCCGTACAACTCGCGGCCCTTGTGAAACACCGGGGTTTCGGGAGAGTTCAGGTATTTGGGCTTATCGTCGCCCAGCACGCGGCCACCGAAGCCGATCACTTCGCCCTTGACCGAGCGGATGGGGAACATGATGCGATCGCGGAAACGGTCGTAGCGCTTGCCTTCGTCGTCCTCCGACACGATGACCAGCCCGCTTTCCACCAGCAGGGGGTCGGCGTAGTCCGGGAACACGCTGGCCAGGCCGCGCCAGCCCTCGGGCGCGTAGCCCAGGCCGAACTGGCGCGCCACCTGGCCCGACAGGCCGCGCCGCTTGAGGTAGTCGATGGCTCGTGGCGAGGCCTTGAGCTGCTTGCGCCAGGCGTCGGCGGCGCGGGCCAGCACGTCGGTCAGGCTGGCGCGCTGCTCGGTCTGCTCGGCGGCGCGGGCGCGCTCGGCCGGGCTGCGTTCGTCCTCGGGCACCTGCAGGCCGTATTGCTGGGCCAGCTCGTGCACCGTCTCGACGAAGCCGGCGCCGGTGTGGTCCATCAGAAAGCCGATGGCGTTGCCGTTCTTGCCGCAGCCGAAGCAGTGGTAGAACTGCTTGGACGGGCTGACGGTGAACGACGGCGTCTTTTCGCCATGGAACGGACACAGGCCGGAAAAATTGGCGCCGGTCTTCTTGAGCGGCACGTAGCGGCCGACGATCTCGACGATGTCGGCGCGCGCCAGGAGCTCCTGGAGAAAGTGCTGCGGAATGGCCACGAGGCTATTTTGCCCGGGCCATCTCGGGGACGTCAGGCGATCGAGCCGATCGACGTGCCGCGCGCTGCGGGGTTCCGGGCAGGCACGGGACCGGCGCCAGCTGCCCGTCAGGCCGCTGACTATGATCGGGCGTCCCGCCCCCGCGCGTTCCCTTTCCAGGAGACAGGCATGCCCAGCATCTTCGACACCGATCTGCCTCGCAACCCGGCCAACCATGCTGCACTGACGCCGCTGGCCTTCATCCAGCGCACGGCCGAGCTGTATCCGGGCCGCCTGGCCATCGTGCATGGCGAGCTGCGCCAGAGCTGGGGCCAGACCTATGCGCGCTGTCGCCAGCTGGCCAGCAGCCTGCAGAGGCACGGCATCGGCAGGAACGACACCGTGGCCGTGATGCTGCCCAACACCCCGCCCATGGTCGAGGCGCATTTCGGCGTGCCGATGGCCGGCGCCGTGCTCAACACGCTCAACACCCGGCTCGACCCCGAGGCGGTGGCCTTCATGCTGGACCACGGCGAGGCCAAGGCGGTCATCGTCGACCCCGAGTTCGCGGGCATCATGAAGAAGGCGCTGGCGCTGCGCCAGTCGAAGGCGCCGCTGCTGGTGATC
>CAUJJS010000044.1 GCA_963205415.1 Pseudomonadota bacterium
CCAGCCTGTCGCGCATGACCATCCAGACGCGCGGCTCCGACGAGGTGATCGAGCAGATCACCAAGCATCTCAATCGCCTGATCGAAGTGGTCAAGGTGGTCGACCTGACCGAGGGCAGCTACATCGAGCGCGAGCACATGATGGTCAAGGTGCGCGCCGTCGGCAAGGAGCGCGAGGAAATCAAGCGCATGGCCGACATCTTCCGCGGCCGCATCATCGACGTCACCGACAAGAGCTACACCATCGAGCTCACCGGCGACCAGGGCAAGCACGACGCCTTCCTGAACGCGATCGACAAATCCGCCATCCTGGAGACCGTGCGCACCGGCGCCAGCGGCATCGGGCGTGGCGAACGACTGCTGAAGGTTTGAGGCCACAGCGCCCGCCCATCCTGCGCAAGCAGCTCTTTATTCCATAGCAAGCAAAGCATCAGAAGGAGAAACCCGTGAAAGTTTTCTACGACAAAGACTGTGACCTGAGCCTGATCAAGGGCAAGACCGTGGCCATCATCGGCTATGGCTCGCAGGGCCACGCCCACGCCCAGAACCTGAACGACAGCGGTGTCAAGGTGGTGGTCGGCCTGCGCAAGGGCGGCGCCAGCTGGGCCAAGGTCGAAAAGGCCGGCCTGAAGGTGATGGAAGTCAACGACGCCGTCAAGGCCGCCGACGTGGTGATGATCCTGCTGCCCGACGAGCAGATCGCCGAGGTGTACAGGAACAACGTCGAGCCCAACATCAAGTCCGGCGCCTCGCTGGCCTTTGCCCACGGCTTCAACGTGCACTACAACCAGGTGGTGCCGCGCGCCGACCTGGACGTGTGGATGGTGGCGCCCAAGGCCCCCGGCCACACCGTGCGCAACACCTACACCCAGGGCGGCGGCGTGCCGCACCTGGTGGCGGTGCACCAGGACAAAAGCGGCAAGGCGCGCGATCTGGCGCTGTCCTACGCCATGGCCAACGGCGGCGGCAAGGCCGGCATCATCGAGACCAACTTCAAGGAAGAGACCGAGACCGACCTGTTCGGCGAACAGGCCGTGCTGTGCGGCGGCACCGTCGAGCTGATCAAGATGGGCTACGAGACCCTGGTCGAGGCCGGCTACGCGCCCGAAATGGCCTACTTCGAGTGCCTGCACGAGCTCAAGCTGATCGTCGATCTGATCTATGAAGGCGGCATCGCCAACATGAACTACTCGATCAGCAACAACGCTGAATATGGCGAGTACGTGACCGGCCCCAAGGTCGTCAACGAAAGCTCGCGCCAGGCCATGCGCGAGGCGCTGCGCAACATCCAGAACGGCGACTACGCCAAGCAGTTCATCCTGGAAGGCCGCACCGCCTATCCCAGCATGACCGCGCGCCGCCGCAACATGTCCGAGCACAGCATCGAGGTGGTGGGCGCCAAGCTGCGCGCCATGATGCCGTGGATCGCCAAGAACAAGCTGGTCGATCAGACGCGCAACTGATCCTGACCACGGCGGTGGGCCGCTGGCGCGCTGCCTGCGGGCGCGTGCCACGGCCGTACTTGGGCGGCTCGCGCGTGCCATCCGTCCCCCGAGGCCACGCCCCGCGTGGCCTTTTTTGTGCCCGAGTCGTTACACTGCACGGCAGCGGCGGCCCCGTCGGGGCTGCCGCCATACTATGAATTTCATAGCTGCTCGCGCTGTCTGCGGGCGGCATGAGCTGCAATCTGATGCCTGACCACGAGTTTTCGACCCCACGGCCACCGGACGACCTGCCGCCACCCCGGCGCCGCAAGGGCATCTATGTGCTGCCCAACATGATCACGCTGGCGGCGCTGTTCGGTGGCTTCTACGCCATCGTCATGGCCATGCACGGGCAGTTTGCCGCCGCCGCCACCGGCATCTTCGCCGCCATGGTGCTCGACAGCCTGGACGGCCGCGTGGCGCGCATGACGCACACCCAAAGCGCCTTCGGCGAGCAGATGGATTCGCTGTCGGACATGGTCAGCTTCGGTGCCGCGCCGGCGCTGGTGGCCTACATGTGGGCCCTGCAGCCGCTGGGCAAGGCCGGCTGGTTCGCTGCCTTCGTCTACTGCGCCTGCGCGGCGCTGCGGCTGGCGCGCTTCAACGTCAACACCGGCGTGGTCGACAAGCGCTACTTCCAGGGCCTGCCCTCGCCGGCGGCGGCGGCGCTGGTGGCGGGCTTCATATGGCTGACCAGCACCATGATCGAGGCGCAGCGCGAGGTGCCGCTGTTTCGTGCCCTGATCTCGGCGCTCGGCGGCGCGCGCGTGGCGCGTGGCGACTTTTCCTGGCTGCTGTTCGCCATCACGCTGTTCGCCGGGCTCACCATGGTCACCAACACCCCCTACTACAGCTTCAAGGACCTGCGCGGGCGGCGCAGCGTGCCCTTCGTCATGCTGGTGCTGGCGGCGCTGCTGATCGCCGTCATCAGCATCGAGCCGGCCACCATGCTGTTTCTGGTGTTCGTCGGCTATGCGCTGTCGGGCTACGTGGTGTATGTGTGGCGCAAGGCCAAGGGCGAGCACGCCAGCATCGTCAGCACCTCCACCGACGAGCCTGACGAACGCGGGCTGCACCATGACTGAGCGCGCTCGGTGAAATCACCGATGCACACGCCAGCCAAGCCATGTGCTACAGTTACCGTTCCATGAACAAGTCGCTGGCGCTACGACTGGCAACGCCGAACGGGCGGGGACGGTAGCGCGCGCAACTTTTTCCTGTAAAGGCCCGTTTGCACCCGCAGCGGGCCTTTTTGTTTGCTCAAGACGTTTTTCGCTGGCGGGAATCCCAAGCTTCATTTTTCCGGAGAACAGCCCATGACCGACCGACTCATCATCTTCGACACCACCTTGCGCGACGGCGAACAATCGCCCGGCGCCAGCATGACCAAGGACGAAAAGCTGCGCATCGCACGCCAGCTCGAACGCATGCGCGTAGACGTCATCGAAGCCGGCTTCGCCGCGGCCTCCAACGGCGACTTCGAGGCGGTGCGCTCGATCGCCGAAGCAATCAAGGAGTCCATCGTGTGCTCGCTGGCGCGTGCCAACGAGAACGACATCCGGCGCTCGGGCGAGGCCATTCGACCCGCTGCGCGCGGTCGCAACCACACCATCATCGCCACCAGCCCGATCCACATGGAGAAAAAGCTGCGCATGACGCCCGACCAGGTCGTCGAGCAGGCCGTAAAGGCCATTGGCTGGTCGCGCGAATAGACCGATGACGTCGAATTCTCGGCCGAGGACGCGGGCCGCTCCGAGCTGGACTTTCTCGTGCGCATATTCGCTGCCGTCATTCAGGCCGGCGCCAAGACCATCAATGTGCCCGACACCGTCGGCTACAACGTGCCCGAGCAATACGCTGCCACCATTCGGAGCCTGATCGAACGCGTGCCGAATTCGGACAAGGTTGTCTGGTCAGTGCTCTGCCACAACGATCTCGGCCTGGCGGTCGCGAACTCGCTCGCCGCGGTGCGCGCCGGTGCACGTCAGGTGGAATGCACGATCAACGGTCTGGGGGAACGCGCCGGCAATGCCTCGCTGGAAGAAATCGTCATGGCGGTGCGTACCCGCGCCGATGTGTTCCCGGTCGAGACCCGCATCGACGCCACCCAGATCGTGCCAGC
>CAUJJS010000045.1 GCA_963205415.1 Pseudomonadota bacterium
TGCACGATGCGGTAACCGCGCAGCGCCTTCGCTTGGGCCGCGACCTGTTGGCAGACCTCGATCACGTAGTCGATATGGCTCTGGGTGTAGGTGCGGCGTGGAATCGCCAGACGCACCAGATCGAGCGTGGCTGGTGTTTCCGAACCATCGGGATGACGGCCGAACATCACCGTGCCGATTTCGCAACCACGCACGCCGCCGACTTCGTACAAGGCCACCGCCAAGGCCTGACCGGGATACTGAAGTGGTGCGATGTGCGGCAACAAGGCACGCGCATCCAGATACACCGCGTGCCCTCCAATCGGCTGCACCACGGGAATGCCGGATTTCGCCAAGGCTTCACCCAGATAGGCGGTGGAACGAATGCGATAGCGCAGGTAATCGTGATCGACCACTTCCTTCAAGCCTTGGGCCAAGGCCTCCAGATCGCGCCCGGCCAAACCACCGTAGGTCGGGAAGCCTTCAGTCAGGATCAACAGATTTCGGCACTGCTCGGCCATGGCGTCGTCGTTGAGCGCCAGCCAACCACCGATATTGCCCATCGGATCCTTCTTCGCGCTCATGGTCATGCCATCGGCCAGCGAGGCCATCTCGCGCACGATATCGGCCACCTCGCGATCACCCTGCCCGGCTTCGCGCTCGCGGATGAACCACGCATTTTCGGCAAAACGGCAGGCATCCAGAAACAAAGGGACGCCGCGTGCTTTGCACACCGCACTGACCTCGCGCAGGTTCGCCAAGCTGACCGGCTGACCACCGCCAGAATTGTTGGTGATGGTGGTGAACACCGCTGGCACCTTGCCGGCGTTGGCACTCAGGAAGGCATCCAGCCGCGCCACGTCCATATTGCCTTTGAACGGATGCAGGTCGGCCGGATCGCGACCTTCGGCGATCACCAGATCCACCGCCTCGGCACCGGTGTACTCGATGTTGGCGCGGGTGGTGTCGAAGTGGGTGTTGTTGGGAATGACGCGACCCTTGCCGCCCAGCACGGTGAAGATAATTTTTTCTGCCGCGCGCCCCTGATGGGTCGGAATCACGTGCTTGTAGGGAAACAGGTTCTGCACCGCGTCGCGGAAAACTTCGTACGAGGGGCTGCCGGCGTAGGACTCATCGCCGCGCTGGATCGCAGCCCACTGGTCACGGCTCATCGCGCCGGTGCCCGAATCGGTCAATAGATCGATCAACACATCATCGGCATGCAGGCCAAACAGGTTGTAGCCGGCGTCTGCGATGGCCTGACGACGGTGGCTTTCGGTGGTCATCCGGATCGGCGCGACCGACTGGATGCGAAAGGGTTCGATGATGGTGTTGAAGGCCACGGTGTTCTCCGATGCGATACGACCGCACGCTTGCGGCCAACCCCAATGATGCAAACAGCCGATGACCATTTGTCAATGCTTCGAGTGTCCACCGTGGGACAATCCTCCGAGAAGATGGCCCTCGGATCCGGTGCAATCGTGCCTCTTGAAACCAAAATGTCGCCACGCGAGCGCGCCCTGACAGGTTTCGCATTGCTGATGCTGCTGGCTCTGCATGTGGCGCTGTTCGCCCATGCCACCCTCGTCACGGACTCGGGTCGCGACCTCGCCAATGCCTGGGCCGTGGGTCACGGCGGCCCTTATTCGCCCTATGGCCCGGGACTGTTCGGACATTGGAAACTCGGGCCGGTGTGGTACTGGATTTTGTCACTGCCGCTGCTCTGGCCAGGCAGCATTACCGCGTCTGCGACGTTCGTGGGCCTGCTGGCCGCCGCCAAGATTCCGCTGACCTTCGCTCTGGGTCGCCGCCTATTGGACACACGCTTTGGCATCATTGCCTCAGCGCTGATCGCATTGCCGGGATGGGATAGCGTTGGCACCCTAGTGATTGCCCACACCAGTGTGGTCGAAAGTGCGGTACTGGCCTGTGGCCTTTTGGCATGTATCGCTTGGCAAGACCGTCGTGCCAGCGCGGCCATTGCTGCCAGCCTGATGCTGGCGCTTGCGCTTCATGCTCACCCTACGACCTTGGTGATGGCGCCCGCAGTGGCCTGCGCCGCGTGGCGTGCGCTGTATTTGCCGCGACGCTGGTTTGCCTTGCTCGCGTGCGTAGCGGTGTTCCTCACGCCATTCCTGCCGATGTTGTTGGCAGAAGCTCAAACGGGCTGGCCGCAAGCCACGGCAACTTTGTCGTATCTCGACAGCTCACATCCCGGGGCGCGCTTGCTACGCCTGCCGCAGGTGCTGTGGGCGCTGACCATGGGTGGCGCATGGTTTGCGGGAGACTACTTGCTGCCGAAGAACTGGGCGGTGTTAATTACTGTCGCCCACGTTTCAGTGATCCTGACTGCCCTGGCAGGTGGCATGAGACTGTGGCATGGCACTGACCCCAAGGCGCAGAGACTGGCTGGGTCTCTGTCCTTGGCCACACTCGCTGCGGTGGCCTTCATCGCGTTGTTGCGCGATACCACGCCCACCTGGATGACTTACTGTCTGGCGCCCTTCGGTATCGGCCTGCTGGCATTGGGCGGGTGGGCAGCGATACGAGGTACGCGCGCCGGGACGGTCGTGGTGACACTGCTGGTAATGATGACCGTACTGATCAATCTGGGCCTGCTGCTGCAGCGCGAACGGTGGTCGCAGCAGGGGCAGATGCCGCTTCCCGCTGCCGCAATCTCCGATATCGGTCAATGGCGCAGCGCCACGCCGCAGCCCAGCCCATGGTTATCGGTGGCCCAATTCGACGCAATGGCACAACGCGCGTGCGCGATGTCTGGGCAAATGACCCTGCACGGGGAGCTGGCCGCCATCTTCGATTTCAGCCAGGGTGTCGCGGCGCGCTTGCATTGCCCGCCCGAAAGCCTGCCCAGACTGGGTGGACACACGGGAGATCACCACTTGTTTGGCATGACGGCGCTGCGCGCTCGTGAACTTGGGATTGCAGCCGAACCCACGCCTTATGGTTACCTGCTTCGTACACCGCGTCAGGCACTGGCACCCGAACAGGGTCGCACTGACGAAATCGATGTGCGCTATCGCGTAGATCGCCAAGCTGAGTTCGACGCCGGCGGCATGGCCATGGCTGAAGGTCGGGTCGCGTGCGCATCGGATGAACTCCTGGTGGTGAGCAACCTGATGCCACTGCTGAACCGCCTGCAATGGCAGGTGCGCAGGAATGACGAGAATCTCGCACCGCTGGTGGCCAATCCGATATCGAGTTACTTTCCGTGCAATGGCGAAACCGTTCACTGGCAGATTCACAGTCCCGACCTCAGCGCCATCGACATCGTGATCATTGGTCGCACGGCGGACCGTCATCCACAACGCTAGAATGGCGTGTTGATCAGCCCGCTCCCACGCGCTGATCGGTGTCTATCTTGAACTGGAGTACCCCATGCCGATCCCCGCCGATGAAGCCCTTGCGCGCCTGCGCGAAGGCAACCAGCGTTTCATCAAGAATCTCAGCCAGGACGAGGCCACGGTGTGCCGCAACCTCGCGCTGGCCGAGCAGCATCCCTTTGCCATCATCCTGGGTTGTTCGGATGCGCGGGTGCCGGCGGAATTGATCTTCGATGCGGGCCTGGGCGAGCTGTTCGTGATCCGTGTGGCTGGCAACATCGTCGCGCCTTCGCAAATCGGCAGTGTCGAGTTCGCCGCCGAACATTTCGGCACGCGCTTGGTGGTGGTGATGGGTCACACCCAATGCGGCGCGGTGGCCGCCACCATCGATCAACTGACCCAGCCGGTCGAAAATCAATCGCGCAATCTGCAATCGATCGTGGATCGGATGCGGCCGTCGATCGAGGGTATGTTGCACAGCGATTTGCGCCACAACCGGGAAGCGCTGGCCTTGCATGGAATGCGCGCCAATGTCGGGGTTTCGGTGAGCCACCTGCGTTACAGCTCGCCGGTGCTGGAAAAGCTCATTCGCTCCGATGGTCTGCGCATCGTGGGCGCGCAGTATGCGGTGGAAACCGGCGAGGTCACCTTCCTCGATGGTCTGTCTCCGAACGTCTGAATCCGTGCTCAGGGCGTGGTGGCGCGATTCCAATCCGGCGTCGGCGCGCCCATCAAATGCCGCACGAAGAAGTCGAACAGGCGTCGCTGGACATAGGCGACCGGCGCTTCCGCACGTCCCACCGAATGCCCCTTGCCGGGTACGGCGAGCAGGTCGAAATCCTTGCCGGCGCGGATCAAGGCATCAGCCACCTGGTAGGTCGAGGCCGGGTCAACGTTGGCATCCTGCTCGCCCACAATCATCAACAGCTGGCCTTGCAGGCGATGGGCGTTGGACACGCCGGAGGCGCGCACGTAGCTGTCATCCACCGGCCAGCCCATCCACTGTTCGTTCCAGCTGATCTTGTCCATGCGGTTGTCGTAGCAGCCGTTCATGGCGACTGCCACGGTGTAGAAATCGCCGTGGAACTCCAGCGCGTGCAAGGCGTTCTGGCCACCGGCTGAGGCACCGTAGATGCCGACGCCGTGGCTGATGTCGTAGGACGGGTCCTGCGCGGCCAGTGCGCGATGCCAGGCGATGCGATCGGGAAAGCCGGCGTCTTGCACGTTCTTCCAAGCCACATCGTGGAAGGCCTTGGAGCGGTTCATCGTGCCCATGCCATCCATCTGCACCACGATGAAACCCAGATTGGCCAAGGCCTGCATGCCGATGATTTCATCGCCTTCCGAGTGCACGCCGAAGGGCCAATAGGCCTTGGGCACGAAGGCATCGTGCGGGCCGGCGTAGATCGCTTCGATCACCCGATAGCCACGGCTTGGATCAAAGTTCTGCGGGCGCACCACGATGCCGTGGATCGGGGTCTTGCCGTCGCGGCCGGGCGCCACGAATACCTGCGGTGGTCGGTAGCCTGCGGCCGTCAAGGCATCGACCTTGCCGCCTTCGATGCTTGCCAGCCGACGCGCGTTGCGTGCATCGCGCAGTTCGGTGACATTGGGTTTGTCCAGCCGCGACCAGGTATCGGTGTAGTGCGCCAAGTCCGGTGACAGGCTCAGTTCGTGCCAGCCCTCGCCGGGCGTCAGATGCACGAGATGCGTGCCGTCGAAATCAACGCGATAGAAGTGCTGGAAATAGGGATCCCCCGGCTCGCGGCCGTTGGCGGCGAACCAGATTTCACCACGCGCCTCATCAACATGGATGACCCGCCGCACCGCCCAGTCGCCGTGGGTGAGCTGGGTGGCTTTGCCGGTTTTTCCATCGAAGCGGTAGAGGTGGTTCCAGCCGTCGCGCTCGCTCATCCACAGGATGGTGTCACCGCGCTGGCCCACATCGTGGAAGAAGCTGCGCCCATCCCAGTCGTTGACGAAGGTATCGGCGGATTCCTCGACCACGGCGCGGCTAGCGCCATCGTCCACGGCAATTTCGATCAGGCGAATGCGCTTGCGGTCGCGTTGCACGTAGCGAAAGGCCAGCGACTTGCCATCGGCACGAAAATACAGGGGCGAGAGCGTGAAAGGCTCGGCAAACAAAGCGTTGTCGATGGCTTGCGCCTTGCCATTTTCGATCGTCACCAACACCGGAATCTCGATATCCACCGCATCGCCCGGCTTGGGATAGAGCTGGCTTTGCACTTTGGGCTGGACTTGATCGAGCGGCGCCGTTTCCACCCGCACGACGCGGCGCTGGGTGCCGGGTGTCAGCCGATACAGCGCGAGATGACGCGAGTCCGGCGACCACACGAGGGATTCGGGATCAAACACCTGCGGGGCGGACGGTGCCGGCACGGTGAGGCGCACCTTGCCGCTTTCGCGCTCACGCACGATCAGGGCGCCGGCATCGAGCAGGGCCTCCAAGCGCCCATCTGGCGAGCGATGCGGCGAATTGTTCGGTGCGATCGATTGATCGCGCACCACGCCCCAGCCACGCGGCCAGCCGGCATAGGCGCGTGCGGCCCGCGCGCATGTGACCGGCTTCAGTTGGCATGCCCAATGCGCATCGTCGAGCCAGTAGGCATCGTCCAGATCAAAGGCGATGGCGTGACCTTCGTCGATCAATTGGAAGTTGGAAAATGGCAGACGCTTGGGATCGAGCTTGCGCCCCGTGGTCGTTGCCAATTCCTGAGCCAATGCGGCGTGATCGAAGGATGGGCTGGCCTTCGATTCACCGATCTGTCGCTGCACGAATTCGAAACCACCGGGCACCGTGCGGCGATAGCGATAGTGTGTGTCATCGATCCAAGTCACTGGGCCGGCAAAGCCTTCGGTGAGGTACATCCAGCGCTCACGCAAACTCAAGGCCTGTTGGTATGCCGATTGATCCGGTATCGGCGGAGTCTCCCGCACGTCGCTGGCACGCGCCGCGCTGAGGGTCGCCACACACGTCAAGAGGACGATCAGATTTCGCATCTTGAATGCTTTCTGGAATCAAGTCAGGCAAAGGGCTGGTCGATGGCGACCGAGGGTGGGGTGAACCACTGGGCGCCGTCTTCGGTGACGTGGAAATGATCTTCCAAACGCACGCCGAATTGGCCCGGCACCACGATCATCGGTTCGTTGGAACAACACATGCCAGTCACCAAGTCCTGACGATTGCCACGCACGAGATACGGCGCCTCGTGAATGGCCAGCCCGCAACCATGGCCGGTGCGATGGGGCAGGCCCGGCAAGCGGTAATCGGGCCCGAGGCCATGGGCTTCCAGTACGCGGCGCGCGGCGGTATCGACGCTCTCGCAGCTCACACCGGGGCGAATGGCCTTGAAGGCCGCCTGCTGCGTCGCCTGTTCCAGATTCCAGATGCGCTGCTGAGCATCACTGGCTTTGCCAAACACATAGCTGCGGGTGATGTCCGAGTTGTAGCCTTCGACGCTGCAACCGGTATCGATCAAGACCAGCTCGCCTTCGCGCAGATGCTGCACGCCGGGCACGCCATGCGGGAAGGACGTGGCTTGACCAAACTGCACGATGCAGAAGGTTGAGCCGTTGTCGGCACCCAAAGCGCGATGCGCCTCGTCGATGAAGCGCACCAGTTCGTTGCTACCGATACCCTCGTGCACGATGCCAGCGGCCAGGCGCTGCACTTCCAGCGTCATGTCACAGACTTGTTGCATCAGGGCCAGTTCGGCCGGGGACTTGCGCATGCGGCAGCCATCGATGAGGTGGGTCGCATCGGTGATTCGTGTGGCACCAAGGGCTGCGGAAAGTTTGGTATGCACGCGCACGGTGGCTTCGGGATCGAGTGCCAAGGTGCGCGCGTTGCGGCAAGCCATCTGCCGCGCCACCAGCACGTAGGGGTTTTCGTGTTCGTCCCACAGGCAGCGTTGGGCCGGGATCTTGCATGCCGCGTCCAAGGAGCCTTTCTCGAAGCTCGGCGCGATCAGCACCAGATCCCCTTGCGTCGTCAGCAACAGGGCCACCAAGCGCTCGCTTGCGCCCCAGCCGATGCCGGTGAAATAACGCAGCGAGGCACCCGCGGTGATCAGCAAGGCTTCGGCGCCCAGCGCACGCAATCCGCGTCGCGCCCGTTCGATGCGCCGTAGGTATTCATCGGTCTGGATCGCAGGTGCGCGCGTGGGCCAAGGCTTCAGACGCGCCTGCGCCTCGGTGATCGAAAGGTGGGCAATCTGCGGTGACATGGGCGATTCCAAGCGCAAGGAAGCGCCCATGGTTCCGCAAACTATTTCAATGGGCTAGTACGATTTCCACCCGACGACGATGACTTGTGCACAAACGTTTGGCGATCTAGCCGTTCACCTTCGCGTCTGTTTGCCACCGGTCCGAACAACAGAAACCCGGCATTGGCCGGGTTTCTGTTGCTGCACCGTAGCCTCACTCAGCGTGCCGCGTTGGCGTTCATGGTCGCGTTGCGACTTGAATCCAGATATTGCGCCGGATCGCGCATGCCGCTGGTGTGGCACTGGCCACTGGTATGCCCACGATTAACCGCGCCCGGAAGCTGGCCGTAGGCCTTTTCCGTGGTGCCATCTTCCGGATCACTCAGCACGAGGTCGGTGGCGGCATTGCAGTAATCGTTGACCCACCACTTGGTGGTCTTGAAGGCCGTGGTGTAGTAGTTCACCTTGGCACGATTTGAAGTCGGGATGCCGGCCAACCAGGAGCTTGCACCGCTGTAGCTGAGATTGGCATTGGTGCCACAGCCGACGCCAAACCAGTTGCCAAGCGTGGCGAGAATGCCGGCCAAGTTGGTGCCCTGATAGGGCGTGCCCACGGACTGGATCAAGCGGCTACCGGTGGCATTGTCCAGACCACTCCAGTAGTAGGTGTACAGATGCAGCGCCGCAGCACCGCCCTGACTGTGCGCGACGATGCCGTAGGAATTCCACGGCGTGCCGAAGGTTTTGATGAGGCGTGCGAAGGCGTCGTGACTGCGGTTCTGGTTCTTGTCGAGAAAACTCGAATCGCCGGTGAACTGCGAGGCCGGCCAGACGCCACCCGAGCAATAGCCGTGCACCAACAGCAAACGCGTGCCCGTGCCCTTGGCCATCACGTCTTGGGCAGGGCGCGGACCCATGGTCATTTCTTCATCGATCACGATGTCAGCGGCCTTGGCGCGGGTGCGCAGGGCAGGCATCGCCAGCTCCATGCGTGAGGCCGAGGCCAGGCTGATGAAATTGTCGGGGTCTTCGATTCGCAGGTTGCGCAACTCGTACGGACCTTGTGCATTGGCTTTGGCGATCCAGCGCTCGTCGAAACCCAAACCGAGGTGACCATTTTGGGGTGTCACCATGCCGCCGACCCACGCCACCGGAACGGCAGCACCATCGGCATTGCGACCCCAGACTTCGGCATAGCCGTGGTAGTGGCTGTTGCCTTTGCCTTTGGCCACCGACACCGGAATCTCGATCATCAACCGCGTGTCGCCGCTCTTGCTGCGCAGGGTGGTGGCCTGCGCGCTCGTCATCGCAATCGTGGGTTCCATGAAGGGCAGCAGGTGTTCAGCGGTGCGCAGGATGCGGTTGCCGGCGCCATCCTCGCCTTCGATCAGCACTTGTGCGACGTGGTTGCCGACCTGTGTGGCCTTGAAGGCGGCGCCAAACAGGCCATCACCGGCAGCACCATCCGCGTGTTGACCATCGTCGAACATCGGATAGTCGGCCGCCTGCCCATCGGGACCAGTGACCTTGAGCGTGGCGCGATCGATGTGTCCGGCTGCGGCACCGAGCACGCCTTCGCCTTGGGTGTCCGATGCGGCCAACTGAGCAGTCAGGCCCAAGGTTTCGCCGACCAACTGGCGACTGTGTGTGGCATAGGACGCCAGCTCGGTACGCTCGTCACCCTCGATCAACAAGAAGCCCGGCTCGGAGTGGCGCGCCTTGCTGCGCAATTCGATCGACCATGTGCCCTTGGCCAGATTCTGGAAGCCGTACACGCGCGCCGGAACCTGCGCACCATCAACTCCGAAGCTCGAGCTGGCGCCGGCCTTGGCCGCATCACTGCCACGCAATTTCTGGCCGCGTGGGCCGTTCAACTGGATTTCGAACGAAGCGCTGTCCGGCCCCAATACCGCAAAGCGCAGCATGCCGTTTTCCACCGGCAAGTTCGATTGTCCGCGCGTGCCCGCCTTGCTGGCGAACATGGCGACTGGCACCAAGGCGCTGTGCGAATAAATGGTTGCGTTCACCGGATCGGGCGCGCGCATGGCGGAAAAATCGGACGGAGGGCCGGCCAATTGCTTGGGCACGATTTGCCCGATGGCGGCGGTGGCGCCCCCTGCGCCCAGAACCGCCACGATGCTTGTCGCCAATACCCGTCCCGCCAGCTTTGTCTGGTAGTGCTTGCTCATTGCCTTGATTCTCCCCATCCCCGTGAACCGAGCCGTGATGGCCCGGATAAATGCGGATCCCCCGATGCAACGCCACCGATCCGCTGAAGGCGCATTGAACGACCATACGGCAGCGAATGCAATTTGCAGTGCAGCAATACCCAAAACCGACCCCGTGATCACGGCTGCAACGCCCGCACACGGCGAGCACAGGAGCGGGGAATGGGTTAGCTTTGTCGCATGACGGAAACCCCACAGCCCCATGTCATCACGGCCGAGCGGATCCGGTGTTTTCTTGCCAATCTTCCGCTGTTCGGCGGCCTGCCATCCGAGGCACTGGCACAGTTGTGCGCGCAGGCCGAACGCGTGCATGTGTCCGGTGGCACCGCCTTGTTCGATCAAGGCGACCCCTCGGATGCTTTGTACGTGCTGTTCTATGGGCGATTGGCCGCATGGCGTCGCGGCGGCGATGGTGAAGTCCGGCGCTTGGGCCACATTGCGCCGGGTGGCTATGTCGGTGAAACCGGTCTGTTGTTGGAGCAGGCGCGCACCGCGACCGTGATGGCGCTGCGCGACAGTGAATTGCTGCGCTGGTCGAAAGCCACGTTCGAGCAAGTCATGTCGCAATACCCCGCCGCCATGCTGCGTCTGGCGCGCGAAGCGCTGTCGCGTTACGCCGAGTCGGTCAACCGCCCGGCACAGGCGCGTTGCTTTGCGGTGCTGCCTGGGGGAATCGGCATCGACGTGGGCGGCTTTGCCTCGCGATTGGCCGCGGCGCTGGGCGGGCCGGACGAGGTGCGTGTGATCTACGCCGGCCAAGCACGCAATCGCGGTTCGGCTTGGTACGCACTGCAGGAGCAACAAGTTGCCGGGGTCATCTACGTGGGTGACCTCGACAGCGCATGGCGCGAACGCTGCGCACGCCAGAGCGATGTGGTGTTGATGCTCGTCGATGCCAGTTCCGACCCGGCCAAGGCCATTCCCCCACCGTCGACGATATCCGAGCACACGCCCAAACACCTGGTGCTCATGCAGCACGAAGCACCACCCTATCGTGGTACCCGAACATGGCTTGAGGCCTATCCGCCGGTGATTGCGCACCATCACGTACATTCCGATGCCGATCTTGCCCGTGTGGCCCGTTTGTTGGCGGGAAAGGCCATTGGCCTGGTGTTGTCGGGCGGTGGCGCACGGGGCTTTGCCCATGTTGGGGTGTTGCGTGTCTTGCATGGCTTGGGTCTCGATATCGACTACGTAGCCGGGTGCAGTGCCGGGGCGATCGTCGCGGCCGGCCATGCCGCAGGTTGGGATGACGCGCAACAGGTGCGCGCGCTGCGTGCGGCCTTCGTCGATGACAACCCCTTGTCCGACCTCACGCTGCCATTGGTTGCGATCCACCGCGGGCGCAAGGCCTCGCTGTTGCTGCAGCGCGCGTATGGCGATGCCGACATCGAGGACTTGCCGCTACCGTTCTTCGCCGTCTCCAGTGACCTCACCAGCGGCACCCTGCATGTGCACGAGCGCGGCCCGCTGTGGATGGCGCTGCGTGCCAGTACCGCCATTCCCGGTGTCGTGCCGCCCTTGTTTCACGATCACCGTGTGTTGGTGGATGGTGGGGTGATCGACAACCTGCCGGTTTCAACCCTGCGTCAGCGCATCGCTGGCCACATCATCGCCGTGGATGTCGGTGGCAACTATCGGATCGACACCGCGCTGGAAGAAGCATGGCTGCCGCCCTTCTGGCAACAGATCCGAAAGCAGTGGGGCAAAAAGACTTACCCCGGCATTGCGCAGCTGCTTTGGCGCGCGGTCATGGTCAATTCGGATGCCAGTTCGGCACGGCAGCGGCGACAATCCAGTGTTCTCCTCAAACCCGATCTATCGGGCATCGATCTTTTCGACTGGAAGGCGTTTGACCGGATCGTCGCCATTGGCGAGACCCACGCAAACCACCGCATCACCGCGCTCAAGGCTTTGCTTGACGCAGACCCGCCACTGCGCCGGGCAGAGACGGACGCCGACTTGGCGGCTCAGCCAGGGTGAACCCCATTTGAACGCGTCATGGCACCCGCGAGCCCAATGGCGCAAATTGGCGCACAAGTGCGTATTCCTATACATGCGCGGCAGGATGCGCGCACTATTGGCCCAAGTTCCGCAACACCCGTGGCTTGGCCAAACCTGAAACTTGAATCCTCAACGCGGCACCTTTCAAGCGAGATGACCATGAAAACCCATTTGGGACACTACGAAATCGAATCCGAACTGGGCCGCGGTGGCATGGGCGTGGTCTACAAGGCTTTCGAGCCGGCTCTGAATCGACACGTCGCGATCAAGGAACTGTCGCCCTCGCTGGCACACGATCCGCAGTTGGTGGAGCGCTTCCTGCGTGAAGCCCGCGCGATGGCGGCACTGTCGGATCCGCACATCATCCAGATTTTCTACATCGGCACCGACGAAGCCACCTCGCAGCCATTTTTTGCGATGGAGTTCGTCGATGGCGATTCGCTGTCGTCGGTGCTCAAGCGCGATGGCAAGCTCGAGCCCGCCACGGCCCTGAAGGTCTTGCACCAGACCGCGCAAGGCCTCGCCACGGCGCATGATCGCGGCGTGATCCACCGCGACATCAAGCCCGGCAACCTGATGCTGACCACGCGTGGTCAAGTCAAGATCGCCGACTTCGGCATTGCGCTGGCCACCACCGACATTTCCAAGAAGCTGACTTCGACCGGCGAGTTCGTCGGCACGCCTGGTTATCTCTCACCGGAAGTGTGTCTGGGCAAGCCGATCGACCAGCGCTCGGATATTTTCTCGCTCGGCATCGTCTTGTTCGAAATGCTCAGCGGGCGCATTCCCTTTGGCGATGAAAGCCCGCTGGGCCTGATGTTGGAAGTGGTCAAGGCCGAGATCCCCGACATCCAGCAGCTCAATGATCAAGTGGACGCGGCCACGGCCGCGATCCTGACGCGCATGGTGGCCAAAGAACCCGCGCAGCGTTTCCAGAGCTGCCACGATCTGGTCGCCGCACTGGAGGCTCATCCGGCGCTGGCGCTGGGGCCCACGATCAAGATCAGTCGCCCGGCTGCGATCAATGCCGCGACCGTGGTGGGCACGCCTGCGCCCAAGTCGATTCCGCGCGTGGTCACGCCGCCGCCCATCGTTCGGGCCGGCGCCACGCCACCGCCTGCGCCGCCAGTCCCACCGGCTCCGCCCGCCGCGCCCGCCGCAAAAGCGGATGTCGGTCATCAAACGCGTCCGTCTGCCTTGAATCGCCCGGCCAAAGCCGGTAGTTCGCGCTGGATTCCGGTGGCGGTGGCTGCCGCCTTGGTGCTGATGCTGGGTGGCGGCGCGTTCGCCTTCCGCGGCCAAATCATGGGATTTGTCCAAGGTTTCGGTGACGGTTTTGTCGGCAGCACCGAAACGGCCTACGAGGCAGGACGCAACACCGGCAAAGCCAGCAATCCGATCGCCACCAGCCATGCCGCCGAACCGGCACCGACGGGCGCAGCACCCACCAGCGTCGCCGCCACGACCTTGAGTGCAAGCGCGACGTCCTTGCCCGATGCGAGTACCAGCGCCAGCACCGCCATGGCGCAGGATCGCGCAAGCGCCGCATCCAGCCAGATTGCAGTCGAAGCGGTGCCTGCGGTGTCCCTGGCAGCCTCCCAGCCCGTGGCCAGCCCCGTCGCCAGCGCGGCCACCGCTGCCACGGAAATGCCAGCGGTCACGTCCAGCGAACACAGCACTTCGGCAACGAGTGCACCGGTTGCCAGCAAGGTCGTGGCCTCCACGGCACCGCCACGTCCCGTCACACCGCCCACACCGCAACGTGTGGCGGTGGTTGCGCTGGGTGATTCGGCCATCACCGGCCCGGCCCGCAGTCGCATCGAAAGCGAGCTGTCTGCAGCCGGCTTCGATCTGGCCGATGCCGATGTCGTGGGCGTTTCCAATGGCGACAGCTTGGCCTCGGCGCTCAATGCACTGCGTCGTTCGGCCACGATCGTGGTGGTGGTGCGTGCTGAACCTGTGGGCTCGCAGCAACTCAATTACTACGGTCGCAGCTCGGAGTTGTACATCGCCAATCTCAGCGTTCGCGCTTACAAGACCTCCGATCGTTCACCCGTTGGGGGAACGCTGGTCGAGAAGGTGCAATTCACCGCACTCAATGCCGACACCCAGGCGCAAGCTGCGCTGGATGGCAAGCTCGAACGCTTGGTCGGCGAGTTGGCCCCTTACCGTCGTCATCGCGGCTGAAACAAAAACACTACCCAAAGTCGCGCGCCCACGCCCCGTTCCGGTTCAGTCCGGGCGGGGCGTTTTTTCTGGCCATGACCGTCAACCCATGTCTGTCGTGTGCGCTAACGGGCATTCAACCACGCCATGCCGACCGCGCCCAAGGTCATCGCCGCAAGCACGCCGGCGATGATCAGAAGGAGTGCGCGCTTGCGCAGCATCCATTTGTCGAGGCGATAGCGCCATGAGCGGGAACGCGCCTGCACGCACTGGTGATTGCGATGACGTCGTATGTCCTCGACCACGTCCTCAACCCGCGCGTAGCGATCCTCGGGCTTGTGCGCCATGGCTTTGATGATGATGGCATCCAGATCCCCGCGCAGCGTGGTCGGTGGCATTGAAAGTCCACCGGCCGACGCGCCGTGGCTGGCCGGTGTCGCATCGCACTGTTTGATTTGCTGTAGGTACTCCACCCAGTTCCCATCGAAGGGTGGATGGATCGAGCGCCCAACCAGCAACAAGTACAGCAGGGCACCCAAGGCATAGATGTCGGTACGCGCACTGGCAGCCCCACTCATCAACTGCTCGGGCGCCGCATATTCGGGCGTCACCGCCCATTGCCGAGTGATGGTGTCGTGTGCATCGGGCGACAGCAGTCGTGCTACCCCGAAGTCCAGGAGCTTGACCGTGCCGGAGTCCGTGACGCGAATGTTGCTGGGCTTGAGGTCACGGTGTACCAGCTTTTCGCCATGTGCGTGCGCCACCGCGTCGCAGATGGCCAGAAACACGTCGAGGCGACGTTTGATGTCAGGATTTTCCTTGCGCAGCCATACGTCGAGACTTTCGCCTTCCGCCAGCTCCATCGCCAGCCATGGCATGTCGTCTTCCAGCACGCCGCCGTCGATCAAGCGCACGATGCCGGGGTGTTCCAGACGCGCCAATACGGCGCGCTCCCGCGCCAGTGCTTCACGAAATGGCGCATCCGCGCGATGCAGCAACTTGATGGCCACCTGTTTCTCGAATGCACCATCGGCACGCTCGGCACGATAGACCGTGCCCATGCCACCTTGGCCGATCTTGTCGAGCAGTTGCCAGGCCCCGATCCGCAAACCCTGACGCTCCAAGCTCGGCGTGCGTGTGACTTCGGCGGCCAAGTTGCCCAATTCGGGCAACTGCGCGTCCGGATCGAGCGCACGGCGAAGATCACGCGCCAAGTCCGGGTGGATCTCTGCGCAAATCTCGACGAATCGTGCCCGCGCTGTCTCATCCAGTTCCAGCGCCCGATCCAGCAGGGGTTCCAGACGACGAAATCGCTCCGATACAGGGCTCACCATGTGGACCAGCCCATGGTTTCGCCCACGCGATACCACGCCCGATGCCACCACGCGGTGTCGGCGTACAAGGCATAGTCCGCACTGAAGTGGCGACCGGCCTCGTTGCTCCAGACCTCATCGAACCACGCATTGGCTGCTTGCATCGCCGGATGCTCGATAGTCGCCGCAAACTCAAGGCTGGTTTCCAAATTCAGGTCGGCGAGATTTCGCCGCGTGAAGTTGGCCGAACCCACGATCAGGCGTGCTTTATGCGGCGTTCTCCAGAACAGGAACTTGGCATGGCACTGCTCACCGTGCGTGTCGCACCAACGTACCGGAATGCCCGCCTGCACCAATTCACCGGCCACCGGACGATTGGGTACGCCGTTTTTCTTGCGACCAAACGCATCCTCGTTCGGATCCAGCAACACACGCAACGCGACACCGCGTTGCTGCGCGGCGATCAGCGCCTCGACCACGCCACGATCGGACAGGTAGAACACCGAAACATCGAGCGCATCACCCGCTTGGGCCGAATCGATCACCTGCAACAAGGCCGAGCGAATCGCGGCCTCGGTCAGTACCCGCACCTGTGCTTCGGCAGGGTCTGCGCGCCTTGCAATCGGCTTGGGTATGGGCAAGGCATCGAGCACGGTTCCGGAAAACTTCGCCACCGCCGCTTCCGATGCCACCAAGTCCAGTGCCGCGGCACCGCTGAACTGCAGGGCCACGTTGTCGTGCGCACTGCTGGCATCGTGGGGATTGGCCGAGGTGACCAAGGCCTGCCAGCCCTCGCCTTGATCGACCACCAGAACCTTGCGGTGATTGGCGCGAAAGTTCGGCAAGGCCAACCAACTGCGAAGGGTGATGGGTTCCTTGGCCAAGGGATCGGGCAGCCAGCCGCCACCACGGCGATTGCCCAACCACGCACAACACAGCGCCCAAGGGCCGGACCACAGCGGATTGGAAGCACGCAGAGCCGATAGATCCGTTACCACGACCTGCGCGCCGGCCGCACGCAAACTTTCCAGAGGCGCCGAGTCCACGCTGCCATACACGGTGTTGATCGGGTCGGTAATCACCACCACGCGCAAGGACGGCACCTCGCGCATGCGTTTGAGCAAGGCCTGCGTCAATTCGCCACTGAGTGCGCGATGGATATGCCCCTCGGCGCCGGCAAAATCGTTGAACAAGAACATGTCCAACAGCACCAATCGCTGCGCTTGTCCGATCATGGCAAAGACGTGATCGAAGATCTCCTGCTCGCTGCGGCGCACGCCAGTGGAGTCAAGAAACGTTCGATCGGACAGAAAGCGCACCTCATCAGCGACGCGCCACGGCATCGCCACGCCCACGCCATCGGGCAGCGGCTTGTAGGCCTGCCACACACTGCTGGCGAACCAAGCCAGCAATACGGCTAGCAGGACGATCGAGCGGGTACGGGGCTTGCGCACAGGCACTCAGGGTGATTGGACGGGTTCTGAGCATGCCACGGGCCGGCCCAAGCTGCGCGGGCATTGTTAAACTTGCACGTTCGCTTCCCTCGCGTGCAGATCATGAGCAAGACCCGCGTCCTGACCGGCATCACCACCACCGGCACCCCACACCTTGGCAACTACGTCGGCGCCATTCGCCCGGCGGTGGCCGCCAGTCGCAACGCCGATGTCGATGCGTTCTATTTTTTGGCCGACTATCACGCCTTGATCAAGTGCGATGATCCGGCGCGCATCGAGCGCTCGCGATTGGAGATTGCCGCCACTTGGCTGGCCAGCGGTCTCGATCCGGAGCGCGTGGTTTTCTATCGCCAATCCGACATTCCGCAGATTCCCGAATTGACGTGGCTGTTGACCTGCGTCACCGCCAAGGGCCTGATGAATCGCGCCCATGCCTACAAGGCCAGTGTCGATGCCAATCTGGCCGAAGGTCAGGACCCCGACGCCGCCATCACCATGGGCTTGTACAGCTATCCGATCCTGATGGCGGCGGACATTCTGATGTTCAACGCCCACAAGGTGCCGGTCGGGCGCGATCAGGTGCAGCACATTGAAATGGCACGCGATGTCGCAGCGCGCTTCAACCATCTGTTCGGCCAAGGGCGTGAGTTCTTCGTGCTGCCCGAAGCGCAAGTGGATGAAGAAGTAGCAACCCTGCCGGGGCTGGATGGTCGCAAGATGTCCAAGAGCTACGACAACACCATCCCGCTGTTCGAAGGCGGCAGCAAACGCCTGAAAGAAACCATTGCGCGCATCGTGACCGACTCACGTGCACCGGGTGAAGCCAAAGATCCTGACTCCAACGCCTTGGCCACGCTGTATCGCGCCTTTGCCGACGAAGCACAGACTAAAGTTTTCCGGAGCGCCCTTCGCGATGGTTTGGGTTGGGGCGAAGCCAAGACGCGCCTGTTCGACTGCATCGACGAACAGATTGCACCGCTGCGTGCACGTTATGAGGCCTTGATGGCACAGCCAGAACGCATCGAAGACGCCTTGCAGACCGGCGCTGCCAAAGCGCGGGCAGTGGCCGCCCCTTTGCTCGAAACCTTGCGCGAAGCGGTCGGTCTGCGGCGTTTTCGTGCACTGGCGCAGAACACCGAACAGGTACAAACACGCGCCGCGACCGCTGTGCCCAGCTTCAAGCAGTATCGGGAAACCGATGGCTGCTTTTCCTTCAAATTGATGGATGCCGATGGCCGCCTGTTGTTGCAGGGTGGCCGCTACAGCGCGCCCCGTGATGCTGGCCAGCGCATTGCGGCGCTCAAGCAAGGCGCCAGCACGGTGCCATTGGCCGATGAAGTGCTGGGTGATGACGTCGGGCCCGCTGCGGTGCTGGCAGCGCTCGCACTACTTGGGCAGGAGTAGGCACGGTGTCGCTGTTGAGCCTGATCTTGTTTCTGCCGGCGTTCGTGATTCTGGGTGGACTCTTCCTGCTGTTTCCGCGAACACCGCGCAGTGGCGTGCGCGCTGCGTTCGACCTCGCCGCCCTGCTGCTGGCACTGGCCGGCAGCATCGTCGGAATGCGTTGGGCCTACTTCAACGCCGATCACACCGTGGGCGCGATCTGGCCACAAGTCTTGGCGACGCTGATGGCGTACGCCGTCTTCATTGCGATCTTGCTCATCGCCCTTTTCGCTCGACATCGGCTTTGGCGTACCCGCGAAGGATCCGCATGATGAGTACAAGCGAACGTGGACCGACATCGGGCATTCACACCCTCGACACCGGCTTTCACCGTCCGCACTTCGATGCGGCCTATTTGATCGTCGAACAGGGCCACGGCGCGCTGATCGATTGCGGTACGACACTCTCGGTGCCACGGCTTCTCCAGGGTATTCACGCCGCAGGCCTTGCGCCGGAAGCCATCGACTGGCTGATCCTGACCCACGTGCATCTGGATCATGCCGGTGGCGCCGGCGCCTTGCTGCAACACCTGCCCAAGGCGCGTTGCGTGGTGCATCCGCGTGGCGCCCCGCACATGATCGATCCCACGAAACTCATCGCCGGTGCCACCGCTGTCTACGGCGAAGAAGAAATGGCGCGCAGCTACGGCAGCATCGTTCCGGTTCCGCAAGAACGTGTGGACCTTGCCCACGACAACCACCTCGTTGATCTGGCCGGCCGCAGCCTGCGTTGTCTGGACACGCCCGGCCACGCCAATCACCACATCTGCATCTGGGATGAAGCCAGCGCCAGCGTCCTGGCCGGCGACACCTTCGGGATTTCCTATCGCGAACTGGATTCGGC
>CAUJJS010000046.1 GCA_963205415.1 Pseudomonadota bacterium
ATTCATCGGCGCGTCCACCAAGGTCTACCTGCGCGATTGCTACGACCACACCGTGCAATTGATCGACGCCATCGAAACCTACCGTGAAATTGCCTCAGGGCTGGTGGACATCCTGCTGTCGAGCCAAAGCAACCGCATGAATGAAATCATGAAGGTGCTCACCATCATTTCAACGATCTTCATTCCGCTGTCCTTCGTGGCCGGTGTTTACGGCATGAACTTCGATACCACGAGCCCATGGAACATGCCCGAGCTGGGCTGGCGCTACGGCTATCCGGTGGTGGTGGGCGGCATGATCAGTGTCGGCATCGGCCTCCTGCTCTGGTTCCGCCATCGCGGCTGGCTCGGCAAGCGCGACCATTGAAGCCCGTCACCGGCACCACCCATGGCTCCCTCCGCTTTTCGCCCTCGTCGGCGCACTGGCAAAGCTTGCCCGCAGCCACAGCGGCTACAATGGCGTTTCGCCGCTTCCGCCAACGGCCCCGTAGCTCAGCTGGATAGAGCGCGCCCCTCCTAAGGGCGAGGTCACACGTTCGAATCGTGTCGGGGTCGCCACCTTCCATCGCGGCGCGGGTTTGTCTCAATCATCCAAAGGAGTCCTGCCATGAGCGACATCGTCATCGTCGGTGCCAAGCGCACCGCCATTGGTTCCTTCCTCGGCCAATTCAGCGGCGTGCCAACGCCCACGCTGGGTGCCACGGCGATCAAGGCTGCGCTCGAACACGCCGGTGTGGCGGCCGATCAGGTCGATGAAGCCATCATTGGCTGCGTCCTGCCGGCCGGCTTGGGTCAGGCACCGGCGCGTCAAGCCGCGATCGCGGCGGGACTGCCCTTGTCGGCGGGCTGCACCACGATCAACAAGGTCTGCGGCTCGGGCATGAAGGCGATCATGTTCGGCCACGACCTGATTCGCGCCGGCTCGGCCAAGGTCGTGGTGGCCGGCGGCATGGAGTCGATGACCAATGCCCCGCACCTGCTCAACGGCTCGCGCTCGGGCATCCGTTATGGCAACGGCACCTTGCTCGACCACATGGCCTTCGACGGCCTGACCAACGCCTATGACGGCAATTCCATGGGCATCTTTGCCGATGCCACGGCCGTAAAGTACTGCTACAGCCGTGAAGACCAGGATGCCTTCGCCGCCGAGAGCGTGCGTCGTGCGCTGGCGGCTCAGCAAGCCGGTGCCTTCGATGCGGAAATCGTGCCGGTGGTGGTGGCCGGTCGCAAAGGTGATGTCAGCTACAGCACCGACGAGCAACCCGGTCGCAGCAATATCGAGAAAATCCCGACCCTGCGCCCGGCCTTCAACAAGGACGGCACGGTCACGGCCGCGAGTTCCTCCAGCATTTCCGATGGCGCGGCGGCCGTGGTTCTGATGTCCGGCGATGATGCCAAGGCACGCGGACTCAAGCCGCTGGCGCGCATCGCGGCGCACGCCGGTCACGCACACGAGCCAGCCTGGTTCACCACCGCACCGGTGACAGCGATCAAAAGTGTTTTGGACCAGGCCGGCTGGTCGGTGGCTGATGTGGACCTGTTCGAAGTCAATGAAGCCTTTGCCTGCGTGGCCATGGCCCCGATCACCGACCTCGGCATCGATCACGCCAAGCTCAATATCAACGGCGGCGCCTGCGCCCTGGGTCATCCGATCGGTGCCAGCGGCACCCGCATCGTCGTCACCCTCTTGCACGCCCTGATTCGCAGCGGCGGCAAGCGTGGCGTGGCGGCATTGTGCATCGGTGGCGGCGAGGCCACGGCAATTGCCATCGAACGGGTTTGAATCCGCGTTTCACCATAGACACCCGCGTTCAGGCGCGGGTGTCGCGGGCGCTCCAAGACTCCTATTGCAATCCGTCACTCACAGGCCGTTTCATTTAGCACTCCGAGGAATTATCCATGCGATCAATGCCACCTTCGCACCCTGTTCGGGTAACCCCTTTTCGTCAGAAGTTGATTGCCGCTGCGCTGGCGCTGATTGGCAGCTCGGCCGGTGCAGCCATCGTCACCACACCAGCGGGCGTGATGAACGGCCCTGGCAACGATCCGTTTGCATTCGATGCGTGGCAACGCATCGATGTCCGCGCCACGGCCTCGGTCGGCATTACCGGCGATTACCCGCGAAGTGGCAATGGCTCGGTGCTGATGACCTCCGCAGACGGCACGGGCAAAACCACATGGCAGTACTTCCCCACCGGCGGCATCGCCCCGCTTAGCAGCTTTGTCTCTGCCACCTACGACTGGTATCGCGACGGATCCAGCACCACAGGCGCCGGCTATCATCCGGTTTATCGCATACGGGTGGATAACGACGGCAATCCTGCAACGGTCGCGGATCAGTCCTGGTTGATTTTCGAACACCCGGCCATGGGCCCTTACACCGCACCCACCAACACCTGGGTGACCGACACCATCGATGGCAGCGCATCGATGTGGGTCTATCAAACCGGTGCCGCCAACACGCAAGTACCCTTCACGACGATGGCGCAGTTTGCAGCGGGCAGCTATGTGCCCGAAGCCGGTGGCTTTGCCATTCCAGCCAACGCCATGATTCTGGGTGTTCAGATCGGCACGGGATCGGGTTGGTATGACAGCTTCCGTGGTGCCGTGGACAACATCGGACTGACCGCTGCCGCGACGCTGGGCACGGACAACTTCGAGTTGGCACTGGCGCCGCCACAATCGGTTCCGTCCACCGATTTGTGGGCGCTACTGGGCTTGTCAGGCCTGCTCGCAGGCATGGCTCTCTTGCGTCAGCGTCGGGAACAAGCTTGATCACAAGCTCCAACGATGATTCGACGCAACGTTACGAAACATCCGAACAAGGGATCATCTGAACACATCGACATTGGCTCGTCACTCCTGCGAAGGCGGGAGTCCAGTGCCGTTGATTTCAATGACATGAAGTCGTTGGATGCCCGCCTTCGCGGGCATGACGAGCTTGTCCAGCCTTGCCTTAACCACCGTGACGCCGTTTGAGCACGGCCAGTGCGTCGTGTAGCGACAAGCCCGTCGCCCGCAGCAACACGATCAGGTGATAAAGAAGATCGGCGGCTTCGTTGCAGAGTTCTTCGTGATCGCCGGCAACGGCAGCGAGGGCAGTTTCGACGCCTTCCTCGCCCACCTTCTGGGCAATGCGTTTGATCCCGGCTTCGAACAGTCGCGTGGTGTAACTCCCCGTCGGCCGCGCCCGTTCGCGCTGGCCGATGAAGGCATCGAGCTCAGCCAGAAAATTGCTTGGCGCATCGGGGAAACAACTGTCGCGCCCAAGGTGACAGGTCGGCCCTTGCGGGCGCGCCGTGACGAGCAAGGTGTCGGCATCGCAATCGGTCTGGATGCCCTGCACCGCAAGGAAATGGTCCGAACTTTCACCCTTGGTCCATAGCCGCTGCTTGCTGCGACTGAAGAAGGTGACGCGGCCACTGGCGAGGGTCTGCGCCAGCGCCTGGCGATCCATGTAGCCCAGCATCAGGACTTGCTGGTCGTCGGCATCCTGCACGATGGCCGGCAGCAGCCCGCCCTGCTTGTCCCAGGCCAGCTGTGTTGGATCCAATGAAATCTGGGCTTCATCAGTCATCGCGCACCGCCGCACCCGCCACCGCGAGCGTCTGTTTGAGTTCGGAAATGGCGACCGCGCCGCTGTGGAACACGCTCGCGGCCAAGGCTCCATCGACGTCGGCCACCTTGAAAACCTCCACGAAATGCGCCATCGCGCCAGCACCGCCCGAGGCGATCAAGGGAACCTGGCACAGCGCACGCGCCGCCCGAAGTTGCTCCAGGTCATAGCCCTGACGCACACCGTCGGAACCCATGCAATTGAGCACGATCTCGCCCGCACCCCGCGCCTGCGCCTCCACGATCCAATCCAAGGTGGCACGCGCCAGTGCGCGGGTCCGTTCCGGATCCCCGCTATGGCTTCGCACCCGCCACTGGCCATCGGCATCACGCAGGCTGTCGATGCCCACCACCACGCACTGCACGCCGTACGCGTCGGCAAGCTCGGTGATGAGTTCGGGGCGTTCCAATGCTGGCGTATTGATGGAAATCTTGTCCGCGCCCGCGTGCAGCACGGCGCGTGCCTCGGCCACGCTGCGGATGCCACCGGCCACGCAGAACGGGATGTCGATCAAGCGCGCCACCCGCGCCACCCACGCGCAATCCACGCTGCGCCCCTGCGGGCTGGCCGAGATGTCGTAGAACACCAATTCGTCCGCGCCCTCCTGGCGATAGCGCAGCGCCAGATCCTCGATGCCACCCATATCGATGTGATCGCGAAATCGCACGCCCTTGACCACGCGCCCATCGCGCACATCAAGGCAGGGAATGATGCGACGACTCAACATGCCAGCGCCTGCGGCAGGTCGAAGCGCCCTTCCAGCAAGGCCTTGCCGAGCACCGCACCGGCGCAGCCCACGCCACGCGCGGCATGGATGTCGGCAAGGTCGCGGATGCCGCCGGACGCTTGAATCTGTGCGGCAGGAAAGATCTTGCGAAGGTGCTGATAGAGGCTCAGATTCGGCCCCGCCATCATGCCGTCGCGACTGATGTCGGTACACAAGAGGTGACGCGCACCGGCCTTGCGATAAACCGCCGCGAGTTCGTCGAGACTGCGACCGGAACCTTGCGTCCAACCGTGCAGCGGCAACTGCCATTGCCCGTCGGCAAAACGCGTATCGAGCGCGATGACCAGTTGTTCGGCGCCGAAGCGTTGCAGCCATACCGACACCAAGGCCGGGTCGCGAACCGCCAGCGATCCCACGACGACACGCGCCGCGCCGTGATCCAGCAGGCGCTGAACATCGTCCTCGCTGCGGATGCCGCCGCCGGTCTGCACCTTGAGGCCCGTGCCTTGGGTGATTTGGCGCAACAAGGGCGCGAGGGTGTAACCGCCCTCGCGTGCGGCATCCAGATCAATCAGATGCAGCCAGTGCGCACCGCTCTCGGCGTAGCGTTGGGCCAGTGCCAAGGGCGAATCGGCGTAGGTGGTCTGGCGTTCGTAATCGCCTTGGGCCAAGCGCACCACAGCTTGGGCGCGCACATCGATGGCGGGATACACCGTGAAGCTCATGGATTTTCTGCCTGCAAGATCTTGGGTGGGTCGTACTTCAGGAAGTTTTCCAACACCTTGGCGCCGGTGCTGGAGGAACGCTCGGGATGGAACTGCGCACCGGCCACGCGCCCGCGCTGGACGATGGCGGCAAACTCGGCACCATGCACCGAGCTTGCGATGCAGTCGGCGGTGACCGGCGCTGCAAAGCTGTGCACGAAGTAGGCATGATCGCCTTCGCTCAGGCCATTCAGAAGCAGGCTCGGCCGGCGCAGATGCAGTTGATTCCAGCCCATGTGCGGGATGCGTATTTCAGCCGATGCAGGCATCCGTGTGACGCGTCCCGTCACGAGGCCAAGGCACGCCACATCGCCCTCTTCCGAGTGCTCGAACAACAATTGCATGCCAAGACAAATCCCCAGGAGTGGCTGACGACTGCCGCAGATGAAGTCGATCAACTGCGCCTGTCGCAGGCGTTCCATGGCGATACCGGCCGCACCCACGCCGGGCAGGATCAAGCGCTCGCACGCAAGCAATACGTTCGGATCGGCGCTGACCATGGCTTCCACGCCGAGACGCTCCAAGGCATAGCGCACCGAGCCGATATTGGCCCCACCTGCATCGATGATGCCGACGCGCATCAGAGCACTCCTTTGGTGCTGGGCAGCTCGCGGCCTTCGCGCCGAATCGCCTGGCGCAAGGCACGGGCGAAGACCTTGAAGCAAGCTTCGACCATGTGATGGGTGTTTTCACCACGCACCGCCAGATGCAGGTTGAAGCCGGCCGCATCGCAAAGCGAACGGAAAAAGTGCGGCACCATCTCGGTGGAAACCCCGCCCACGCTCTCACGCGGAAACTGCCCGTCGAAAACGAAACAAGCGCGACCGGAACAGTCCAATGCCGCGCGCGCCAAGCTTTCGTCCATCGGCAAGGTGAGTTCGATCGGCGCCGCTGCCACAGCCTGCGCAGCGTCGATCGCAGCGCCGTAGCGCCCGATGCCACGTTTGTCGGCCATCGCGCGCCGCAGTGCTTCACCCAGTGCCAAGGCGCAGTCTTCGACGGTGTGGTGCTCGTCGATGTGAAGGTCGCCGGCACACTCCAACTGCAGGGCGAAACCGCCGTGCTTGCCGATCTGGTCGAGCATGTGGTCGAAGAATCCCAAGCCGGTGCTCACGCTGGACGCACCTGCCCGATCCAGATCCACCGCCACCGTGATGCGGGTTTCACGGGTGGTGCGTTCCACCGTGGCGGTGCGTGGCGCATCGGCCAGTTCATGCGCGATGCCGGCCCAATCCCATTGCCCGCCAAATTGCGCGGTTTTGAGTTGAAAGGCGCGGATGCCGAGGTTGTCGGCAAACTGCACATCGCTTGGGCGATCGCCCACCATCGCCGAATGATCCAGATCGATGGATCGATCGCGCAGATAGTGCTGCACCAGACCCAGCGCAGGCTTGCGCGTGGGCTTGTTCTCATGCGGAAAGCTCTCATCGATCAGCACTTCCCGAAACACGATGCCCTGCGAGCCAAACACCTGCATCATCAGCGCGTGCGGGCCTTCGAATTTGGCCCGCGGATAGCCCGACGTACCCAGTCCATCTTGATTGCTCACCATCACGAACTCGAAACCGGCATCGCGCAGCTTCAACAAGGCCGGAATCACGCCTGCGACGAAACGCAGTTTTTCATAGGCATCGATCTGGAAATCGGCCGGCTCCTCGATCAAGGTGCCGTCGCGATCGATGAATAGAATGCGCGTCATGCCGTGACCTCCATTTCGCAGAGCGCCGACAGCACCGCGTCGTTCTCGGTGCGCGTGCCGATGCTGATGCGCAAGGCATCGTCCAATTGCGGTGCGGCGCGTTGGTCGCGGACCACCACACCCGCCGCCAGCAGACGCTCGAACGCTTTGCCGGCATCCTCGAAGCGAACCAGCAGGAAGTTTCCCTGCGAGGCATAGACCTGCCGCACGCAGGGAAGCTCGCACAAGGCGGCACTCAGGCGCGTACGCTCGGCGCACACCACCCGCACGCGCTCCCGCGTCGTCGACAGGGCATCAGGCGCGAGCGCGGCCAGCGCCAATTCCACGCAGGGCGCGGGCAGCGGATACGGCGCCTGACAATTGCGCAGCAGCGCGATCAACTCCGGATCGGCGATCAGGCAGCCGATGCGTGCGCCGGCAAGCGCATGGGCTTTGGAGAGTGTGCGCAGCACCGCCAAGTTGCGATGCGCTTCGAGCAAACCCAGTGCCGATGGCTCGTTACTGAATTCGCCATAGGCCTCATCCACCACCACCACGGCCTTTCCGGCCAGTCGTTGTGCCAGCGTGGCAATTTCAGCCAAGGGCACGGCATGTCCGGTGGGATTGCCCGGCGAGCATACGAACACCAGATGCGCCACGCTGCACTCGACGGCCTCCGCCACCTGTTCCAGATTGCTCACAAAACCCTGCGGCGAATCACGCAAGGGCACGTCAATCAGGGGCGCGCCCTGCAAACGCGCACTGACCGCATACATGCCAAATACCGGACTGGAAATCACCACCGCATCGCGTTGCGCACGGCAGAGCGCACGCACCAATAGGTCGATGGCCTCATCGCTGCCGCGACCGATCAGCAGCCGATCCTCGGCAACGGCGTACAGCGCCGCCAAGGCGCGTCGCAGCGCCGGTGGTTGCGGCTGTGGATAGCGTTGGCTGCTGACCGCGCCCACGGCCGGACTGGCCCATGGGCTTTCGTTGGCGTTGAGCCAGATCGAGCCATTCACGCCGCTGCGTCGGGCGGAGCCGTAACCCGCGAATGCGCGCAGGTCGGGACGCACCAGCGCCATGATGTCGGTTGCGCTCATGCCGGCACCGCCCATCGCGCCAGCCGCCGCGAAACGGCCGCAGCATGCGCATCCAGTTGCTCGGCGCGCGCCAGCGTCACCGCGTCTGGCCCGATGTTGCGCAGGCCTTCGACACTGACCTCCTGCACCGTGATGGTTTTCTGGAAGCTCGCCACGGAAAGACCACTCCAGGCCCGCGCCGCACCGTAAGTTGGCAGGACATGGTTGGTGCCACTGCAATAATCGCCGAGGGTTTCCGATGCCAGATCACCAAGGAAGATCGACCCGGCGCTGTGAATTCGATCCAGCCACGATCGCGCTTCGCGCAGCGCCAGAATCAGGTGCTCGGGCGCATAACGGTTGGCCAGTTCGATGGCCTGGGCGATGTCGGCCACCCGGATCAGGCGCGCGTGCTGCAACGAACACGACAGGATCTCGCGGCGCGCCAGCAAGCCGCTTTGCCGTTCGATCTCCAGCGCCACGGCCTGCAGCAACTCGGCACAGTCCGACAGCAGGATCACTTGCGAATCCGGCCCATGCTCGGCCTGCGACAAGAGGTCGGCCGCAACGAACTCGGCATCGGCCCCGGCATCGGCGATCACCATCACTTCCGATGGGCCGGCCGGCATGTCGATGGCGGCGCCGTGCGGGTCGGCGGCGACTTGCTTCTTGGCTTCGGTGACGAAGGCATTTCCCGGCCCAAAGAGCTTGTCGCACGCCGGCACACCGCCCGTGCCGTAGGCCATGGCGGCAATCGCCTGCACGCCGCCGAGGGTGTAGATCGCATCGATGCCGCAGGCCTGGGCTGCGACCAGCACGGCCGGATCGGCGCTGCCATCGGCACGCGGCGGCGTACACAGCACGATCTCGGGGCAGCCCGCCAATCGCGCCGGAACACCGAGCATGAGTGCGGTGGACGGCAGCGGCGCAGAGCCCGCCGGCACGTACAAACCCACCCGCTGGATGGACCTGACGATACGTTCGCAGCGCACGCCCGTCGCGGTTTCCAATTGGTAAGTCGCCGTCATGCCTGCGCGGTGGAAGCGTTCGATACGATCGCGCGCGGCATGGATCGCGGCGCGCAATTCGGCGGCAATCTGCGTGCGGGCGCTGGCAATGGCTGCGGCGCCGACACGAAATTGCGCCAGCTCGCAGCCATCAAAGCGCAGGGTCAAGGCACGCAGTGCGTCCGCGCCCTGCTCGCGCACCTCTTGGATGATCGCGGCGACCGAGGCACGCAGCCCGCCCTCCATCTCCATCACGGGCCGCTGCAGCAAGGCTTCCTGCTGTGCCGGTTCCAGGCGTTGCCAGTCAAGAATCTGCATGGTCCACCTCAAGCCAGCATCTGTTCGACCGGCAGCACCAGCATGTTGCTGGCACCGGCACGCTTGAGGTCTTCGAGGTGTTGCCA
>CAUJJS010000047.1 GCA_963205415.1 Pseudomonadota bacterium
CGCCTGACCTTGCCAATCATGTCCATGGTGATCACCTCTTTTGCTCCTGCCAAAAAATTCAGCAGTCGCGTGATACACCCTGGTCAATTTTGAAGCGGCACTCCCGCCTTCAGATGGTCAGTTTTCGGTCGGCGTCAACACAGGATGTGCTGCACGACCGAGGTGGGAATGGGTGTAGGTAGGAATCGCCTGACCGATTTCCGGCTGCGAATCGCTTCATCGACATGCATGGAAATACACCGCCTTTCTGACAAGCCAAATAGAGGAAACCAAAAATTCAAGTGGGACGCCCACTAGACGTCGGCACGACATTCGGCTACTATTGTACCATGATTTCTAACAAACAACCGTTTGACTGGGCGCCAACGCCTGAATTGATCGCGTCATCGAATCTGACCGCCTTCCTGCACAAGGTAGGTGAGACCCGCTTCGATGATCTTGCTGTGCGTGCCGATGCTGATCCGGCCTGGCTGATGCAGGAAGTATTCGAGTTCTGCGACTTCCGCTTTTACAAACCCTACACCCAGATGCTCGACACCTCGCGCGGCATCGAGTGGGCACGCTGGTGCGTCGGCGGCACCACCAACATCGTGCTCAACTGCCTGGACCGGCACCGCGGCACACCGGTCTGGGATCAACCCTTCCTGGTCTGGGAAGGCGAAGACCCGCAAAACCGCAAGACCCTGAGCTACCGCGAGTTCGATGCCGAGGTGTGTCGCCTGGCCGGGGCCTTGCAGTCGCTGGGCATCGGCCAGGGCGACCGGGTCGGCCTGTACCTGCCCAACCTGCCGGAGACCTTTGTCGCGTTTTTTGCCGTGTTGAAGATCGGCGCCGTGTTGATGCCGCTGTTTTCCGGCTTCGGGCCGCAGCCCATCGTGGCCCGCCTGAACGATGGCGAAGCCAAGGCGGTGCTGACGGTGGACGGCACCTGGCGGCGCGGCAGCCCCGGCGTCATGAAGTCGGTGCTGGACGAAGCATTGCGCGAGGTTCCCAGCGTGCAGCACGTGGTGGTGCTGCGCCACCTGGGCGACGCGGCCCCCTGCCCGATGACACCGGGACGCGACCACGACTGGGCCAGCCTGGTCGCTGGTCAGCCCCACGACCTGCCGACCGCCGAGATGGAAGCCGATGCCCCCGCCGTGCTGCTCTACACCTCGGGCACCACCGGCAAGCCCAAGGGCTGTGTCTGGACCCATGTCAGCTTCCTGGGCTCGATGGTCACGCGCGACATGCACATCTGCGGCGATTTCAAGGCCAGCGACCGTTTCTTCTTCATGAGCGACATGGGCTGGATGGTGGGCGCCATGTGCGCCTGCATTCCGAGCTATTTCGGCGGCAGCCTGCTGGTAGCCGAGGGCACGCCCGACTTTCCCGACACGGGCCGCTTCTGGCGCCTGGTGCAGGACCATAAAGTCACCTATCTCGGTGTCGCGCCCACGTTGATCCGCAGCCTGATGCGCTACGGCTCCGAGGAAGTCGAGCGCTATGACCTTTCCTCACTGCGCATCACCTGCTCCGGCGGCGAGGCCTGGACCGAGGCGCCGTGGCGCTGGTTCTTCGAGCATGTCTGCAAGACGAAGCTTCCTTTCCTGAACATTGTCGGCGGCACCGAGGTGGGCGGCTGCAATTTCACCGGCACCCTGCACCATCCCTTGCGGCCGGGCTCGTTCGGCGCGCGCGGGCTCGGTGCCGGGGTCGACATCGTCGATGACAGCGGCCAGCCGCTCAAGCCTGGCCAGGTCGGCGAGCTGGTGCTGCGCAACCCCAACATCGGCTTCACCAAGAGCCTGTGGCGCGACGACGAACGTTACCTCGAAAGCTACTGGCGCACCATCCCGGGTGTCTGGGTGCATGGCGACTTTGCAATGCGCGACGAAGATGGCCTGTTCTACATCCTCGGGCGCAGCGATGACACGATCAAGGTCTCGGGCAAGCGCACCGGTCCGTCGGAGATCGAAACCCTGCTCACCGGCACCGGCAAGGTGTCCGAGGCGGCCGTGATCGGCGTGCCCGACGAGATCAAGGGATCGGCCATCGTCTGTGTCTGCGTACCGATGCCCGGCGTGGCGGCGGACGCGGCGCTGCAGGCCGAACTGTCGCAGGCGGTCGTCCATGGCATGGGCGCCTCCTACCGCCCCAGGCAGGTGCTGCTGGTCAGCGACCTGCCCAAGACACGCAACATGAAAATCATGCGCCGCGTCGTGCGGGCGGTGTACCGGGGCGACAGTCCGGGTGACCTGTCCTCGCTGGTGAATCCGGAAACGGTGGCCGAGCTGCAGGGCAAGCTGGCGGGGTGAGGCGGAGCGGCTTGCCCGTTACACCTGAGCCACCGGGCCTTGACCGAACCTGAAGCTGGAGGCGGTCACGCATCCAAAGAAGCCGTCCTCGTGATACACGCACACGGCTTCATCATTCCCTGCGGCGCCCACCGCCACCATCAGGGGCAGCAGATGGTCTTCCTGCGGGTGGGCCACGCGGGCGGCCGGCGCGTCGTGCCAGTCGACCAGGCGCTGCGCACGCTGCAGCGGCTCAGTAGCCAGCAAAGTCTGCTGCAGCCAGTCGTCGAATTGCCTGGACGGCACCGCGGCGGACGGCCCCATGCGGCGCAGGTTGTGGTAGCTCAGGCCGCTGCCGACGATCAGCACGCCCTGCTCGCGCAGCGGCGCCAGGGCACGACCCACGGCCAGATGCTCCGCCGGATCGTAGCCCTCACGCAAGGACAGTTGCACGACCGGCACGTCGGCCTGCGGGTACATCACCACCAGCGGCACGAAGCTGCCGTGGTCGAAACCGCGCCGGGCATCGAGCTGCGCCGCGAAGCCCGCGCCCTGGATCAACTGCCGCACCTGTTCGGCCAGCGTCGGCAGGCCCGGCGCCGGGTACTGGACGTGGTAGGTGTGTTCGGGGAAGCCAGAGTAGTCATAGACCATGGGCGGCCGCGCGGCGGCCATCACGCTGAACTCGCGCGCCTCCCAATGGGCGGAGATCACCAGCACAGCCTTTGGTCGGGCGCCGAGCTGGCGCGGCATATCCCGCAGGGACTGCTCCAGACGGTCATACATGCCCTTGGACTGCTCCATCATGTACGGCCAGGGTCCGCCGCCGTGCGAGATGAAGTAGGTCGGCAATCGCTCCATTGTCACGGGTATGGTCCGCTCTTACAGTGCTTTATGCGTGCCGTCGCAAAGGGCGCCGTTCTTGCTCTGCTTGCAACCACAAAAATAGACGGTCTTGCTTTCTTCGGCGCTGTACTTGGTCGGAACGAACTCGCCGCCCTTGTGGCTGCCGTCACAGAACGGCTGCGACTTGCTGAGGCCGCAGGCACACCAGTAGTAATCCTTGTCTTTTTCCACATCAATTGCGAACGGGGTGGTGGCGGCGGTATGCGGCTTGCTCATGTTGCTCTCCTGAGGATGATTACGAAGTGGTACTGCATTGGTTGAAGGTATCAACGAAAGCGCGGTTTATGGGCTGCCTCTTTGAGACTGGGTGTCTACTCGACTGACCATGAAGATTAGCTTAATGTTTTCATTATGGTTAATCAATAGCTATAAAATTAACACATCATTTCCTCACAAGAAACCATAAATGGATCGACTGACCAGCCTTCGCGTCTTCAGGGAAGTGGTCGAGGCCGGCGGCTTTTCCCGCGCCGCAGCGCGCCTCACCTTGTCCGCGCCTATGGCGAGCAAGCATGTCGCCCAGCTCGAACGAGACCTCGGTGCGAGGCTGCTGCACCGGACCAGCCGCAAGCTCAGCCTGACGGAGGCCGGCGCGGTGTACTACGCACAATGCTGCGAGGCGCTCGACACGCTGCAGGCCGCCGAAGCGGCGCTTCGGCAAAGCGCGCAGGCACCACGCGGACAACTCAAGATCAGCGCCCCCGTCTGGTGTGCAAACCGGCGTTTCGCCGACGTACTGGTGGCCTACCGCAACAGATATCCCGAGGTGCTGGTCGACATGCGACTCGAGAACCGCAAGATCGACCTGGTGGCCGATGGCTACGACCTCGCGCTGCGTGCCACGCGCGAACTGTCGCCGGCGCTGATTGCACGGCCGATTTGTCCCGTGCGGTTCCACCTGGTCGCAACCCCGGCCTATCTGCAGCGTGAAGGCTCTCCGCTCAGACCCGCCGATCTGGCCAGGTGCAGCGCCGTGGTACCCAACTACGTGAACGTCGATGGCCTCGAAATGCAAGGGCCTGCCGGCAAGGCGCGGATCAAGCTGCATGCGGTGATGCGCTCGGACGACAGCACGCTCACCTATCACGCGGTGCAGGCCGGCATGGGCATGGCGTTCCTCCCCGAGTGGACGGTAGACGACGATCTGGCCGCGGGCCGCCTCGCGCGCGTGCTGCCGACCTACACGGTGCCCCCATTCACGCTGTACGCGGTTTACACGAATCGGCAGTACATGACACCCAAGCTAAGGACCTTCATCGATTTCTTCAGTGAAGCGCTTGGTGGTGGCAAGTCTGTGGCGCAATAGCCGGATCAATGAACGGGGACTGTTGTGAGCCCCGGATGTGGATCATTTCGCCGCTGATCGTGCGCACAAAAAATGCGCCTATACAGACCGCACAAAATCAACGATGGACACGTCGGCAGCCAACACGCTGTTGCCGATCAATACGTTCCAGTGCGCCTCCGAGCCGTGGGCGATGCGCCACTCGTGCAGGCGCCGGGTCAGCAATTGCAGGTCATATTCTTCAGCAATACCGATAGCGCCGTGCAGCGCATGCGCGATGGAGGCAACCAGCACCGCCGCCTCGCTGGTGCGGGACTTGGCCATCGCGGCGGCGAGCAGGGACGGCGCCGCAGTGTTGGTGTGGAAAGCCGCTTCGGCGGCCACCCCGGCCGCGGCGACGTGTTCAGCCATGACGCTCAACTGATGCTGCACCGCCTGGAACTTGCCCAGCGTTTTGCCAAACTGGACGCGGTCATTGCAGTATTGCAACGTCATTTCAAACACGCGGGTCATGGCCCCGCTGAGCAGGGCGGCGTGCAAGGCCGCCGCGAACACCGGCAGCAACGGGCCCGCGCCGGGCACGTGCTTCGCGGCGCTTTCATCGGGCCAGCGCAGGGTGGCCGCAAGGCTCCCATGCACGCCGCTTGCCTCGCGCTGCGCCGCAGCCGCGGGCAGCAGCAGCAAGGTATCGCCATCCTGGGCCAGCACGAAATCGGCCACCTGACCGTAAGGCGTCAAGGGGCACACGATGGCGCCACCGGCCTCGCGTCGCAATGCAGCGGCCAGCGTGATCATGCCAGCGGGCATCGCACACGAAGGCCCGAGCAGCGCACGCGCCACTATCGTCTGGGCCACGGGCACCGGCACCGTATAGCGGCCGAAGCTGCTCAGGATCGGGAACAGTTCAGCCAGCGCAAGGCCGGCGCCGCCTGCGGCCTCGGGGGCCAGCAGTTCAAGAAAGCCGGCACCTTGCAACGCCTGCCACAGCTTGAGCGGCGAGCCGCCCGCTTCAATTGCGCGCACCACGGCGGGCGTGCACTGGTCTTTGAGAATGTTTTCAATCGCTTGTGCAAACATGGAATGCTTTCGTATTCAACCTGGGTTCAGCGCAGGCCCAGACCGCGCGCGATCATGCCGCGCAGGATCTCGCGCGTGCCACCGCGCAGGGAATAGGTGGGCGCCACCTGGCTCACATAAGCCACGGTGCGGTACAGCTCGGCGTCGACTGCAGCATCCGGGTCCATGGCGATGGCGGCTTCGATCACAGCGGGAATGCTCTGCTCGAATTCGGTGCCAATATCCTTGACCAGGGCCGCTTCGACCAGGGGGCTTTCCCCGTTGACGAGCTTGGCCGTGACGGCGATCGACATGTTGCGCAGCGTGGCCAGGTGCGTGGCAAAGCGGCCGATGGTGGCGGCATGCGCCGACGCATTCGGACTGCGGCGCAAGCAGGTGATCCAGTGCTCCAGCAGCACGATGCTGGAATACACCCGCTCCGGGCCGCTGCGCTCGAAGGCCAGTTCGGCATTGACTTGCGCCCAGCCACTGCCTTCATGGCCGATCAGCGCGTCGTCGGCCAGCAGCACGTTGTCGAAAAACACTTCTGAGAAATGCGCGTCCCCCGTCAGATCCCGGATCGGGCGCACCGTCACGCCGGGCAATGCCAGGTCGACAATGAACTGCGACAAGCCCTTTTGCCGGTCCTGCGGCTCGCCCGACGAGCGCACCAGGGCGATCATGTAATGGCAGTGCTGCGCGTTGGTGGTCCATATCTTGCGGCCGTTCAGGCGCCACCCCCCTTCACAGCGTGTGGCCCGCGTGCCGACGCTGGCCAGATCGGAGCCGGCATTGGGTTCGCTCATGCCGATGCAGAAGAAGGCTTCGGCGGCGCAGATTTTCGGCAGGTAGAACTGGCGTTGCGCCTCCGTGCCGAACTTGAGGATCAAGGGCCCGCTCTGGCGGTCGGCGATCCAGTGCGCGGACACCGGAGCACCGGCGGCCAGCAGTTCTTCCACCAGCACGAAGCGCGAGAAAGCGTCCAGGCTGGCGCCACCGTATTGGGTCGGCAAGGTCACACCGACCCAACCGCGCGCGGCCAGCTTCCTGCTGAAGGCGGCATTGAAACCCATCCAGGAACGGGCCCGGACGTCGGCGGGCATCGGCTCAAGGCTGGACTTGAGAAAGGCCTTCACCTCGGCGCGAAACGGGTTCGTCCCGGCGGGAAGGGTGGCGAGCCGGAAAGCGGATAGCAGATTGTTCAAGGAATTTTCCTCCGTAGAATGGGTTCGCCGATCAGATCGGGCTGCGCTCCACCAGTTGGCTGGCGAACAGCTTGACCATGCCAGGTTCCAAGCCGTGCGCGAAGGCGGCCAGTTGGGCAGCGATGCTGGCAACCGGGCGGGCTGTCGTGTCGGCTGACATGTGGAATCGTCTTTCTTGTGTTCTTCGTATCACTCAGAGTGTGCCAAGGGCGGCAAGCGATTGAGCGTATTGCTCCTGCCGGTCCTGCACGCCTTTGACGCTGCCCCCGACCGGCCGCAGCAAGCCGTCGCGCAGGCCGTAGACCAACCCGTGTACCTCAACTTGCTGCCCGCGCTCCCAGGCGCGGCGCAAGATGGTGGTGCGGCACACGTTGCTGACCTGCTCGATCACGTTCATCTCGCAAAGCCGCGCGGCGCGCTCGTCAATGCCGGAAATGCCGTCGAGCCGATCAGCGTGTTTGCGCGCCACATCCTCCAGATGGCGCAGCCAGTTTTCGGCCAGACCGGTGCGGCGCTGTTCTATCACCGCCTGCACCCCGCCGCAGCCGTAGTGACCCACCACGAGAACATGCTCGACCTTCAACACCTCAACCGCATACTGCAGCACCGTCAGGCAGTTCAGGTCGGAGTGCACCACCAGGTTGCCGACGTTGCGGTGCACGAACACCTCGCCAGGCCGCAGGCCCAGGATTTCGTTGGCCGGCACCCGGCTGTCGGAGCAGCCTATCCACAGGTAGCGCGGCATCTGCTGTTGCGCCAGTCGCTCGAAGTACTTCGGATCTTCCGCAGCGCAGCGCGCCGACCAGGCCCGGTTGTTCTCGAACAGAGGATCCAGGCTGGACGTGGCATCTCCCCTGGACAGCTTCAGCACCCCTTCCACACCGGCTTGCGCTTCTCGGCAAAGGCACGCGGCCCCTCCTGCGCATCCTCGCTGGCATAGGCTTCGCGGTAAATGTTGTGGGCCAGCGCCATGCCAGCCTCGCAGCCAGCGCTCATCGCCGTCATGATCGATTCCTTGCCCGCCATCACCGACAGCGGCGCGTTGTCGCGGATGCGTTCGGCCAGCGCGGTGGCGCGAGCGCGCACCGCATCCGGCGTGTCTTCGAGGTAGTTGATGAAACCCAGTCCATGGAAGGTCTCGATCGGATACAGGTCGCCCGTCAGCACCATCTCCATCAGCAGCGGCTGCGGCAGCATCCACAGCAGGGGAATGGCCCAGGGGCTGCCACGCCCGGCGATGCGGGTTTCGGTGATGCCGACCTGCGTGCCCTTCAGGCCCACGCGCAAATCCGAGTTCAGGCTCAGCATCATGCCGCCGGCGATCAGGTGCCCGGTCATGGCAGCGATGATGGGCTTGGCCACGCGGCGCTGGCGGCCGTGAAACGGGTCCTTCATCTTGGTGAGGATGTCCACGCCCTCTTCCTTCTTGACGCGCGAAGCCTCACGCAGGTCGAGCCCGGCGCAGAAGGTGCCGCAGTCGGCCGAAGTCAGGATGGCCACGCGCACGTTTTTATCGGCATCGACCTCGCCCCACAGATCGTGCAGCCGGTTGGCGGCGGCCGGTGACAGCGCATTGCGAATCTCGGGCCGGTTGATCTTCACGGTGGCAATGCCATCGCGCACTTCGTACAGAACCGTTTCTGCTTCACTCATATCCTGATCTCCTGGTAAAAAATTGCTTGCTCTGCTCATACGGCCGCTGATTCGTCAGCGCCTTCGTCGCATGGTTCACGCGTTGTAGACCATGTCACCTTCTCTTCGTGCGACTGCAGAACGCACAAGCTCTTGCGTCAACTGTTCCATCCAGTGGTCGATGGGAACCGAAGAAACAAAGCGCTGGTGAATGAGCTGGAAGTAGCTGGTGTTTGCTGCCCATCTGACAAAATCTGCAAAAGGCATTTGCTGCTGATCAAGCAGTTTGAACTTCAGCAAAACCTTGGCCGCGTGATGCGCATGTCGGTCAGGACTTTTAACAAAGGCATTCAGTCGCTCGCGCGCCTTAGCCAGAACCTCGGCACGGTAGCCAAATACCGGGCCGTGGCCAGGAATGACCCAGCGCGGGTCAAGCCGCTCAATCAAGTCAAATGTAGCGGCCACCTCGTCGAACGCGGTTTCACCATCGAGCTCCGGAAACACCACGCCGAAGCCTTTTTCCCACAAGGCATCGGCTGAAATCAAGGTTTGGGACCGAGGCTCAAACAGAATGATTGAATGGGGATCATGGCCCGGTGCCGCATGGATTTGCCACGCCGTATCTGCCAGCTGAATTTCCGTGCCCGGTAAAAGAAGGCCATCGAACTTGAACCGGAGGCAGTGTTGCCCGGATGGCAAATAGTTCAGGGCAACGGGGTCCCACGACGAAACAAGTGATGCCTGGCCGGGAGGAATTAGGGTTTGAAGTTCTGGATAACTGCGCTGGAGGGCGGCATTGCCTCCGCAGTGGTCGCTGTGCAAATGGGTATTGAGCAGCAAATCCAGCGGCCGCTGCTGCAAAGCGGCGCCGACCAGCCCGGTGGTTTGTTCCGAATGCGTGCTGTAGCCACTGTCAACGAGTGCGCTGGCCTGCGATCCGAGGAACAGAATGTTATTTGAGGACAGCCAGCCGCGTTCAAAAACTTGAACGCCTGTCGGAAGTTTCCGGTCAAAACTGGTTTTTTGCATCAAAACGGCCTTTAACTCCAGATTTACGGGCGCAAGCGGCTATCAAATTAATAGCAACCATAAGCGCCGCATCCAGTGACAGCGACACGCTCATTCCACCGCGTCTTCGGATTCGACCACCGCCACCACCAGGCCGCGCTCGACCATCTGGCCGGCTTGCACCGACAGCGAACGCACCACGCCATCGTGATCGGCGTTGATGCGCATCTCCATCTTCATCGACTCCATCGTCGCCACCACGTCCCCAGCACACACCCGCTCCCCAACCGCCACATGGGTTTTGAGAATCATCCCCATCATCGGCGTGCGCAACTGGCCGCTGACCTGCCGGCCGGTAGCGACTTGGCTCAGGTAGGAGGTCACGCCTATGGCGTGGGCGATGCCGCCGCCCTGCAAAAGCACGGTATCGTCACTGCGCACGATGGTCAGCACTTCATGGCGGTCGCCCACGCGCAATCGCCAGTCCCCGTTGGCAATGGGCGTCAACGCAAGGCGTACCCGCTCGGCACCGACCTGCACTGTGACCTCCGACGCTGGCGATACCGCCCCAATCCGAACCTCATGCACCTGACCGCCCGAACGGAGCAACAAGGACGGAACCGGCGTGACAGGATCGTCTCCTGCGTGCATCTGCCAGCCGGTGACGTCGAAGGCTGACCACGCCCCAAAGCCGGGGCCAGTGCGCCGTGCATCGAACAAGCACCAAGCCGCAGCGGCCGCTAGCCGCTCCATTGGCGCACCGCTAACGCACGGGGTCCCCGCGGCCAGCACCTCGTCAATCAGTCGGGTATGAAAGGTGGCGTTGCGCGTGTCCGGCAGCGCGAGCAGACGTTGCAGAAACGCGCAGTTGGTCTCCACACCCAGCACCTGTGTATCTCCCAGTGCCAAACTCAAACGGTCCAGCGCCGCATCGCGTGTGGGCGCATGAACGATCAGCTTGGCCAACATCGAGTCGTAGTAGGGCGTGACCACCATGCCGACCCGCACCCCCGATTCGACCCGCACGCCAGCAGTCGGGAACCGGACCGCGATCAGTTCACCGGTGGATGGCAGGAAATTTTGCGCTGCGTCTTCAGCGCAGACCCGCGCCTCAACCGCGTGACCGCGCACCTGCACTTCGCTCTGACGCAAGGGCAGCCCCTCGCCGGCAGCGATGCGCAACATCAACTCGACAATGTCAACACCGGTCACCTCCTCGGTCACCGGATGCTCAACTTGCAGCCGCGGGTTAACCTCGAGAAAGTGGTGCTGCTCGTCCTGCACGATGAATTCCACCGTGCCGACACCGCGATAGCGCAAGCGCTGCCCCAGGCGCACCGCGTCACTGAGCATCGCCTCGCGCAGCGCCGGGGCGAGGTTCACCGCTGGAGCTTCTTCGATGACTTTTTGATGGCGCCGCTGCAGCGTGCATTCGCGCTCGAACAGGTGAATCACCTCGCCGGACCCGTCGCCGACGATCTGCACCTCGATGTGACGCCCATGTGCAACGAAAGATTCAACGATCAGGGCCGCGTCGCCAAAGGAACTTTTGGCTTCGCGCATGGCCGACTCGATGGCCTCGATCAGTCCGTCCAACTGCTGCACCACCCGCATGCCCTTGCCGCCGCCACCGGCGGCGGCTTTCAGAATCACCGGCAGTGGCAATCCGCGCACGATGGCCGCCACTTCGGTCGCGTCACGGCTCGGCAGCTCGCTGCCGCCAAGCACGGCCACGCCAGCAGCGCGGGCCTCGTGCTTGGCCAACGCCTTGTCGCCCAGGCGCTCAATGACCTCGGGCGTCGGGCCGATGAAAACCAGGCCAGCCGCCTCGACCGCGCGCGCGAAGACCGCGTTCTCGGCCAGAAAGCCAAAACCCGGATGAATGGCCTGCGACCCGGTGCGCCGGGCCGCATCGATCACCGCATCAATGCGCAGGTAGCTCTCGGCCGCTGCCGCCCCGCCGATCTCGATCGACTCACCGATCAGGTCGACATGCAGCGCATCACGATCAGCACTCGAATGCACGCCTGCCGCCGCCACGCCAAGGCGGCGGCAGGTGCGTGCGATGCGACAGGCGATCTCGCCACGGTTGGCGATCAGGATTTTTTTAAACATGTCAGCGTCTCACATCCTGAACACACCAAAGTGCGTGTCTCGCTTGGCCTGGCGGCCCGCCAGCTCCAGCAGCAAAGCCATGGTGTCGCGCGTTTCCAGCGGGTCGATCACCATGTCGCACCACAGGTTGGAGGCGTAGTTGTAGGGACTGGAAAAGCTCTCGAACTGCTCGCGTATCGGTTGCTTGAATTTCTCGCGCTCTTCGTCGCTCCAGCTTGTGCCCTCGCGCCGGTGGATGTTCTCACGCACCAGGCCCAACGTGGTGGCGGCCTGCTCGGGGCCCATCAGCGCGGCGCGGCCAGTGGGCCACATCATCATCACATTAGGCTTGAACGGTCGGCCGCACATGGCCAGGTAGGCCGCCGCGTACGAGCCGCCGGTGATCAGCGTGTAGCGCGGCACGTTGGCCGAGGCCATGGCCGTCATGAACTTGGCACCGTGCTTGGCAATACCCTGCTGCTCCACCGCTTTGCCGACCATGAAGCCCGACACATCGGCGATGAACAACAGTGGAATGTCGCGCTGGCAGCACAACTCGATGAAGTGTGCGCCCTTGAGCGCGCTCTCGGAGAAGATCACGCCGTTGTTGGCCAGAATACCGATCTGGAAGCCCTTGATGCGGGCAAAACCGCAGATCATGGTGTCGCCACAGCGGCTTGAATTCCTGCAGATCGCTGTCGTCGATCAGCCGCAGCAGCACTTCGCGGTTGTCGGTCGGATGCCGGTTGTCGGCGCTGACAATGCCGTAGATCTCGCGCGGGTCATGGCGCGGCGGCAGCGGCGCAGCCACATCCCAGCGCTGCTTGGCCACGGTGCCGAGGTTGGCCGCGATGCCGCGCACGATGGCGATCGCATGGCCGTCGTTCTCGGCCAGATGGTCGGTGACGCCGCTGACGCGGCTGTGCATCTCGCCGCCGCCCAGGGTTTCAATGTCAACCTCTTCCTTGGTGGCGGCATACACCAGTTCGGGCCCGGCGAGGAACATCGCGCCCTGATTGCGCACAATCACCGCCTCGTCGCACAGCGCCGGCAGATAGGCGCCGCCGGCGGTGGACGGCCCATGCACGGTCGCGATCTGGGTGATGCCCTCGGCCGACATGCGGATCTGGTTGTAGAAAATGGAGCCGAACTGGCCATCGTCGGGAAATATATGCGCCTGCTCCGGCAGGTTGGCGCCGCCCGACTGCACCATGGTGATGCAGGGCAGCCGGTGCTGCCAGGCGAACATCTGGGCCCGCACATGCTTTTTGGCAGTGATGCCGTAGTAGGTGCCGCCCTTGACCGTGGCATCGTGGATCATCAGCATGCAGGCGCGCCCGCTTACCAGCCCGACGCCGGTGATGATGCTGCCGCCCGGTGGCACGCCCGCGTACAGGCCGTCGCCGGCGAGTTGCCCGAACTCGAGGAAGGGCGAGCCGGGGTCGAGCACGGCGGCCAGGCGCTCGCGCGGCAGCAACTGCTTGCGCTTCTTGTGCAGCAGGCGCGCCTTTTCGGGGCCGCCGACCAGGGCACGCGCGCGGCGTTCATGCAGGTCGCGAATGCGTGCCTCATAGGCCTCGCGGTTGCGCTGGAACTCGGGCGAGTTCGGCGCGGCGGTGGATGTCATCAAGCTCATCGACGCGGCTTCAGATAGAGATGCCGCCGCCACAGATCAACGTCTGACCGCTGACGTAATTCGACTCGGGGATGCATAGCAGGTAGACCGATCCGGCCGCTTCCTCGGGCGTGCCGCTGCGACCCAACGGAATGCTGCGCTCCATCATTTCCAGCAGATCAGGATTGACGCCGACCTTGATCTTGCGGCCCTCGACATCGATCGATGCGCCGCCGCCGGCCGAAGCTTCAGTCAGCCGCGTCTTGATCATGCCAAAAGCGACGGCGTTGACGTTAACCTTGTAGCGCCCCCACTCTTTGGACAGCGCCTTGGTCAGACCGATGACGCCAGCCTTGCCGGCCGAGTAGTTGGCCTGACCGGCGTTGCCGCCGGTGCCGGCAATGGACGAGATGTTGACCACCTTGCGAAACACCTCCTGCCCGGCCTCGGCCTCTTTTTTGGAGGCGGCGCGGATGAACTCGGAGGCGGCGCGCAGGATCTTGAACGGCGCGGTCAGGTGCACGTCGATGATGGCGTTCCACTGTTCGTCGGTCATCTTCTGGACCACGTTGTCCCAGGTGTAACCGGCGTTGTTGATGATGATGTCCAGGCCGCCGAAGCCGTCGATCGCGGTTTTCACGAACTTTTCGGCGAAGCCGTCGGCAGTGACGCTGCCGGCACAGGCCAGCGCCATGCCGCCAGTGGCCTTGATGTCGGCCACGGTCTGCTCGGCCGGGTCGGCGTCCAAGTCATTGACGACCACCTTGGCGCCTTCGCTGGCGAGTTTCATGGCGATGGCGCGGCCGATGCCGCGGCCAGAACCGGAGACGATGGCAACTTTGCCTTCAAGTTTTTTCATGGTATGTATCCTTGCTTGTGAGTTAGTGGTCAATAGATCCAGCGGGCCGTACCGCAGCAACGGTCAGTTCAGAGCGACCAGCGCCTCGCCGGCCAGCATGACCTCGCCCGAGGATTTCGTCGCAGTGAGTTCGATACGCGCGCAGGGTCGGCCGGCATGCTCAAGCATTTCGACCACCTTGCCGCGGCAGCAGATGCGGTCGCCCAGATGCGTGATGGCCGCGAAGCGCACGCCATAGCTCAGCAACTGCCGCTGCGGCACCCATTCGGTGAGCGCGCGACCGAGGTAGGCCATCGACAGCATGCCGTGCGCGAACACGTCCTTCATGCCCGCGCCGCGGGCGAAGTCGAGGTCGATGTGGATCGGGTTGTGGTCGCCGGACGCGCCGGCGAACAGGGCCAGCGTGGTGCGACTGATCGGCGGCAGTTCCAGCACGGGCATGTCGTCACCGACCTCAATCATTTTTACTTGAACGTTCATGAATATTCCTTCAGGCGTGGCGCACGACGATTACCGCGTGCAGGTCGGCCACGTGCTCGCCCAACTGGTTGGTGACCCGGGTGTCCTTGACCACGAACTCGAGTGCCCCACCCTTTTTGTCATAGATATCGCTGACCTTCGACTCCAGGCGCAGCGTGTCACCGGCGCACACTGGCGCGTGGTAGTCAAAGCGCTGCTCGCCGTGCAGGACCTTGCCGAGGTCGATCTTGAGCGTGTCGATGAGCTTCATCAACGCGCCCGAATCACCCTCGGCACCAAAGATGAAGGTCGGCGGGGCAACCACGTTGCGGTAACCGGCGGCCTTGGCGGCCGCTTCGTCGGTGTGAATCGGGTCGCATGCACCTATCACCTTTGCAAAAAAGGCAATGCGTCCCTTTTCCACCTCCCACAGGGTGGGCGGTGGGGCGTAGCCGATGTGCTTCTTGTCAATCATGGCTTGCAACTCCTGTTGTCCAGGTCCACGCCTGCGCTCACGCGGCCTGGTACAGGGTCACCACACAGGCGCCACCCAGACCCAGGTTGTGCTGCAATGCCACACGGGCGCCCTTGACCTGGCGTTGCTCCGCCGTGCCGCGCAGTTGATGGGTCAGCTCGTAACATTGCGCCAGGCCGGTGGCACCCAGCGGATGTCCCTTGGACAAGAGGCCGCCGGACGGATTGGTGACCACCTTGCCGCCGTAGGTGTTGTCGCCATCGAGCACGAATTTCTCGGCGCCGCCCTCCGGACACAGGCCCAGCGCCTCGTAGGTGATCAGTTCGTTCTGCGCGAAGCAATCGTGCAGCTCGACCACGTTCACGTCCTGTGGACCGATACCGGCCTGCTTGTACACCTGCTGCGCCGCCTCGCGCGCCATGTCGAAGCCGATCACGCGCATCATGTCTTTAGATTCGAAAGTGCTGGGGAAATCGGTCGTCATCGCCTGGGCAGCAATCGAAACGCGCGTATCGAGTCCGTGCTTTTTGGCAAAGGCTTCGGAGCAGATCACTGCGGCGGCGGCACCACAAGTCGGCGGGCAGGCCATCAGGCGGGTCATCACGCCCTCCCAGAGCATCGGTGCGTTCATCACGTCATCAACCGAGACTTCCTTGCGAAAGAGCGCCAGCGGGTTGTTGACGGCGTGGCGACTGGCCTTGGCGCGAATGCTGGCAAAAGTCGACAGTTTGGTGCCATACTTTTCCATGTGCGCCTTGCCGACACCGCAGAAGTAGCGGATAGCCAGCGGAATCTCCGGGTGACCGACTAATTCGTCAGTGACCCGGTCAAACTCCTCGAACGGCGTCGGCCTGTCCTGAAACTGGGCCTTGATGGCCCCCGCGGCCATCTGCTCGAAGCCCAAGGCCAGCACGCACTCGGCGGCCCCGCTTTCGACCGCCTGGCGCGCCAGGAAAAGTGCCGTCGATCCGGTGGAGCAGTTGTTGTTGACGTTGACGATCGGGATCCCGCTCATGCCCACCGGGTACAGTGCGCGCTGGCCGCACGTGGAATCGCCATACACGTAGCCGACGTAGGCTTGCTGGATCACCGGGTACTCGACGCGCGCATCGGCCAGGGCCTGGCGCACGGCCTTCTCTCCCATCACATGGTAGGGCTCGCTGGCGCCCGGCTTGGTGAACGGGATCATGCCTACGCCGGCAACAATGACTTTGTGACTCATAACTCTAACTCCTCAGGTTGAAGCGTCAGTTGACGCGGATGAATGGTCGCGCCGCGAACGGCATGACCTGATAGGTGCAAGCGGCTAATGCGGCAAAGCCGCAGTGTCCAGCTCACGCGGTCGCCCATTGGCGCTCGATCTCATGGCGCTGAATCTTGCCGGTGCTGCTGCGCGGGAACGCTGCAGCCTCGACAAACCCAACTTCCTTGGGAACCTTGTAGCCGGCCAGTTGCGCACGGCACCACTGCAGCAGCGCCTGCGCGTCGACGGTGGCGCCGGGCTTGAATGCCTCGAAGGCCAAGGGCACTTCGCCCCAGTGCGCGTCACTTCGTCGGACCACGGCGGCGTCGGCCACAGCCTCGTGGGACAAAAGCACACGTTCGATCTCGGCCGGATAGATGTTCTCGCCGCCTGACTTGATGAGGTACTTGGCGCGGTCAACGAAATCGAGTGTGCCGTCGGCATGGCGCACAAACAGGTCGCCCATGTGGAACCAGCCGCCGCGAAAGTCCAGTGCATTCGTTTCGGGCGCATTCCAGTAGCCCGAGAACAGCGTCGGCCCACGGATCGCCAGTTCGCCAGGCATACCAACGGGCACGTCGCGGTCATCGGTATCGACCAAACGAATCAAGCAAAAACCCGACTCGCGCTTGGCCAAGCTTTGGGGCACGACGCCTGGCGCCAGGAGCGCGCCGGAGGCCGGCGCCAAGCCCGTCTCCGTCGCACCGAAGCTGTTCAGATACGGCGCGCCGATCAGGCCTGTGAGTTCGGCGATCTGGTGCAGCGGGACCAGATCGGCCATGGCACCGACCATGCGCACGCCACAGATGCGGGGCCGGTTGCGCTTGAGGCCGTCGATCAACGGCTCGATCATGCCCGGCATTGCCACCAGCCAGTTGATCGGTTCACGCTTGAGTACCGCGCACAGGTTGTCGACTTCGAATCCGTCGTGAATCACTACTTTTCCGCCCAGCATCAGGGTGGCAAGGCTGAAATCGTTGGCAGCCATGTGGAACAAGGGAGACCAGGCCAGGTAAGTCTCACGCTCGCTGACACCCTGCGCTGCGAAGCACATCGCGCGCGCCACCATCGCACGATGACTAATCACGGCGCCTTTCGGAAACCCCGTGGTGCCACTGGTATAGAGGATGACGAGAGCATCCTCGGCTTGAACCTCGACCGCGGGGTCGCTGTCGGAGGCGGCGGCGAGCAAGGCTTCATATTGGTCGTCGATGACGACCACATCACCCACACCGTGATCAATGCGCGCCAGCGTCTGCACGTAGCGTTGCCACACCAGAACCAGCCTGGGTGTCGTCAGCCGAATGCAATGCAGCATTTCCCCATCGGCAAGACGCCAGTTGAGGCAAGCAACGATGGCTCCGAGCCTGGCGGCGGGGAGCTCCAGTTCAATGTACTCGGCTCGATTCTCGGAGAGGATCGCAACTCTGTCGCCATGGGCCACACCACGTCCGCAGAGCGCGTTGGCAAGCCGGTTAACACGCGAATCCAGCTCTAGGTAGCAGATTGAGCCCCGCGCGTCCTGGATCGCCATTGCACCAGCGCGCGCGCCAGCCTGCTTGCGCAACAGATCGCCTACGGTCAGTGAAAACGCTCCCGCGCCACCATTCATTGTTGATATCTCCTGTTACGCACTAGGTGAAAACGATAATACGACTAATTTAACAAACGTTTGACAGGTTTCCAAAAGGATTCTACATTGACACGGGTCGCGTCTGGCTTGTTTTGTATTTTGTAACTGGCGCGATTCGCACATTTAGTCCAGCGAACAGCGCCAATACCCAACATCCTTGGCGTCTGACAACAGTAACATAGACAAGGAGACTTTGAAGATGCAACCCCCTTTGACCATCCGCTTTGAGCAACGTGGTGCCGTGGCGTGGATCACGCTGAATCGCCCCGATGCGATGAACGCCGTGTCCGACACGATGGGCGCCGAATTGCTTGAAGCAATCGAGCGCTGTGAACATGACCCGTCCATTCGGGTCATCGTGCTGACCGGCGCTGGCCGCGCGTTTTGCGCCGGGGCCGACCTGAAAGGTGTGTTTGAGAAGAGCAGCGGTGTAGAACCTGGCCCGAGCGACCCGATGGGTAAATTCCTTGAGAACGTCAACGTCGTGATGGATCGGCTGCGAGCATGCCCGAAACCCTCAATTGCCGCGCTGAACGGCCTGACGATGGCCGGCGGGCTGGAATTGGCCATGGCCTGCGACCTGATCATCGCCGCAGAGAGTGCCCGCATCGGCGACGCGCATGCCAACTTCGGCGTGTTTCCGGGCGCGGGCGGCGCGGTGGTCCTGCCGCGGCGCATCGGAGCCACCGCAGCCAAATACCTGCTGTTCACTGGCGACACCATGCCCGCCCGCGAACTGGTTCCGCTGGGCTTGGTGAACCGCGTGGTGCCTGATGCCGAATTGGTGCCCGAGGTCGAGAAGCTCGCTTCACGCATCGCCAGCAAGAGCCCGCTGGTGCTGCGCCGCATGAAACAAGCCGTGGCCGACGGCCTGGAGCAGCCGCAGGCTTCGGCACTGCGGCTGGAGCGGCTGGTAGTTGACGCACACCGCCATTCGCACGATATGCAAGAAGGCCTCGCGGCCTTCGTCGGCAAACGCACGCCCGAGTTCAAAGGCTACTAAAACCAACTCCATTCAAGGATGACTACCATGCTTCAAACACAGCCCTCCGTATATGTTGCCGGTGTCGGTATGACACCAACCGGCAAGTTTCTTGACCTTGATATCAAGCAGCTCACCGCCAAAGCAGTGAACGCCGCTCTGGCCGACGCTGGGCTGTCCATCAGCGATATCCAGTCGGCCTACTTTTCCAACGCGACCCAAGGTGTGCTAGAAGGCCAGACCATGATCCGCGGCCAGATTGCGTTGCGCTCGATGGGATTCGAGTCCATTCCGGTCTTCAACGTCGAAAACGCTTGCGCGAGTGGCAGCTCGGCCTTTAACTTGGCGGTACAGTACGTGCGATCGGGCGCAGGCGAGATCGCGCTGGCCATTGGTGCCGAAAAGATGTTTTGCGCCGACAAAGCCAAGATGTTCAGCGTTTTCGACGGTGGCTGGGACGTGACAGCTGCGGAGGAGACCAAACGTAAGCTGCTGCAAATGGGGCATGGCATTGAACCGCCTGAAGGATCCACGTCCAAGTCGCAGTACAGTATTTTCATGGACGTTTACGCCTCCTTTGGTCGCTTTCACATGCGCGAGTTCGGCACCACGCAACGGCAATTTGCCGCCGTGTCGGCCAAGAATCATGGCCACTCCGTGCACAACCCGCTGGCCCAATACCGAAACGCCTACACCATTGACGAGGTGCTGGCCGCGCCGCCGATCACCTACCCATTGACGCTGCCCATGTGCGCACCCATCAGCGACGGAGGCGCCGCTGTCGTAGTGTGTTCCGAAGCAGCACTGGTGCGCCTGGCCGACCGTCGGCGGGCCATCAAAGTGCTGGCCTCGGTGGTGGCCACCGGCAGCAACCGCCGCCCTGAAGACCTGGCTCAACACATCACCGTCAAGGCATCCAAACTGGCCTACGAACTCGCTGGCGTTGGCCCGCAAGACATCTCGGTGGCCGAGGTCCACGATGCCACAGCCATCGGCGAAATCGTGCAAAGCGAGAATCTGGGCTTCTGCGCCTTCGGCGAAGGGGGTCGGCTCGCCGAGCGCGGCGACACCACTATCGGCGGGCGCATCCCCATCAACACATCGGGAGGGTTGGAGTCCAAAGGGCACCCGATCGGCGCCACCGGGCTGGGTCAGTTGCACGAACTGGTCGTGCAGTTGCGCGGCGAAGCGGGGGCTCGCCAGGTGCAAGGGGCCCGCCTTGCCATCGCAGAGAACGGTGGTGGCCTGTACGGAATTGAAGAATCAACGGCCGCCATCACGATCCTCGGGCGTTGAGGGAGCGAAGAATGAACTTAAAAGACAAGGTCGCGGTCGTCACCGGTGGCGCATCGGGTTTGGGTCGTGCGGTGGTGGAAACCCTCATGGCTGGCGGCGCCCGCGTGGCGCTGTTCGACCGCGACGGTGAACGAGGCGCGCAGGCCGCCACCGAGCTAGGCAGCTCTGCGATGTTCGAGCAGGTCGACGTCACCAGCGAAGCACAGGTACAGGCTGGCATCGACGCAACCTTGGCCCGTTTTGGCGCTATCCACATCTGTATCAACTGCGCCGGCGTGCCAGACGCAGCCAAGACCGTGGCCGATGGAAAACCATTTCCTCTGGCACTGTGGGACAAGGTGATTGCTGTCAACCTCACCGGCACGTTCAACGTGCTGCGCCTGGCCGCCGTAGCGATGGCGCGCAACGAACCTGAGGACGATGAGCGGGGCGTCATCGTGAACTTGTCGTCTGGTGCCGCACAGGATGGCCAGATGGGACAGGCGGCCTACGCCGCCAGCAAGGCCGGCGTAATCGGCCTCACGCTGCCAGTGGCACGGGACTTGGCCGAATTGGGCATCCGCTGCGTGGCAGTGGCACCGGGGTTGTTCAACACACCGATGGTCGCGGGTCTGCCAAAGAAAGTCGCACAGGCCATCGTTGACCGCATGATTCTGTTCCCACGTCGCATGGGTCAACCCCACGAGCTGGCCCACCTGGTGCGATCCATCGTGGAAAACCCATATATCAATGCCACCTGCCTGCACATTGATGCCGGCGCACGCATGAGCGCGCGCTGAACGAGACCGACAACATACCGACACCAACACCATGAATTTCCTTCCCACCGAAGAACAGCGCATGGCCGTCGAAGGCTTCACTCGCTTCCTTGAAACCGAGTTGCGACCCATCGTCGAACGCTACCAGCCAGACAAGTTGATTGAAAAAGAGTTGATGCTCGAGATTTTCCAGAGAATGCTGCCGTACGGCATGGGCGGCAATGGCATCATCTCCGAGAAATACGGCGGGTTGGGTATGCCCTGGCTCACCTACGCACTGATGTACGAGCAACTCGCGCGTGTCTCCTGCGACGTGGCGATCTCGCTGGTGATCCAGCAGCTTGGCGCCTATTCACTCGAGGTTTGCCCAAACGTTGCCATACGCGAGAAGTATTTGCCACGCATGGTGCGCGCCGAAATCATCGCCTGTAGCGGAATCAGCGAGCCCGGGGTCGGCTCCAACGTGGCTGAAGTCGCCTGCCGGGCCCAGCGCGATGGCGATCACTACATTGTCACCGGGGAGAAGACCTGGATATCCAACGGCCACTATTCCGACTTCTGCATGGTCATCGTACGCACCTCTAACGAAGGTTCGGGTGCCATCTCGATGATCCTGGTGGACCGTGCCGAACACGGCTACGAAAGCCGCAACATCGACAAGCTCGGTCTCAACAGCACGTCAACCGCGCAACTGTTTTTTGACGGCGTGCGCGTGCCGGCCGCCAACATGATGATCGCACCCGGCACCGGCCTGAAAAACACCGTGGTACTTTTCGAGAAGGCGCGGCCCATGGTCGGGCTAACTTCGATCGGCATCGCCCAAGCTGCACTCGACAAGGCCGTGGCCTACTCAAAGGAACGCCGCCAGCATGGCAAGCCGATCGGTGGCCACCAGTTGATCCAAGGCATGCTGGCCGAGGCCGCCACCGAACTCGACGCTGCACGTCTGTTGGTGTACCGGGCGTTTAGCCTGATTGACCATGGTGTGCGAAGTGAAGTACAGAGTGCCATGGCCAAGTGGTACGCCACCGAAAAGGCCGTTGACGTTGCCTCTAAGGCTGTGCAGATTCATGGCGGCAACGGCATCAGCAAAGACTTTGGAGTTGAATTGCTGTTCAGAAACGCCCGCATGATGACCATCCCCGACGGCACCACCGAAATCCAGAAACTCATCATTGGCCGCGCCCTGACCGGCATCAACGCCTTCTCCTGACCCATGACTTCCAACACCTCCATTCAACCGTCCAGCGATGCTTCGGTGCTGCAAGCGCGGGGCATCACCTTGCGCTTTGGCGGTGTCACCGCGCTGGCCGATGTCGGCATCGACGTGCGTGACAATGAACTGCTGGCCATCATCGGCCCCAACGGTGCGGGCAAGAGCTCGCTGATGAACGTGCTGAGCGGCTTTTACCAGCCGCAACAAGGCAGGGTGCACTACCGGGGTCAAGACATCAAGGGCCGCGCGGTGCATGAAATCGCGGGCGACGGCGTGGTTCGCACTTTTCAGGGCACCCATTTGTTCGCCAACATGAGTGTGATCGACAACATCCTGGTCGGCCGCTACAGCCTGATGCGATCAAGTATGGCGCAGGCATTTTTCTACTTTCCCTGGACCCAGCGCGAAGAAACCTTGCATCGGGAAGCGGTCGAGGAGATCATCGACTTCCTTGAAATCGAAAACATCCGCCACCAGCCGGTGGGTGCACTCGGCTACGGTCTGCGCAAGCGCGTAGACCTGGGCCGTGCGTTGGCGATGGAACCCAAGGTACTGCTGATGGATGAACCCATGGCCGGCATGAACACTGAAGAAAAGGAAGACCTGGCCCGCTTCATTATCGACGTGCGCGAGGCTAAGCGCATCCCGGTGGTGCTGGTAGAGCACGACATGGGGGTGGTGATGGATCTGGCCGATCGCGTGGCGGTGCTCGACTTCGGTAGCAAGATCGCCGACGGAACGCCGTCCCAGGTGCAGGCCGACCCGGTCGTAATCCAGGCCTACCTGGGAGCTGGGGCATGAACGCGGCCCACCCCACCCCGGCATCCGTACCGACCCTGCCCCAGAAGCTGCTCGCCCGCGCCCAGGAATTTCCACATCGGCTGGCGCAGCGCGTCAAGCGCAAAGGCGTGTGGCGCTGCTATTCGTGGGCCGATGTGTTTGACCGCACGCGCAGCATTGCGCTTGGCGCCGCGGAGCAGGGCCTGCAGCGCGGCGAAACCGTGGTCGTGATCGGCGAGAACGAGCCCGAGCATTACTGGGCGCTGTTTGCGGCCCAGTCACTGGGCGCCAAAGTCGTGTCGGTCTACCCTGATGCCACGGTGGACGAACTGCATTACCTGTGCGAGGACTCACAAGCCCGTTTCATCTTCGCGCAGGACCAGGAGCAGGTCGACAAGGCGCTCACGCTGCTGGATCGCCTGCCCGACATCCGGGGCATAGCCTTCTGGGACAACTCGGGCATGTGGTCGTACCAGCATCCGCTGCTGGAGTCCTTCGATGCCTTGATGGCTGAAGGGCGTCGCCAGCATGAGCGGCACCCGCAGCGCTTCGAACGCGAAGTCAACGCCGGCCAGGCGGACGATCTGGCGCTGCTCACCTACACCTCCGGCACCACCAGCAAGCCCAAGGGTGTGATGATCAGTTACCGCTGGTTGATAGACAACGCACTGCGCCTGAAGAGTACGTGCCGGTTGCAAGCCGGCATGGAATACTTGTCCTACATCCCGCTGGCCTGGGGCACCGAGCAACTGCTGGGCGTGACACTCGGGCTAACCTTGCCGCTGGTGGTCAACTTTTCGGAAACTCCCGACCAAGTGCTGTCTGATCTGCGCGAACTCGCGCCGAACATCATATTCTTCGGTCCGCGACAGTGGGAGAACATCGCTTCCACCATCGAGGCGCGCATGCTCGCCGCGAGCTGGCTGGCGCGCGTCGTCTACCGCTGGGGCATCCGCGTCGGCCACGCCGTGCATGTGGCACGGCTCGAGGGAGGAAAGGCACCCACGTTGTCGCGGCTGCTCTTGCCACTGGCGGAAGTCCTGGTGCTCCATCCTTTGCGCGACCAGTTCGGCTTTATTCACTGCAGTATCGCCGTCTCTGGTGGCACCGCCATGGCGCCTGACGTGTTTCGTTTATTCCACGCCATGGGCGTCCCCTTGCGCAATGTTTATGGCTGCTCGGAGTTTGGCTTCATTGCCTGCCACCGTGGCGATCACTACGACCTCGAAACCGTGGGCACGCTGCCGGATGTGGACCCTGCCTTCGGCGCGCCGCTGGAATCGCGCATCGAGAACAACGGCGAGCTGCTACTGCGCGGCGGCACCGGCTTTCTCGGCTACTGGCGCAATCCCGACAAGACCGCGGCCCTTGAGCGCGACGGCTGGTATGTCAGCGGCGACGCCGTGCGCAAGACCGAGCGCGGAGAACTGGTGTACCTGGATCGACTCGAACACTTGGTCAAACTCGCAAGCGGCCACCTGTATCCCCCGCAGTTCATCGAGACGCGGCTGCGCTTTTCACCCTTCATCAAGGATGTGATGGTGCTGGGCGACGCCACCCGGCCCTGGGTTGGCGCGCTGATCAACATCGACATGGCAGTGACCAGCCGCTGGGCCGAGGAACGGCGCATCGCGTTCTCCACCTTCACCGACCTGTCGCAGCGGCCCGAGGTGCGGCAACTGGTGCAGGGCGAAATCCACCGCATCAACAAACTGCTGCCCGAAGGCTCGCGGGTGGTGCGCTTCGCCAATTTTCCGAAGGAACTCGACCCCGACGAAGGCGAACTCACGCGCACGCGCAAGCTGCGCCGGGAGTTTCTTGAGGTGCGCTACCGGGCACTCATCGACGGCCTCTACGCGGGTGCCACCGACATCGCCTGCGAAATCGCAGTGACCTACCAGGACGGCAGACAAGGCGTGTTGCGAGCGACCGTCGTCGCCACCGACATCGAAGGAACCCACACATCATGATCATCGAATTCATCAACTACACCATCAACGGCGCGCTGCTCGGCCTGCTGTATTCGCTGGCGGCCATGGGCTTCGTCGTCATCTACCGCGCCAGCAAGGTGTTCAACATGGCGATCGGCGAGATGATCGTGCTGGGCGCCTTCCTGCTCTGGTGGGCAATCCAGTCGCGCGGCATGCATCCGGCGCTGGGCATCCCCATCGCACTGGGCATTTCTGTGCTGATCGGGCTGGTGATCGAACGCCTGCTGTTCAGGCGCCTGATTGGCGAATCGGTGTTCTCGATGATCATGGTCACCATCGGGCTGCTGGTCCTGATGCGCGGCCTGGTGCTGGTGATCTGGGGCCCGCAGGAGCGTCAGTTCCCTGCCATCTTCCCCCTCACGCCCATCATCCTGGGTGAGATGATCATCCCGCGTTCGCTCGCTTTTGGTGGCCTCATCGCGGTGCTGGCGGCCGTGGCGCTGCACTGGTTTTTCAACCGCAGCCGCACTGGGCTGGCGATGTCGGCGGTGGCCGAAGACCACCAAATCGCGCTGGCCATGGGCATCAGCGTGCGTCGCTCCATCGCCTTCGCATGGGCGCTGGGCGGCGTGCTGTCGGTGATCACCGCGATGGTCTACCTGAGCGGCAAGACGCTGACTTTTCTGTCCTCCGAGATCGGCTTCGCCGCCCTGCCGGTGGCGCTGCTGGCCGGGCTCGAATCCGTCGGCGGCTTGCTGCTGGCGGGCATCATCGTCGGGGTCGTGCAGGGGCTGACCGCCGCCTACATCGACCCGTTGATCGGCGGCAGCGCCGCCGCCGTCGTCCCCTATATTTTCATGCTGGTGATGCTGGTGGTCCGTCCGACCGGCATGTTCGGCTGGAAACGCATTGAAAGAGTCTGACCCATGGATCCCTCCGGCATTTTTTCCACCAGTTATGCGCGCGACCGCGCGCTGATCCGCACGCGTGCCCAGTGGGTCACGCTGGCCCTGTTCATCGGCATTCTGCTGCTCTACCCCTGGTTCGCTTCGGCGCGCCTGGTAGCGGTAGCTAACCTGATGCTGGTCACATCCATCGTGGTGGTCGGCCTGCAGATCACTACCGGCTACGCCGGACAGATCAACCTGGGCCAGGCCGCCTTCATGGGGGTCGGTGCCTACGCCGCCTGTGTGATCGAGGTCAAGACCGGGCTGCCGTTCTGGGTGGCAGTGCCGGTAGGGGGCCTGGTAGCGGCGCTGGCCGGCTGGCTGTTCGGCCTGACGGCGGTACGCATCAAGGGCTTTTACCTTGCGTTGTCGACCATCGCGGCCCAGTTTATCTTCCACTTCATGGTGTTGAATTTGCCCTCAACCTGGCTCGGCGGTGTCAATGGCTTCAGCCTGGAGCCGGCCCGGTTGGGTACATTTTTGTTCAACACCGACCGCTCACTGTACTACCTGTTTCTTGTCGTCACCATGGTGATGGTATTCGGCGCTTTCGGCATCCTGCGCAGCCGCCACGGGCGCGCCTTCGTCGCCGTTCGCGACGACGATGTGGCCGCCGGCATGATGGGCATTGACGTGGCCGGGGCCAAGTCGCGCGCCTTTGTGCTGGGCGCTTTTTACGCCGGCATCGGCGGTGCCCTGTGGGCCTACCAGGTGCGCTTCGTCTCGGTTGACCAGTTCACGCTGTTCAACTCGATCTGGTTCATTGCCATGGTGATCGTCGGCGGGTTGGGCTCGATCGTCGGGGCCCTGATCGGCACCGTGGTCATCCGTGGCGTACAGGAGAGCATCACCAGTCTCGGGCCCGATCTGGTCGAGCGCATCCCGAGCCTGAGCAGCGACTTGGTCTTCGCCAGCGCGAATGTCTTTCTCGGCCTCATCATCACGCTGTTCCTCCTGCTTGAACCGAAAGGCCTGATGCACCGCTGGAACATCCTGAAAGCCAACTACCGGCTCTGGCCGTTTCACCACTGAACCCGCCCACCACAACGAGTCGCGGTCCTGTTTTTCCTTCACAACCACCACCTGGAGACAAGCATGCAACGCAATACCTTTCTCAAACTCTCAGCCGCTCTGGCAACCGGCCTGCTGCTGAATGCGACGGCCCAGGCACAGACGACGACGGTCAACGTCGCCGCC
>CAUJJS010000048.1 GCA_963205415.1 Pseudomonadota bacterium
CGGGTGGCGTGTGTCGGCGCCGGGCCGTCGTCGTTGACCGTCGCCCGCGACCTGGCCCCGCTGGGCTACCAGGTCACCCTGTTCGAGGCCGATCCCAAGGCCGGCGGCTTCATGCGCACCCAGGTGCCGCGTTTCCGCCTGCCGGAGCAGGTGATCGACGAGGAATGCGGCTACATCCTCGACCTCGGCGTGGAGTTGGTTGCCGGTCGCCGGATCGAATCGATGCGCGCGCTGCTGGCCGAAGGGTACGACGCGGTGTTCGTCGGCAGCGGCGCGCCGCGCGGGCGCGACCTGCGCATCCCCGGTCGCGACGAGGCCGCGGCGAACATCCACCTTGGCCTGGACTGGCTGGCGAACGTGTATTTCGGGCACGTCACCGCGGTGGGCAAGCGCGTGCTGGTGCTGGGCGGTGGCAACACCGCGATGGACTGCTGCCGCAGCGCACGACGTCTGGGCGGCAATGAAGTGAAAGTCATCGTGCGCTCGGGCTACGAGGAAATGAAGGCCAGTCCTTGGGAAAAGGAAGACGCCGAACACGAAGGCGTGGCGATCCTCAACTGGCTCAATCCCACGGCCTTCGTGCACGAAGGCGGCGCGCTTACCGGCATGCTGTTCACGCCGATGCGGGCCGAGTACGACGCCGCCGGCAAGCGTCAACTCTTGCCCACCGGCGAGCCGGATCGTCTGATCGAATGCGATGAAGTGCTGGTTGCGGTCGGGCAGGAAAATGCCTTTCCGTGGATCGAGCGCGACATCGGCATCGAGTTTGATCGTTGGGGTCTGCCGAAGCTGGATGAAGTCGCCTTCCAGTCCACCTTGCCCAAGGTGTTCTTCGGCGGTGATGCAGCTTTCGGCCCGAAGAACATCATCTGGTCGGTGCAGCACGGCCACATGGCTGCGATCTCGATTCACAACCTCCTGCAAGGCGTGGACGTGCAGGATCGGCCGCCGCCGCTGACCAACCTCGTGTCGCAGAAGATGGGCATCCACGAGTGGAGTTACGACAACGAGATTTCCAATGATCAACGTCGGGTCGTGCCCTGGGCGCCGAAGGAGAAAACCCTGGCGAGCATGGCGCAGGAAGTCGAGCTCGGTTTCGATCTGGAGGCGGCGTGGAAGGAGGCTCAGCGCTGCCTCAACTGTGATGTGGAAACGGTGTTCGACAAGGACATCTGCATCGAGTGCGATGCCTGCGTGGACATCTGTCCCGTGGATGCGATCACCTTCACCGCCAACGGCGAGGAGGCCGAGCTGCGCACGCGACTCTCGGCGCCGGCGGAAAACCTCGATCAGTCGCTGTACGTCTCGGCGCCGGTCAAGACCAAACGGGTGATGGTCAAGGACGAAGACGTGTGCCTGCACTGCAGCCTGTGCGCCGAACGATGCCCCACCGGCGCCTGGGACATGCAGCGTTTCCTCTACGCCCAATCCCACGCCGGCCAAAGCGGTGATGGGTGTGGTCATCCCAAGCCGTCAAGGTGAGTGTGTGAAGCCGATCGCCGCAGTCAACGATTTCGTCGTCAAGTTCGCCAACGTCAACGGCTCGGGCTCGGCTTCGGCCAACGAGTTGTTTGCCAAGTGCATCCTGCGCATGGGCGTGCCGGTCAGCCCGCGCAACATCTTCCCCTCCAATATCCAGGGCCTGCCGACCTGGTACGAAGTGCGGGTGACCGAAGCCGGCTGGCTCGGACGGCGCGGTGGCTACGACCTCTTGGTGGCGATGAACCCGCAGACCTGGGACGCCGACGTGGCGGGACTGCCCGCCGGTGGCTATCTGTTCTACGACAGCAGCAAACCGATGCCGAAGTCGAAATTCCGCGAGGACATCGTGGTGATCGGAGTGCCGCTGACGCACTTGGCCAATCAGCATTGGGACGACCCGCGCCAGCGCCAACTGTTCAAGAACATCATGTATCTGGGCGCGCTCTCGGTGTTGCTCGGGATCGAGCGCGAGGTGATTATCGACTTGATCGCGGCGCAGTACAAAACCAAACCCAAGCTGCTCGAACCCAATGTGCAGGCGCTGGATCTGGGGCGCGGCTACGCGCTCGACCATCTGGCACCGATTGGATTGCAGATCGAACGGCGTGACGCGGTGGGCAATCGCATCTTCGTCGACGGCAATTCCGCCACTGCGCTCGGCCTCGTTTATGGCGGCGCCACGGTCTGCGCCTGGTATCCGATCACGCCATCCTCGTCGGTGGCCGAGGCCTTTGCCAGCTACTGCGCCAAGTACCGCACCGATGCGCAAACCGGCGAGCGCCGCTACGCCATCGTGCAGGCCGAGGATGAAATCGCCTCGATCGGCATGGTGATGGGCGCTGGCTGGAACGGCGCACGCGCCTTCACGGCCACCTCGGGGCCGGGCATTTCCCTGATGAACGAGATCATCGGCCTGGGCTACTTCGCTGAGATCCCAATGACCTTGGTGAACATCCAGCGCGGCGGCCCCTCGACCGGCATGCCGACCCGCACCCAGCAATCGGACGTGGCGTTTTGCGCCCACGCTTCGCACGGCGATACCCGGCACGTGCTGCTGTTTCCCGAAGACCCGCACGAGTGTTTCCAGTTCTCGGCCGATGCCCTTGATCTGGCCGACCGCCTGCAAACCCCGGTGTTCCTGATGAGCGATCTGGACATCGGCATGAACCAGCGCCTGTGTACGCCCTTCGAATGGGATGAAAACCGGCGTTTTGATCGCGGCAAGGTGCTCAACGCCGAACAGCTCGAAGCCGGCGTTCCCTTCGGCCGCTACCGCGATGTCGATGGCGATGGCATTGCCTTCCGCACCTATCCCGGAACCCACCCCACGCGCGGCAGTTTCTTCACCCGCGGCACCAGCAAGAATGCCGACGCCAAGTATTCCGAACGCGGCGAGGATTACATCGAGAACATGCAGCGGCTGGAACGCAAGTTCGTGACCGCGCGTGCCTTGGCGCCGCAACCGATCCTGCAAGGCGCCGCGAAGCCGGCACGCTTCGGGGTGATCCACTACGGCTCCACCGCGCCGGCGATGCACGAAGCTCTGGCGCGACTGGCCGCCGACGGCGTGGCGCTGGATGCGCTGCGGGTTCGCGCCTACCCCTTTGCCGATTCGGTGCAGGCCTTCATCGAGGCGCACGAGCGCGTGTTCGTGGTCGAGCAAAATCGTGATGCGCAGTTGCGTGGGCTTTTGATCGAGCAGTTCGAGATCGACCCGGCGCGATTGGTAGCCGTGCTGCACTACGACGGCACCCCCATCACGGCACGCTTCATCGCCCGCGCCATCGTCGAACGATTGGGTACGCCCACGGCGGTGGCCTCCGATCGAAACGCGGCGTTCGCATGAGTTCGCGTCGAACACCCATTGTTGCAGCCCACCACGGCGGCCTTGCCCCATGACCTACCTTGCCAAACCCAAGATCCACCACCCCTCGCTGCAGCGCAATGCGGTCGGCTTCACCCGCCGCGACTACGAGGGCGCGATCTCGACCCTGTGCGCCGGCTGCGGACATGATTCGATTTCCGCGGCCATCATTCAGGCCTGCTGGGAACTGGATATCCAGCCGCATCGCGTGGCCAAGCTTTCCGGCATCGGCTGCAGCTCCAAGACCCCGACCTATTTCCTCTCGGCCTCGCACGGCTTCAATACCGTGCATGGCCGCATGCCCTCGGTGCTGACCGGCGCCAACCTCGCCAACCACGAGCTGCTGTATCTGGGCGTTTCCGGCGATGGTGATTCGGCCTCGATCGGCATCGGCCAATTCGTCCACGCCATGCGGCGCGGCGTGAACATGGTCTACATCGTCGAAAACAACGGCGTGTACGGACTCACCAAAGGTCAGTTCTCGGCCACCGCCGACCAAGGCAGCCGCTCCAAGAAGGGTGCGATCAATACCGATGCGCCGGTTGACATGGTGGGCATGGCCCTGCAACTGGGCGCGAGTTTCGTGGCGCGCAGCTTCTCGGGCGACAAGGCGCAACTGGTGCCCCTGCTGAAAGCCGCGATGCGGCACAAGGGCGCGGCCTTCCTCGATGTCCTCAGCCCCTGCGTCACCTTCAACAACCACCCCGGCAGCACCAAGAGTTACGACTACATCCGCGACCACAACCAAGCCCTTTGCCGTATGGATTTCATCTCCGGTCGCGAGGAAATCACGGTGGACTATCCCGCCGGCACGGTGCGCGAGGTGGAACAGCACGATGGCAGCATCCTGCGCCTGCACAAGGTGCCGGACGACTACGACAATTCCGATCGCGTGGTGGCGATGAACTACCTGCAAGCCCATCAGGCGCGTGGTGAAATCGTCACCGGCCTGTTGTACGTCGATCCGCAGGCGCCCGATCTTCACGCCCAGCTCAAAACCAGCACCGTGCCGCTCAATCACCTCGACGAAGCCGCGCTCTGCCCCGGAACCGCGGTGCTGGACAAGATCAACGCTGCGCTGCGCTGAGCAGGCACGGTTCGAGATTGGGCTGAGAAGTCACGTCGTTCCGCTGCGCGGCACACACGCACTTGGCCGCTTTACGGCCAAGCGCACCATTGCTGCTCACACGGTACGCCGTCGCCGTCTCCATCCATTTCGGTGCCTGGGCAGTGTTGCAAGAAATACTTGGCCTCGGCACACGAGGTCATCTGCCCGCACCGAGTGCGCCCATCGCAGCGGAAAGATGTGGTTGGCGATGACAACGTGGCGGCTGGCGAGGCTGGCGCAAAGGTGGCGGCAGGCGCAGCGATACGCGAGTTCGTCGTGGGGCTGCTGTTGGTAAGCACCGGCGTGGCGATTCCGAAATGCTTGTAGGCAGCCACACCGATGACGATGACGGCAAGCATCATCAACGCCGAAGCAAGAAATCCCGCGCCGTGTTCTCTCCGCTCGTTCGAACGCGATCGCGTTCTTGCCGCGTCTTGCCCAGGTCGCATGATGCGCACAGCACGCATTTTCCCCTCGGGGCCGACTTCGGTTTCGTACGAGAGGAGCTCGTTGATCTGCGGACGGCCAGCGTGCTTTGGAAACGCCGAGATGTGAACAAAAATCTCGTCACCGTGCGCGGCCGGCGTGATGAAGCCGAAGCCGCGATCGTCATTCCATTTCGTCAACGTGCCGTGTGCTCTCATCGAAGCGATCCAGCAAAATTTTGGGAAATCAATGCCGCTTGCATGCCACGCCACACTGGACCAGCATCCACGAGGCGCGATTGCAGCCGTGTGTCATCCTGCTTCATCCGATGCTCGATTCGATACCTGCCGCGCCTCAGTGACCTGGCTTCAAGCTGCGCTGGAACAGTTTGAAGATACGCCGGTATTCATCCAGCCAAGCATCGGCTTCGACGAATCCATGGCGCTCCAGTGGATAGCTGGCCAGTTCCCAATTCTCTTTCTTGAGCTCGATCAGGCGTTGCGCCAAGCGCACGGAATCTTGGAAGAAGACGTTGTCGTCCATCATGCCGTGGGCGATCAGCAGATTGCCTTTGAGGCCGTCGGCAAAAAAGATCGGAGAGCTTTGGCGATAGGCCTCTGGGTCCAGCTCGGGGGTGTTGAGGATGTTGGAGGTGTATTCGTGGTTGTATTGGGTCCAGTCGGTGACCGGGCGCAGGGCGGCGCCGGCAAGGAAGCGATCGGGCGCTTTGAACATCGCCATCAGGCTCATGAAGCCGCCGTAGGAGCCACCGTACACGCCGACGCGCTCGCCATCACCCTGATGCTGGGCGACCAGCCAGTCGATGCCATCGATCAGGTCCTGCAATTCCGGCTCGCCCATGTGGCGATAGATGGCGGTGCGCCAGTCGCGGCCATAGCCTTCGGAGGCGCGGTAGTCCATGTCGAGCACGAGGTAGCCCTGCTGCACCAAAAGGTTGTGGAACATCTGCTCGCGGAAGTAGTACGGGTAGCGGGCGTGGGTGTTCTGGGTGTAGCCGGCGCCATGGACGAACAGCACGATGGGATATTTCTTGCCCGGCTCCAAGGTTTTGGGCGCATAGAACTTCGACCAGATCGGCGCCTTGGTGTGCGTCGATGGCACCTGCTCAATGCGAGGTTCGATCCAGTCGATGGCCTTGAAGGCCGCGCTGCGGGTATCGGTCAAGAGGCGTGGGGTTCCGGCCTGAGTCGGCACCAGTGCCAGTTGTGTGGGCAGGTAGCTGTGCGAATAGCTCACCAGAAGAGAGGCGCCGTCGGGCGACAGGCTGAAACTCTCCACGCCATCCAGCGCGGTGACTTCGCGCACCTTCCCGCCGTTCAACTCTTGGGCACACACTTCGTAATCACCCGGCCAGGCGCGGTTGCAGAGGAGGTAGAAACGCTTGCCATCGGCCGATACCTGCGGCTGCGAGGCTTCCCACTGGCCTTGGGTGAGTGCTTTGAGCTTGCCGCGCGCATTGACGGTGTAGAGCTGCGAATAGCCGCTTTCTTCGGACAAAAGCCACAGCGTGCGGTTGTCGGGCAGCCAGCCGAAGTCGTTGAAGTTCCAGTTGATCCAAGCCGGGTCGGTGAGCCGATGCATCGGTGTGAGCGTCGTGTTGGACGCATCCAGCCCTGCGATCCAGCGATCCTTGTTGTCGACTGCACGCAGCAGCACAGCGGCGCGCTGGCCATCGGCACTGAACTTGATGGCATCGATGCGCACCGGTCGCTCGCCGTCCAAAGTGTCCTTACCGGCGGCTTTGCGCAACTCGGCCAAGGGATCGATGGCGATGCCGGCCAGGGCATCCAGCGCCACCGCGCTGGTGTTGCCGGTGGCGAGGTCGATGCGCACGAGTTTCTGTCCCGCCGGTGGATTGCGCCCCACCCGCGTGCGCACGTCTTCGACTTCTTCGTAACCGGATTCGGTGACGTACACCGGCATCTTGCCGGCCTGGCCCGGGTTGTCGTCCTTGCTTTGCGTCACGGCCAGCAACCAACGTCCATCCGGGCTCAGGGCCGATTGCACCAGGCTGATGTCGTCACCCAGATAGATCGGCGCGGCAGCGCGGCTGGGATCCGTTTTTCGCAGGGCCTCATCGCGAGCGCGCAGGGCATCTTTGTCGGCGCGGCGCTGCGCCAGGGTGTGGATCAATTCCAGTTGAAGCGCGCGCAGGGTATCGGCCTTGGGCGCAGCGTTCGGGTCCTTGGCGGCCTTGAGTTGGGCCAGGGTTTTGATCAGCCCGCTGGAGAGGTCCACCGCGTACCAATCCGCCCCACGCTGGAATTGCACGCTACGGCCATCGGCGGAAAACTGCGGGTTTCCAGCCACATCGCCGGTGCGCGTCAGCGCGGTCAAGCGCTGGCTGCCCAGATCCCGCAGAAAGAGATCGTCATTGCGCACGAACACGGCGCGACGATGCGCGGCATCGTAGACCGGTGCCGGTGCGTCCAAGGCGCTGCGCGCCGCATCGTCCACGCGCCGGATGCGACCATCGGCCAGAGAAATCGCCATCAGGTCGCGAACCGGACCATCGCTGCGTTTCTGGTTGAAGTAGACCTGGGTGCCATCGAGGCTCCACCACGCCGATTCAACCGGAGTACCGATCCATTCCGGCGCGGCCATGATCTGTTCCAAGCTCAATGGCTCAGACGCCGATGCTGCGCCCACGCCCGCCAGTAGTGCCGCTCCCAGTGCCAAGCCTCGAATCGTCATTGCGTCCATCCATTTCAAGTCGAACGCGGAGTGTAGAACCTAGCCGCCTGCCACACCCCTGCCAAAGGCACCAGAGGAATCGCCACCACCCAAGCATGCCCGTGATATCGGGCGATGCCCGTATAATCGAGCGTTTCACCCTGATGTGTGTGCGTCGATGACCGGGCCTACGTTCCAGCAGTTGATTCAGTCGCTCAATGAGTATTGGGCCAAGCAAGGTTGCGTGCTGATCCAGCCGCTTGATCTGGAAGTGGGTGCGGGCACTTTTCATCCGGCGACCTTCCTGCGGGCGCTCGGCCCCGAGCCGTGGAATGCGGCCTACGTGCAACCCTCGCGTCGTCCCACCGATGGTCGCTACGGCGAAAATCCCAATCGTCTGCAGCATTACTACCAGTATCAGGTGGTGATGAAGCCCAATCCCGACAACATCGTCGAGCTGTATTTCGATTCCTTGAAGGCGCTGGGCATCGATCCTTTGGTGCACGATCTGCGACTGGTCGAGGACAACTGGGAGTCGCCCACGTTGGGCGCCTGGGGCTTGGGCTGGGAGGTCTGGCTCAACGGCATGGAAGTCACTCAGTTCACGTATTTCCAGCAGGCCGGCGGTCTGGAGTGCAGGCCGGTGCTGGGCGAAATCACCTACGGTTTGGAGCGCCTCTGCATGTACCTGCAAGAGTGCGACAACGTGTATGACTTGATCTGGACGGTCGGGCCGCAGGGCGCGGTGACCTACGGCGATGTGTTCTTGCAGAACGAGCGCGAGCAAAGCGCCTACAACTTTGAGCACGCCAACGTCGAAGAACTGTTCAAGCGTTTCGATGCACACGAGGCCGAAGCCTTCAAGCTGGTGGAACTGGGTCTGCCGCTGCCGGCCTACGATCAGGTCTGCAAGGCCAGCCACAGCTTCAATCTTTTGGATGCACGCCGCGCCATTTCCGTGACCGAACGTCAGCGCTACATCCTGCGCGTGCGCAAGTTGGCGCAGTCCGTGGCCCAGGCCTATTACGAACAACGCGAGAAACTCGGCTTCCCGGGCCCCAAGCAGACGGAGGCCGCGGCATGAACCTGCAGCCTTTGTTGATCGAACTGGGCACCGAGGAATTGCCGGTCAAGGCCCTTCCGGGTCTGGCACAAGCCTTCTTCGATGGTGTGATCGCCGGGCTGGAGAAGCGTGGCATTCCCTTTGAACGAGGTGATGCGACGCCGCTCTACACCCCGCGCCGACTGGCGGTGCTGCTGCCGGGCGTGGCCAGTGAACAACCCGAGCAGCAATCCGAAGTGCTAGGGCCCTATACCAACGTCGCGCTCGATGCCGAGGGACAAGCGACACGCGCGCTGTTGGGCTTCGCGGCCAAGAATGGCGTCGAGTGGACGGCGCTGGCGCGCAGCAGTGACGCCAAGGGCGAACGCTTCGTGCATCGCGCTGTGACGCCGGGTGCCAGCACGGCGGCGCTTTTGCCCGCGATTCTCGATGAGGCCATCGCCGCCATGCCGATCCCCAAGCCGATGCGCTGGGGTGCTCACGCGTTTGCCTTTGCACGCCCCGTGCACTGGCTGGTGCTGTTGCTGGGTGATGCCGTGATCGAGGCGGACGTGTTCGGCATCCGCGCCGGACGCGAGAGCCGCGGGCATCGCTTCCATCATCCTCAGGCGGTGTCGATCGCCCAGCCGCAGGATTACGTGTCGGCGCTGGCCCAAGCCCGCGTCATCGTCGATCCAGCGCAGCGGCGCGAACAGATCCGTTCGCTGGTCACAGAAACCGCAGCGTCGGTGGGCGGACACGCCCGCATCAGCGAGGACAATCTGGCGCAGGTCACGGCGCTGGTGGAGTTCCCCGCGCCGGTGCTGTGCAGTTTCGAGCGCAACTTCCTTGCGGTGCCACAGGAAGCCCTGATCGAAACCATGGAGATCAACCAGAAATTCTTTCCGGTACTCGATGCCAAGGGCGCGCTCACCGAGCATTTCATCGGCATCGCCAATATCGAATCGCGCGATGTGAGCAAGGTGCGCGCCGGCTACGAGCGCGTGATTCGGCCCCGTTTTGCCGATGCGCGATTCTTCTTCGACGAAGACTTGAAGCAGGGCTTGGTGGCCATGGGCACGGGCCTGTCGCAGGTGACCTACCAGGCGCGCTTGGGCAGCATCGCCGACAAGGTCATGCGCGTGGCGGGATTGGCGCAGACCATCGCCGTGCCTTTGGGCGTAGAACCGGCGCTCGCACGTCGCGCCGCGGAACTTTCCAAGAACGACCTGCAATCGCTTATGGTCAATGAGTTTCCGGAGTTGCAAGGCATTGCCGGCCGTCACTACGCCAAGGCCGCCGGCTTGCCCGCCGAACTCGCCACGGCCATCGATGAAGCTTGGCAGCCGCGCTTTTCCGCCGATGCCATTGCTGCATCACCCTTGGGGCGCGTGTTGGCTATTGCCGAGCGCATCGACACGCTTGCCGGCGGTTTCAGCGTGAATCTCAAACCCACCGGCAACAAGGATCCCTTTGCTTTGCGTCGCGCGGCCCTGGGCTTGGCGCGCACCTTGATCGAAGCCAAGCTCGACCTCGACCTGCCGAGCTTGCTCGATGCCGCCGTCGAGGCGGTGCATCAGGATGTTTCGCGCCACGGCGCGGGCGTTCTGGCCATGGCACCGGCCGACAGCGTGGCCGGCACCGCGATCGGGCTGGAACTCTACGAATTCATCGTCGAACGCCTGCGCAGCTACTACGCCGAGCAAGGCATCACCACCACGCAGTTCAATGCGGTGGCGGCGGTCAAGCCCAAGTCACTGGCGGACTTCGACCGTCGCATCGAAGCCGTGCGTCAGTTTGCCCTGCGACCGGAAGCCGAGGCTCTGGCAGCCGCCAACAAGCGCATCGGCAACATCTTGCGCAAAGTGGAGGGCGAATTGCCCGACACCGTTGACGCGGCAGCCTTGGTCGAACCGGCGGAACGTGAATTGGCCCAAGCCCTGAGTGCCATCGAGGCAGGCAACGCCTCCGCTTGGCAACAGCACGATTACATCGCCGTGTTGCAGGCCTTGGCGCAACTGCGCGCGCCGGTCGATGCCTTCTTCGACCAGGTGATGGTGATGGCCGAAGATCCACGCCTGCGCGCCAACCGACTGGCCTTGCTGCAACGCATCGCCAGCCGCTTCTTGAGCGTGGCCGCGATCGAGCACCTGTCGCTCTGAGGGAACCGACACACCGCGCCGAGCGCGGGCTGTGTCGACAGGACGATGCGTTTCAGCAAGGCCGTGGTTGCCCAAGGAATATCGGAACAAGTCCGAACGCTGTCATTGCGAGCGAAGCGAAGCAATCCATGCCTTTGATTTCAATGACGTGAAGTCACTGGATGCCCGCCTTCGCGAGCATGACGGCCTTGCCCAGACATTCCCCAGTCTCGCCAATAGCTGCCCAAGATTGCCGGCAGGCACACAAGCCGGCACAGGATCACCGACGCTGAATCACCCCACGCCGCTCTGCGTGTGGTGGTGTACGAAATACCTGTCATGGCGATATTATCCTTGTCCATGACTAACAAGGCAGCTTCGCGCCCAGTTGGCATCGGATACCTCCTCAACGATGTCACGCGCCTCATGCGTACCCAGTTCGACCGACGCGCCAGCCGCCTCGGCCTGACCCGGGCGCAGTGGCGCGCCATCAAAACCCTGGCGCATCAGGAAGGTCAGACCCAAGCCGAACTGGCCGAGCGCATCGAACTGGAACCCATCGCCTTGGGTCGCCTGATCGATCGCTTGCAGCAAGCGGGGTTTGTCGAACGCAAGGCCGATCCGCAGGATCGACGTTGCTGGCGCTTGCACCTGACACGCAAGGCACACGGCGTGGCCGATGAAATGGAGGCGATCGCCGACGTGTTGCGCCGCGAAATTCTCGCCGGCATCGCCGCGGCCGACATCACGACCACGATAGCCGTGCTCGATCGCATCAAGAACAATCTCAACGCACTGGATAGTGCCGAACCCAAGGCCAAATGACATGAGCGATATTCAGGATGCCGCACCCAAGGCGGCTCGCGTTGCCGACTCCGCGATTCCCAAGAAGCGTGGCCAAGGCGTGCTTCGCGTCGCAGGCCCCCTGCTGGCCGTGCTGGTGGCCGCTGGGTTCTATCTCACCTCGGGGCGCTATGTCTCCACCGACAATGCCTATGTCGACGCCGACATGGTGACGATGGCGCCACAAGTGGCCGGGCGAATCATCGAGGTGGCGGTGCGTGAAAACCAGTCCGTGCAGCAAGGCGATCTTCTGTTTCGGATCGACCCGCAACCCTTGCAACTGTCGGTCGACGCCCTGCGCGCCCAAGCCCAGGCCGTGGCGCAGTATCTGGGCTCCAGCAAGGACGGTTATCGCGCGGCTCTGGCTGATCTGGCCGGCAGCGAATCCACGCTGGCTCGCGATCAGGCGCAACTGGAGCGCGTGCGCGACCTGCGCAAGCGCGGATTGGTCGCGCAACAGGCATTGGATGACGCGATCAACGCGGTGGCCGTTGCGCGTGGCAACCGCGACCACGATGCCGCCACGGTGGCCAAGACCCGCACCGAGTTGGGTGGCGATGTCGACGCGCCGGCCGAGCAACTGGCCGGCTATCTGGCGGTGAAGGCGCAACTGGACAAGGCCGAGCTCGACCTGGCCCACACCACGGTGCGGGCACCGATGGACGGCGTGATCGGCAAAACCCGCCTGCAGCCGGGTGATTACCTGCAGGTCGGCCAAGCCACGATGCCGCTGGTTTCCACGCGCGTCTGGGTGGATGCCAACTTCAAGGAAACCGACCTCACCCATGTCGCCCCGGGCCAATCGGCCACGGTGCGGCTGGATACCTGGCCGGACCACGAATTCAAGGCGCGCGTGGCCTCGATCAGCCCGGCCACCGGGGCTGCGTTCTCGATCCTTCCGGCACAAAACGCCACCGGCAACTGGGTCAAGGTCGTACAGCGCATTCCGGTGCGATTGGAGTTGATGCTGGATGAACCGGCCGAACTGCAACCCCGCGTGGGCATGAGCGCGGAAGTCGAAATCGACACCGGCGCACAGAACTCACTGTGGGGCCGCTGGTTCGGTCGCGAGGAACCACCGGCACACGCGCTGGCCGGCCACTGAGTCGCACCGGCGAGATGAGCGCCGCATCCACCCATCCGCACGGCAACAATGCGCTGCTGGTGGTCTCGATCATGCTGGCGACCTTGATCCAGGTGATCGACACCACGATTGCCAACGTCGCCCTGCCGCACATGCAAGGCTCGCTGGCCGCCACGCAGGATCAGGTCGCATGGGTGCTGACGTCCTACATCGTGGCGGCCGCAGTTGCGACACCGGCCACGGGCTGGCTGTCGGCGCGACTGGGGCGCAAGCGCCTGATGCTGATCGCCATCGCGGGCTTTACCGTCGCCTCGGTGCTGTGCGGCATGGCGACGTCGATCGAGCAAATGGTGCTGTTCCGTGTCTTGCAAGGCCTGTTCGGCGCCGCGCTCGCGCCGGTATCGCAAGCAGCCCTGCTCGACGCCTTTCCGCCCGAGCGGCACGGTTCGGCCATGGCTCTGTGGGGCATGGGCATCATGGTCGGGCCGATCCTGGGCCCACCGCTGGGTGGCTGGCTGACGGAAAACTACAGTTGGCACTGGGTATTCCTGATCAACGTGCCGGTTGGCATCCTGGCCTTTCTCGGCACCGCGGCCAGCATGTCCTCGGATCGTACCCGTCCCAGCCGATTCGACTGGAGCGGCTTCCTGTTTCTCGCCGTGGGCATTGCCGCATTGCAGTTGATGCTCGACCGTGGCAACGACAAGGACTGGTTCAATTCGACCGAAATCGGCATCGAACTGGGCCTGGCCCTGCTCGGTTTTTATCTGTATTGGGTGCATTGGCGCGGACGCCAGGAATCGTTCGTCGATATCGGCCTGCTGCGCGACCGAAACTTTGGCGTGGCCTCACTCTTCATGTTCGTGATCGGCGTGGTGCTGTTCGCCACCATGTCGCTCTTGCCGCCTTACCTCCAGCACCTGATGGATTATCCCGTGGTCAGCGTCGGCCTCCTGCTCATGCCGCGCGGCGTCGGTACTCTCGTGTCGATGATGGTGGTCGGACGCCTGATGGCCCGACAGATCGACCCACGCCTGCCGGTGGCGGTCGGCATCCTCTTGACCTCGGTTTCGCTCTGGATGATGTCGCGTTTCACTGCCGACGTGCCGGTATGGCCGATCGTCAACAGCGGTGTCGTGCAGGGCATCGGCCTCGGGCTGGTGTTCGTGCCGATTTCCACCTTGGCCTACACCAGCTTGCCCGCACGCGCCCGAACCGAAGCGGCCGGCATCTACTCACTGGTGCGCAACCTGGGTTCGAGCATCGGCATTTCGATCATGTTCGCGCTCGTGGCGCGTTACACCCAGATCAACCATGCTGAAATCGTCGCAAACCTGACGCCCTTCGGACACACACCCTTGTCCGTGTTGAATGGCGTCCCGGGCGGCTTGGCCGGCCTCAACGCCGAAGTCACGCGCCAAGCCGCGGCCATCGCCTACCTCAACGATTTCTGGCTGATGAGCTGGATGACCCTGGCCACACTGCCCATGCTGCTGTTGTTCCGCGTGCCAAGTCGGCCCGCCGTGATTGCTCGACCACTCCGTACACAGGGGAATCGTCTCTGATGATCCATGGCCCCGCTTGTCTCTCGGAAGCGGTGCCACGACAGATCGTGCACAATAGCCGATCCGGCGGGCGCCGGGCTGCGCACGAGGCGTGAGTCGATTTTCGTGATTGCCACCAACTCCAACGACGATCCTCTGGACCAGATTGCCCGCATTCTTGCGGCCTCCGGCGAGGAGAACCCCATGGATGTGCTGATGCCACTGGTGCATCAGGACCTGCGGCGTCTGGCGCGGGCACAGCGTCGGCGGATGGATGCCAGCGAAACCCTGTCCACCACGGCCTTGGTGCATGAGGCTTATCTCAAACTGCGGCGTGCGGACTATCCCAATCTGGAAGGTCGGGAACACTTTTTTTCGCTGGTGGCGCGGGCGATGCGGCAGATCCTGATCGATCATGCGCGCAGCCGCCTGACCGAGGCCAAACGCATGGGCGAGTTGCAGCATGCGATGGACGAACAGCCCTTCGAGGACGCGGCCGAATTGGCGCGGCTGCTGGAAGTGGACTCGGCTCTGGACGAGCTCGAGCGTCACGATCCGCGTCTGGCGCAGGTGGTGCTTTATCGCTATTTCGCAGGCTACAGCCCGCAGGAAACCGCCGATCTTCTCGACGTCCACGTCCGCACCGTCAATCGCGACTGGCACAAAGCCCGCGCGTGGCTGATGTTGGCGCTGGATCAATCGGCCGTTCAATCAGGCTGAGATTGGCATGAGCTACGTTCTTACGGCCGCGCTGTTCAGCGTGCTGGTGTCGGTGCTGCTGAAACTCATGCCGCGGCATCGCATCGATGTCGCCCAGGCGGTGACCTGGAATTACCTTGCCGCAGGCGGCCTCTGCCTTGGGTTGCTCGATCCACCACTCGCGCGGCTGCAGCCGCCGCACACGCCTTGGTTCGCGTTGTTGGCTTTGGCGGTGATCCTTCCGAGCCTCTTCCTGGTGCTGGCCATGGCGGTGCGGCAGGCCGGCATCGTACGCACCGACATCGCGCAGCGTCTGTCCTTGCTGTTGTCCCTGATCGTCGCCTTCACCGTGTTTTCCGAGCCAGCCGGGGCGATGAAGCTGCTGGGATTGGGCTTGGGTCTGGTGGCGATCGTCGCGATACTCGCGCGTCCGACCACGAACACCACGGCCACGCGTTACACCCTCGTCTGCTTGTTGACGGTGTGGCTTGGTTTTGCCGTGGTGGATGTGGCGCTGAAGTTCATCGCTCGCGCAGGCACGCCATTTGCAGCAAGCCTCACCGTGAGCTTCGCCTTGGCTTTTGTCGGCATGCTGGCGCTGCAAGTGTGGTGGCAGGTGCGTGGCCGCACGCGACTGAGTGTTCGCAATCTGGTTGCCGGCTTGCTGTTGGGCACGCTCAATTTCGGCAACATCATTTGCTATGTGCGCGCCCATCAGGCGCTGCCGGACAATCCCGCCGTGGTGTTTGCCACCATGAACATCGGCGTGGTGGTGCTGGGAACCTTGACGGGCGTGATCGTGTTTTCCGAACCCACCAGTCGATGGAATCGCGTCGGCATCGTGTTGGCGATCGCGGCCATTGCCGTGATCGCCATGGCGCCGCGCGCCTGACAGGCTCAGCCGACGGCCAGCTCGGCGAAGGCGCCGCGTGCGGCTTCGAGCGTGGCGGCAATCACGGCCTCATCGTGGGCGCTCGACAAGAAGCCGGCCTCGAATGCAGAGGGTGCCAGAAATACGCCGCGCTCCAGCATGGCCTGAAAGAAACGAATGAAGCGCGCCACATCGCAAGCCGTTGCTTGAGCGTAGGTCTCCACCTTCTCGCGGGTGAAGAACAGGCCGAACATGGCGCCCACGCGGTTGGTGCTGAAGGCGACGCCCGCACCGTCGGCAATGGCTTGCAGACCATCGCAGAGCAGGCGCGTGCGCCGCGCGAGTTCTTGGTGGAAGCCCGTGGCCTGAATCAACTCAAGCATGGCCAAGCCGGCTGCCATCGCCACCGGATTGCCACTGAGCGTGCCGGCTTGGTAGATCGGGCCGGCCGGGGCGATCTGCTCCATCAAATCGCGGCGGCCACCGTAGGCGCCCACCGGCATGCCGCCGCCGATGATCTTGCCGAAGGTGGTGAGGTCCGGGGTGATGCCGTAGTGCGCTTGCGCGCCACCCAAGGCCACGCGGAAACCGGTCATCACCTCATCGAAAATCAGGATCGCACCGTGCTGGGTGCAGAGCGCACGCAGGTGCTGCAAATAAGCTTCACGCGGGGGAATGCAGTTCATGTTGCCTGCCACCGGTTCCACGATCAGACCGGCGATCTGGCTGCCGTGGGTTTCGAACAACTGCGTGGCCGCGGCGAAGTCGTTGTACGGCAAGGTGAGGGTGAGGTCGGCAAGGCTTGCCGGCACACCGGGTGAGGTCGGCGTGCCGAGCGTCAGGGCACCGGAACCGGCCTTCACCAGAAACGAATCGCCGTGGCCGTGATAGCAGCCTTCGAACTTGACGATGCACGCGCGCCCGGTGGCGCCACGCGCCAAGCGGATGGCCGACATCGTGGCCTCGGTGCCAGAGTTGACCATGCGCACGACTTCGACCGAGGGCACCAGCCGCGTGAGGGTTTCGGCCATGGTGACCTCAGCCGGACAGGGTGTGCCGTAGCTGAGTCCGTTGCGAATCGCGCGCTCGACCGCCTCTCGAACCGAGGGGTGATTGTGGCCGACGATCATCGGCCCCCACGAACCGACGTAATCGATATAGCGCTTGCCTTCCACATCCCAAAGATAAGGTCCGTCCGCGCGCGCGGTGAAGAAGGGCTCACCACCCACGGCGCGGAAGGCGCGCACCGGTGAATTGACGCCGCCAGGGATGCGCTGCAGGGCGCGTTGAAAGAGTTCGTGATTGGTGCTCATGCAAGGCTCATGGAATTGGCAGGACTGGGGCCGGCGCGCAGGCCTGTGATTTCAGTTCAGGCGTGGGGCGTGTGCGCTACTGTCGATCAGGAGGTCGCGCACTGCATCGGCATCGTCGGCATTGGGAAGGCTTACCAGATAGCGTGACAAGTCTGCACGCGCGGCGCTCAAGTGTCCCAACTGGTGATAAAGCATACCGCGATCACGCAGGGTGTCGGCTTGACCGGGTGCAATGCGCACCAGACGATCAGCGCAGCGCAGGGCCTTGTCGAGGCACTCCTGCTCTTCGTACACATGCATGAGATTGCGCAGCATGCGCATCACGATCAGGCGATTGCTGGCCGGTTCGAGCATCTGCATGAGCTGTTGATCGTCGATCTCCACGCCGCCCATGTGCGGACTGGCGCGCGAACGCAGTTCCTCGGCATCGATCGATCGCCCGCGATTGTAGGGATCAAGCACCAGCAAGCCACCATCCACTTGCAGACGCAGCAGGAAGTGTCCTGGAAAGGAAATGCCCTGCAAGGGTACGTCGAGGTGTCGTGCGATCTCCATTTGAACCACGCCCAAGCTCAAGGGAATGCCCAGCTTGCGCTCCAACACCTGATTCAGATAGCTGTTGCGCGGGTCATAAAAGGCTTCGTGATTGCCGGCAAAACCAACTTCCTCGAACAAGTAGTGGGACAAGGTGGCCAGGCGCTGCTGCAGGCCGGCATCCTCCGCAAGCGATGCCTTCACGCGTTGCACGTGTTCATCGAGCTGCGCATGACACAGTGCGATATCCATGTCGGGATACTCATCGCGTGCCACCAGTAGCGATGTGGAGAGCAAATCCAACTGCGCATCCGGAATGGCGCCCAGTGCCGTCCATGCATCAAGCGGTGGCGGCTTGGGTGTCGGGGTCATTGGCTATCACCGCCGTCACGTGGAGGCGGCTGAATGCGTGCGCGCAGGGTGGGGTCCAACGTCAAGGTATCGCCGGCTTTCGTGCCCAATGCGCGCGCCTGACCTGCATTGAGTTCCAGCACAAAACGCCCGGGCGCTTTGCTCGGGTAAGACGGGCACTGCTGCGTGGTGCAGGGCGGAACGCCCGCTGCCACTGAAATCAGCCGCAGCGAATCGTCGAAGTAAAGAATGTCGAGCGGGATGCGAGTATTGCGCATCCAGAACGCCAAAGGCTGCTGCTGCTCGAACACGAACAGCATGCCGTGGGTTTGCGGCATCTCGTCGCGGAACATCAAACCGCGGATACGGCTGTCATCATCCATCGCCAACTCGACATCGTAGCGTTGGCCCTTGAGTTCGACCCACGGCGATGCACCATCCGCGCAACCAGACAGTAGGAGCGAAAGCACGAACGACGCCGTTACAAGTTTCATCAACTGGACCACTGTGGCGCCCTGATTGCCGTACATGCGCTGACGATACCGCAAGCGCTATCGAACCGGCAGCTGCAAGCGACGATTGGCGCGATTCAGTTCAGCCATACGCGAGATGTCGTTCTGATTCCACGCGCGCAAGCCACTCTCGATGGCGCGAAGCGATCGCTCCGATACTGCCGTGCCGTGACGTCCACACGATGTGGAGACGTGCGACACTGACCCGATCGTCCTGAAGGATCCGCGACATGATCCGCGTCTTGCTCTTACCCGTTCTGGCGGGCATCTGGGCCAGCCCTGCCGGCGCCCTGAGCATCTTCGAAGTGGACTACGCCTCGCAGGCCAATCTCAAGGTGTATCGCGTCGAACATGCGTCACAGGCCGACCTGCGTGTCCATTGGGTCAAGTATCAAAGCGATGCCAAGGGCGATCCGCTGTGGTGGCGCGCACCCTATGTCTCGCAAGCGCAGGTGAAAGTGTTTTTCGTGCCGTACGCATCGCAGGCGGACTTGAAGATCCACGAGGTGACCTACCGCAGTCAGGCAGGCTGGATTGGCACACCGCGCGGATTGTCGATCCGCTGAACAGACACCCCAGCCGCGCCCCATGGTACTCATGAACGCGACTGGGGGTGATTGAGGCAATGTCGAAGTACAGGCCTTCTCCGGAACGGCCCCGCGTCCACCACCCGGTTCGTTCGTCGTGGGAATCGCGTCCTTCCAGGCTCATGTGTCGTTGGAAGAGGCTGGAAGAGGCTGGTAGTGTTAGTCCAAGTTAGTAATGTCCCCTTCCAACCAGATAGAAGTGTCCCCTTTTTGGCTGGGCACACATGGTTGGGGAGCTTGGGTTGTCAGATCGTGAAGTGAAGCGTGCCGGGGTGTTGGAAGAGCTCGCGTGTGGC
>CAUJJS010000049.1 GCA_963205415.1 Pseudomonadota bacterium
GCCAGGATTTCGTCCTGCCAGGTTGTTGGCTCGATCGTGGTGACCGTCACCAGCGCGGCCGGTGCTTGCCGGGTCGTCGTGGGTACATCCTTTTGACTGCAGCCGCTACTGAGACAGAGGCCGGCAAGTGCCACCAAGACGCTGGCCGAAGGGTGGAAGTCGAAACGCATGGGCTGTCCTTGAATCGGCGATCCTGCCCCGTGAAATCAGGCGCAGATGATCCTTGCCATGTTACGGCGAACGATGCGCATCCGCATGGGAGAAAAGTCCTGATTGCCATATGGTTTGCAACAAGCAAGAGCGCCGGGATGAATCCCGACCTACAACAGCCTCGCATCCTCGTAGGTCGGACTTCAGTCCGACAGGCACCACGCCAAGCGGACGGCATCGCTCCGAACACGGAGTCGTGGCTGCGACCGGCGTAGAATCGATCGACAACGACATCGCCTTCACCGCCGGCCGCATTGGCACACCCGTCTCGACCTCAGGGCCATCACCATGCTCAAACCCTCATTACTCGCGCTGTTGGTTGCGGTTCTGCTCAGTGCTTGCGTCGAAACGCGGTTCGAATCGCCACTGGGTGACAACATCGAAACCTGTGATCCTGCGTGGAAGGGCGTGTGGCTGGACGAGGGCGACGACGGCACACGCGTCGACGGCAAACGGCACCTCACCGGCTTCAACGTGGATGAGGGCTGCGCCTTGACCTTGTTCGATCAAGCCGAGGCCGATGGCCCGCTCAAGCACGCGCGCATACCGATCAACTTCGTGCACGCCCATGGCAAGGACTATGTGGTGGTCACCGATGTCGCCTTGCGTGCCGTGGGCGATATTCCACCGCCTTTCGGCATTGAACCGGTGCCGGCGAAGTCCTACTACTTCGCCCGCTATCGCATCCGTGGCGATCGTCTTGAGTTGCGCGGGGTGGACAGCAAGAAGCTTGCACGGATGGTCATCGATGGCGTGCTCGATGGTACGGTGCAGAGCACGCGCAATGAGCTGCACGTGTTCGTACGCGGTGATCGTGCGGCGATGTTGGACCTCGTGCGCCGGCACAATGTATTCGAGAACAAACCGATCTATCAGATGCGCCGCAGCGCGCAGAGTCTGGAAGAACTGGAAGAATCGATCGAGCGTAAGGCAACGAAGCCGCAGCCGTGAAACGCTCCGCCGAGCAGATGTGAAAAGGGCCGCATGGAGCGGCCCTTTTCATCGTGAAACCGGTCGAATCAGCCCAGACGCTTGGCCAAGGCACGTCCCAGATCGCCGGGTGAACGCACCGTGGTGACACCGGCCTTTTCCAGCGCCGCGAACTTGCCTTCGGCCGTGCCCGAACCGCCCGACGCGATCGCACCGGCGTGGCCCATGCGCTTGCCCTTGGGGGCGGAGGCGCCGGCGATGAAACCGACCACGGGCTTGGTGACGTATTCGGAAATGAACTGCGCGGCTTCTTCTTCCGCACTGCCACCGATTTCGCCCACCATGATGATGCCCTGCGTGTCCGGGTCATCCTGGAACAATTGCAGGCAGTCGATGAAGTTCATGCCCTGGATCGGATCGCCGCCGATGCCGATGCAGGTGGACTGGCCCAAGCCGACATCGGTGGTTTGCTTGACCGCTTCGTAGGTCAAGGTGCCCGAGCGCGACACGATGCCGATGCTGCCTGGCTTGTGGATGTGGCCGGGCATGATGCCGATCTTGCACTGGCCCGGAGTGATGATGCCGGGGCAGTTGGGGCCGATCAGGACGACATCGTCGTAGCCGGCCAGCACGTTCTTGACGCGCAGCATGTCCAGCACCGGAATGCCCTCGGTGATGGCCACGATCACGCGGATGCCGGCATCGGCTGCTTCGAGAATGGCGTCAGCGGCAAACGCCGGCGGCACATAGATGACCGAAGCATCGGCGCCGGTTTCTTCCACGGCCCCCTGCACGGTGTCGAACACCGGCAGGCCGATGTGCTGCTGGCCACCCTTGCCGGGCGTGACGCCGCCGACGACCTGGGTGCCGTAGTCGCGCATCTGTTCGGCGTGGAAGGTGCCCTGCTGGCCGGTGAAGCCCTGCACGATCACCTTGGTGTTCTTGTTGACCAATACGCTCATGGTGTCGTTCCTCAGGCTGCAATCGCGGCAACGGCTTTCTTGGCGCCGTCGTTGATGTCGTCGGCGGGCTGGATGGCCAGACCCGAGTTCTTGAGCAGGTCCTTGCCCTTCTCGACATTGGTGCCTTCCAGACGCACGATCACCGGCACCTTGACGTCCACTTCCTTGACCGCCGCGATGATGCCTTCGGCGATCATGTCGCAACGCACGATGCCGCCGAAGATGTTGACGAAGATGGCCTTCACGTCCGAATCGCTGAGAATCAATTTGAACGCCTCGGTGACGCGCTCCTTGTTGGCACCGCCACCGACATCGAGGAAGTTGGCCGGCTCGCCGCCGTTGAGCTTGATCACGTCCATCGTCGCCATGGCGAGGCCGGCACCGTTGACCATGCAGCCGATGTTGCCGTCCATGGTGACGTAGTTGAGGTCGAACTGACTGGCCTTGACCTCGGTATCGTCTTCCTGACGGATGTCGCGCATCGCCACCAGATCCGGGTGACGGAAGCTGGCGTTGTCATCCGAGTTCACCTTGCCGTCGAGCACGGCCAGATTGCCGTCGGTGAGGATGGCCAGAGGGTTGAGTTCCACCAAGGCCAGGTCCTTTTCATTGAAGAGTTTGAACAGGCCCAGCATGATCTTGCTGAGCTGGCCCACCTGCTTGGCGTTCAGGCCCATGGCAAAGCCGACCTGACGGCACTGGAAAGCTTGCAGGCCTTGCACATAGTTGACGTGCAGGGTCTGGATCTTCTCCGGGGTTTCGGCCGCGACCTGTTCGATGTCCACGCCGCCTTCACTGGAGGTGATGAAGGTGATGGTCTTGGTGGAACGATCCACCAGCAGGGACAGGTACAGCTCCTTGGCAATGTCGGTGGCCTGGGTCACCAACACCGTGTCGACCGGCAATGCAACACCGGCGGACTGATAGGTCGCCATGTTCGTGCCGAGCATGGCCTTGGCGTAGCTGCGGACCTCATCGAGCGTCTTGGCCAGCTTGACTCCGCCGGCCTTGCCGCGGCCACCGGCGTGGATCTGGGCTTTGACCACCCAGAAATTGCCGCCGATGGACTTGGCCGCGTCAACGGCTTCCTCGGCGGTACGTGCGATCTTGCCGGCGGGAACGGGGATGCCGTACTGGGCAAAC
>CAUJJS010000050.1 GCA_963205415.1 Pseudomonadota bacterium
ATTACCGCAGGAGCTGGCCGCCTTGGGCGCCGAAACCAATCCGCGCGCCTCGCAGGTGGCCGAGGCCGTCACGCGCTTGCGCACCCGCAAGTTGCCCGATCCAAACCTGACGCCCAATGTCGGAAGCTTCTTCCGCAACCCTATCGTGGCAAGCGATCTTGCAGAAACGCTCGCGCGCTCTGAGCCGACTCTGCCGCGCTTTGCCACCCGTGATCCGGCTCGCAGCAAGCTGTCGGCGGCGTGGTTGATCGAGCGGGCGGGTTGGAAAGGACACCGCGATGGCGATGCGGGGGTGTCGGCCCAGCACGCGCTGGTGCTGGTCAATCACGGACGGGCCAGTGGCGCGCAAATTCTCGATCTGGCGCAACGCATCGCCACCTCGGTCGAAGACCGTTTTGGCGTTGCGCTGGAGCCTGAAGCGCGCATCGTCGGCGCTTCGTGGCAAACCCGCACGTCGATTTGATCCCGGTGCTGCCCAATCGGCGCACACGCGCATGGCCGATCCCAAAACCTCGATCCAATCAGGCCACATTCGGCCTTTACCCGCCATACTCCTCAGCCACCTCCAAGGCTCAGTGGTCGCGCATCCCATGTCGGCCTCACCCGCTACGACCACGCCGCAAGCCCACGACATCCGCCGTGCGATCCTGTTGGCACTGGCCAGCACCACGATGTTCGGCGTCATGGCCTTGATGATCCGATTGGCCTCCAGCCAATTGCACGCCTTCGAAATCGCGTTCTTTCGTTGCAGTTTTGGTTTTCTGTTTGCCCTGCCGCTGCTGTACAAACACGGCCCGAGCTTGCTGAAAACGCAGAAATTTTCGCTCTACCTGTGGCGCTGTGCGGTCGGCGTGGGTTCGATGTTGTGCGGTTTCTGGGCCATCGTGCACCTGCCGCTGGCCGAGGCCATTTCCATCACGTACTCCAGCCCGCTGTTCGTGGTGATCGGTGCCGTCTTCATCTTGGGTGAAGTGGTGCGAATCCGGCGCTGGAGCGCGGTCGTCATCGGCTTCATCGGCGTGCTCCTGATCGTGCGTCCGGGCGGCGCGAGTTTCAACGTGCATATGATCGCGGCCGTCGCCGCCGCCGCCATGAGCGGCTACGTCGCCATCGCCATCAAGTTTCTGTCGCGCACCGACAAGGCCGACACCATCGTGTTCTACACCACCCTGCTGTGGGTCCCGATGACCTTGGTGCCGGCGCTCTTCGTGTGGGAATGGCCACACGGCATCGTCTGGCTGTGGGTGGTGCTGGCCGGCTTTCTGGGGACGGTCGGACACCTGCTCTGGACGCGCTCGGTGAAACTGGCGGACGTTTCCATGCTCACCCCGATCAGCTTCGCCCAAGTCCTCGTTGTCGGCTTCTTTGGGTGGCTGCTGTTCGATGAAACCATTGATCGCTGGACCTTCATCGGCGCCAGCATCATCCTCGGCTCCAACTACTACATCGCACGGCGCGAAGCCACTTTGGCGCGCAAAGCCGCCCAAACCGCCTCGGCAGGTGACGCAAACGGTTCGCAATGACTATGATGCTTCCGGACCTGCTGCCGGTCCGCGGCCTTCCGGTTCCCGACTCAGCCATCGAATTCCATGCACGCGCGCGATGCCGACACCACCCAGCGCACCCTGCTGTCACCCGGTCCGAATGGGCCGGTGGCGGGCAATGCTTGTCTGGTGGTGATCCACGGCGAGGGTCTGGGACGCCGTACCGACATCAACCTGTCACGCCCCGTCGTCATTGGTCGCGACCACGGCTGTGACCTCTTGATCCTGCACCCTTCGGTATCACGGCGTCATTGCGAAGTCTGGCTGGAAGAAGGCCGCTACCGCGTGCGGGATCTGGGTTCCACCAACACCACCCGCTTGAACGATCGACCGGTCGAAAGCGCCGATCTGGCCGACGGCGACTTGCTGGTCGTGGGCGAAAGCATCGTCAAGTTCGTCGGCGACAGCAGCGTGGAGGCGAACTACCACGAGGAGGTTTATCAGCTGGCCAGTCACGACGAACTGACCGGCCTGTACAACCGTCGCCTGTTCATCGAACTGTTCGAGCGCGAGCTGGTGCGCACGGATCGCGATGGCCTGGACCTGAGCTTCGCCATCCTCGATATCGACTGGTTCAAGCGCATCAACGATACCTACGGCCATCAAGCCGGCGATCAGGTGCTGCGCCAGGTGGCGCAAGTCCTTCGGCGTGGCATGCGCCCTCAGGATCTCGGCGGGCGCATCGGTGGCGAGGAATTCGGCATGCTCATCCCAGAGCTGGACATCGCCTCTGCCCACGCGCGCCTCGAAGCCATACGCGCCGACATGGAAACCACCCAGTTCGTACTCGATGGTAGTCCGCTACCCGTCACCATCAGTGCCGGCATGGCACTGCGCACGCCGGGGCGCGCCGATCGGCCCAGCCTGATGCGTGCCGCCGACCTTGCCCTGTATCAGGCCAAACAGGACGGCCGCAACCGCATCGTGCGCGCCGATTGAATCCTCAGTCGGCGCTCACGCGATAGTGCGTGGCGACGTAATCGTCGATCAAGGCGACAAACTCGCGGGCAATGCCTTCACCGCGCAAGGTCACGGTCTTCTTGCCATCCACGAACACCGGCGCGGCCGGCGCTTCACCCGTTCCCGGCAGGGAAATGCCGATGTTGGCATGGCGTGACTCACCCGGGCCATTCACCACGCAACCCATCACCGCCAGCGTCATGTTTTCAACGCCGGGATGCTTCAGCTTCCACACCGGCATGTGTTCGCGCACGTGCTCCTGCACGCTCTTGGCCAATTCCTGAAACAGCGTCGACGTGGTGCGTCCACAGCCCGGGCAGGCCGTCACCAGCGGCGTGAAGGCGCGCAGCCCCATGGTTTGCAACAACTCCTGCGCCACGATCACTTCGCGGGTGCGCGACTCACCCGGTTCGGGCGTGAGCGAAATGCGGATGGTGTCGCCGATGCCTTCTTGCAACAGCACCGCCAGCGCCGCACTCGATGCCACGATGCCCTTGCTGCCCATGCCGGCTTCGGTCAGCCCCAAGTGCAAGGGATACGCGCAGCGTGCTGCAAGGTCACGGTACACGGCGATCAAATCCTGCACGCCCGAGACCTTGCAGGAAAGCATGATCTTTTCCGGTGCCAAACCCAACGCCACCGCACGCTCGGCCGAATCCAGCGCCGAGCGAATCAGGGCTTCGCGCAACACCGCAGCCGCATCCCAGGGCTCGGCGCGTTGGGCGTTCTCGTCCATCAGGCGTGCGGACAAGTCTTGATCGAGCGAGCCCCAATTGGCGCCGATGCGCACGGGTTTGTCGTAGCGCATCGCCAGTTCAATCAGGGTCGCAAACTGGGTATCGCGCTTGTGCCCGAAGCCGACATTGCCAGGATTGATCCGATACTTGGCCAAGGCCTCGGCCGCCGCCGGTTCATCCGTCAACAGGCGATGCCCGTTGTAATGAAAATCGCCGATCAAGGGCACGTCCACGCCCATCATCGCCAGCTTGTCGCGGATGCGCGGCACGGCTGCCGCCGCTTCCGGTGTATTGACCGTGATGCGCACCAATTCGGAACCGGCACGCCACAGTTCACCGACCTGCTTGGCCGTTGAGGCCACGTCGGCGGTGTCGGTATTGGT
>CAUJJS010000051.1 GCA_963205415.1 Pseudomonadota bacterium
GTCAGGAAGCTGATCAGGATCATGTTGGCGTATTCGGCCAGAAAGAAGATGGCGAAGGTGGAACCGGAGTATTCGACGTGGAAGCCGGCGACGATTTCCGACTCGCCTTCAGCCATGTCGAAAGGCGCGCGGTTGGTCTCGGCCACGCCGGAAATGAAATAGATCAGGAACAGCGGCAGCAGCGGCAGCCAGAACCAGTCGAACAGGCCGGAACTGCCCGCCTGCGCACGCACGATGTCCGAGAGGTTCATGCTGCCGGCAATCACGATCACGCCGACGATGGCAAAACCCATCGCGATTTCGTAACTGATGACCTGCGCCGCCGAGCGCATCGCGCCGAGCATGGCGTACTTGGAGTTCGATGCCCAGCCGGCAATGATGATGCCGTACACGCCCATCGAGGTCATGGCCAAGAGGTACAAGAGGCCCACGTTGGCATCGGAAATGGCGACCGCATCCTCGAAGGGCACCACCGCCCACGCGGCGAAGGCCGGAGCCAGCGCCAGAATCGGCGCCAACCGATACAGAAACACATTGGCATTGGCCGGCGCGATGACTTCCTTGATCAGGAGTTTCACCACGTCGGCGAAGGGCTGGATCAAGCCGATGCCGAAGATCCGACCGACGTAGACCGGCCCTTGGCGCACGTGCATCCAGCCGATGATTTTGCGCTCGAACAGGGTGTAGAAGGCCACCGCCAAAATCAGCGGCACGGTCACCACGAGGATCTTGATCACCGTCCAGATGATCAAGCCGGTGACGCCGAAGGCGAGGAAGAACTCGCGCATCATGTCGATGGGTTGGCTCAATAGTTCGAACACCTCAGACCCCCGTCACCGTCAGATTGAGGCCCGTGCCGGCCACGGGCGTGGTGGCAGCGTGACCCTTCTCGATCCAGACCACACCACGCGGCACACGCTCGGACACCTCGACCGCCAAGGCGGCCTTGCCCTGGCCGTTGTCGATGCGTGCGATCTTGCCTGCCTCCAGCCCACGCGCCTGCGCGTCGTCGGGATTGAGGTAAATGCGCGCACCGCGGTTGAGCGGATGCTTTTGCAGCGGTTCGGCGCGCCGCACGACCGCATCGACCGCGTAAATGGCGCGCGTGGCCACGCATTGCAAACCGTTGCCGGCTTCGATGCGCGCCGCCATGCCACTGCCGGCTTGCGGTGCCGGCGCGACCACGCTGCGCTCGCGCCACTGCGCGATCTCGACAAAATCAAAACCGGCCACACCCAACTGCTCGCCCAAGGCGCGCAGCACCCGCCAACCGGCACGCGCATCGCCCGGCAGCTTGGCTGAGCCAGCCTGCGTCTGAGTCACACCATCGACATTGGTGAGGCTGGCATCGACTTCCGGCAAGACACCGATCGGTAGCATCACCTGCGCCAATTCACGCGTGGTGGCATCGGCAAAGGCGGTGAAAGCCACCACGGCCTTGGCTTTTGACAAGGCGCTCAAAGCCGCGGGCGGATCGGCAAAGTCTTGTTCCGGCTCGATGCCGTACAGCACATACGCCTGTCGGCCCTGCTCCAGCATGGCCTTGGCATCACGCGACTTGGGCAACACACCGGCTTGCACCAGACCGATGGCATTGGCACCCACGGGCAATTCGTTGACCTTGGCACCGGTGGCCTGCGCAATGGCCTTGGCAGCACGACGCAGCCACGAGGCCTGCGGATGAGTGACGGCCACCTCGCCCATGATGATGACGGCGCGCTGGCCGGCCTTGAGCCACGCGGCCACGTTCGCACTTGCACCTGAATCCGCATTGGCAGCGCAGTCGGCGACGCTGTCCTTGGCGATGCCAAGCATGGTATCGACCAGTTCCAACGGCTTGACGATGAGCTTGGCCGCCAGCTCGAAGTTGAGGTCGAAATCGATCGGATTGATCGCCACGACCTTCGCCGCCTGCTTGGTTTGCGCCTTGCGGATGCGGTGGGCGAGCAAAGGCGCTTCGTGGCGCGGATTGCAACCGACCAGCACGATGACATCAGCGTTTTCGATCTCGGCCAACGGCATCTGGAAGGGCGTTGCTGCGGGCGCATCCGCCAGATCATTCAATGCAAGGCGGTGATCGAGGTTGCCGCAGCCCAAACCTTCGGCCAAGGCTGACAGCAAGCTGCCCTCCTCGTTCGAGGTCGCCGGATGCACAAGCACACCCAGATCGTCACCCGATTGCGCTTTCAGCAGCTCTGCGGTGCGGCTGAGTGCCTCGCCCCAGCTCGCCTGACGCCACGTGCCGCCTTCGCGAAGCATCGGCACCTTGAGTCGATCATCGGCCAACAAACCGGCATGGCTGTAACGGTCACGGTCCGACAGCCAGTTTTCGTTGATGGCGTCGTTTTCACGTGGCACGGTGCGCAGGATTTCGCCGTTCTTGAGGTGCAGCCAGAGATTGGAACCCAGGGCATCGTGGTAACCAAACGAACGCCGCGCCACCAATTCCCAGGGACGCGCACGGAAACGGAAGGGCTTGTTGGTGAGTGCGCCCACCGGACAGACATCGATGATGTTGCCCGACAGTTCGCTTTCAACGTGCTTGCCGATGTAGGTGCCGATGACGTGGCGGTCGCCGCGATCCATGCTGCCGAATTCGTGCGTGCCGGCGATCTCACTCAACACGCGCACGCAACGGGTGCAATGGATGCAGCGGGTCATCTCGGTCTGCACCAAGGGCCCGATGTCCTCGTCCGGCACCGAACGCTTGCGCTCGACGAAGCGGCCGACCGAGCGACCATAGCCCATCGCCAGATCCTGCAATTCGCAGTCGCCGCCCTGATCGCACACGGGGCAATCGAGCGGGTGATTGATCAGCAGGAACTCCATCGCATTGCGTTGACCATCGAGCGCGCGCTTGGTGTGGGTGTAGATCTTCATCCCTTCCATCACCGGCGTGGCGCAGGCCGGTGCCGGCTTGGGAGACTTTTCAACATCCACCATGCACATGCGGCAACTGGCCGCGATCGAAAGCTTCTTGTGGTAGCAAAAACGTGGGATGGCGATGCCGGCTTTGTCGGCGGCCTCGATGATCATCGAACCCTTGGGCGCGATCATCGCGATGCCGTCGATCTCGATATTGACGAAACCATCGGGCGCCGGCGCG
>CAUJJS010000052.1 GCA_963205415.1 Pseudomonadota bacterium
GCGACACCGCTGGCCAAGTCCATCTTGATCACGTGCTCACCAAAGTCCGCATAGCGGCGAGCCGGTACGGCGAGGATGTATTCCACCCCGCGCCCGGTAACGGTCTTGAGTTGTTCAACCTGTTGCAGGTTGTCCAGACTCAGCAGCCCACGATCAGCTACCAGCACCACCCGCTCGATGCGATAACGGCCCAGTGCCTTCTCGATGGCCGGCAGCAGGGTGGAGACTTCACCGACATTGCCGGCGTGCACCTCATGGGCAATGGGCAAACCCTCTGCCGTTTGGATCACGCCCAGCACGAACTGCCGGGCAATGCCGCGCGTTTCCTTGTTGAGGCCATAGGCCCGTACATCGCCATCGACCGAGCCCTCACCATGGATACGCACCGTGGTCAGGTCGTAGAACACGATCGACACGGATTGATCCAGCAGCGGTCGCAGCTGCCCAGCCACAGCCTTCTCCACCGCATCGATGTTGTCCATCAACGCATCCATCGAGCGCAGCAGTTGATCGTGGGTGACGGTATCGGGCGCATCGGGCATGGCCACGGTCTCGAGCCAGCGCAACACCCCCAACTTGGACGTGGGTTCGCACAGGCGATTGAAGACCATCGCGCGCACCAAGGTCGCAGCATCGAACTGGCGGCGCGAAGATCGCAAAGCGCGCTTCAGCGCCCCATCCAAACCCAGGGATCGCCACAGTTCGTGCAGAGCGAACAGGTCTCCGAACGCACGCGCCGAATCAAACGTGACCGCAGGCGGTGTAGTCGAACGTCCCAGTGCCCGCTGCAGCCCGCCGATCAGCGGGTCCAGATCTTTGTCGGTGAGCTGATCAAGTCGACCCAGATTGGCCACCACGCGCTGGCGCGGCTGGCCGCGCGTTGTGCCTTGCGTTCGCGCGCCTCGCGGATTTTGTCGCGCACGGCGCCCTGTTCGATGCGCTGGGCGCAGGTGTCGAGCCAGCCAAGGTCGAACTCGTCCAGCGCCATGTAGTCGATGTTGCCGTCGATGGCGTCCTGCCACTCCTTGCGCGCCTCGGGGTTGCGCCCCAGCTTGTTGAGGATGTCGCCCCGCAGCACGCAGTAGGCGCGCTCCGGTTCGTCTTCGATGGCGGCATCCACTTCTTTCAAGGCTTCGATGCAACGCCCGGCACGGTAGTGCATCAGCGCGAGGTTGAAGCGCGCGCCCGACCATTGCTCGGCAGCCTTGCGGTAAGCCTCGAACGCGCCGTCCTTGTCGCCGATGTTCTGGCGATAGATGCCGCGCAGGTTGAGCAGCATCCCTTCGTCGCCGCGTTCCTGCAGGGCCACGCCGACGAAGTGCAGCGCACGCTCGTATTCGCCCAACATGGCCGCGTCGCGTGCGATCTTCTCGCTGACGTGGCCAAGATCCGGGCGCGGAAGGTTGCCGGAACGGATAGCTTCCATCCGCTCCAACATGCGCCAGCGCACGACTTGGCTCATGTCGTGGTGCGTGACCGGCGAATCGAACTTCTGCACCAACCGATCTTCCCCACGCATCAACTCCAATTGCAGGCACTGGTTCTCATCCAGCTTCCAGGTCAGATGCAGGGCATCGCTGGCCGACACCGGCGCTGGCAAGCTCCACAGCGTGCGCCCTACGGGTTGCTTGCCGTCGGCGACGATTTCGATGGCGATGTCCACGTCGTCATGGGCGCTTGCACGCGGCGGATGCAGCACGACGGCCGCATGCGATTGCACGGGCAGCGTGTCGCCCGCACGCACCAGAGGCACGGTTCCGCTCGTCACGGCCAGCGCCAATTCGGCGCTGCACGTCGGCGCGATCAATTTCCGGCACAGCACCCATTGCGCCAGCGCCTGCAAGGCGGCACCGCGCGCCACCGAGCCTTGCAGTTCCTCCGCACTCCTGCCCATCAACACGCAGCGGGCGTTGGGGAAGTGTTTGCGGATGGCTTCTTGCACCGGCGGCAGCAGTGAACTGCAACCGCACAACAGCACGCCGTCGATGTCGTTCGGTTCCAAGCCGGCCCGCACCAAGGCCTGTTTCACCGGCGAGAAGATCGAGCTGCGCTGCACGTATTCACCGCCGGATTCCGGCGGCGGTTCTGGATCAAGGAACGGTTTGAGCAGGTCGGCGAACGCGGTCTTGTCCAGCGTGGGTTGCTTGAGCCCGATCCAACGTGCGACGCCGCCGATCTCCACTTCCTGACGATAGGCGGGTAGGCTCACACTGCCCTGCTGCCTGAAGATTTCGGCCTCGTTTTGAGCCACCTGTGCCGCGCGAAGCCGGATCAATGCGTGGGCTTCTCCATGGGTTTGCAGCAGGGCCTCGCGTTTGTCCTCGTATTCGTAGTCGTCGAGCGAGCCTTCGTTCTCGTAGGTCTCGTTCAGCGTCGCCATTTCAGCGGCGAAGCTGGGCAATTTTGGTTCGGGAACGTTGTGTGCGCCGCCCGCCGCTTTCACCCACGCCAACAAGCGCGCCACGGATTGATCCAGCAGCAAGGTGCGACGCCTTTCTTGGTAATCGTCGTCGCTCAGTTCGCCATTTCCGCAGGCGATGATGATGTTGTCCATTTCCTTCGAAAAGTTGCGTGCTTCGTCGTGGTTGGCGGTGGGCGATCCCGCCGTGCCGGAGATCGCCGCAATCACGCGTACCGCCACCTGTTCCATCCACAGCGCGTCGGACTGACGCTCGAACTCTTCGTCGTCCACGTCGCCCGCGTCATAGGCTTGCCGCAGCGTGAGCTGTTCCGCCTGCAAATCGCGCACCTGACCGTCCGCACCGGCCAGCAGGCGGCTGATGCGGATTTTCAGGGCTTCTGCCACGTCAATCAGCGCCGCTTCCAGCCGCTTGGACTTGTCCGCCCAAGTCAGTTCCCACGGCCCAAAACCATTTTCCTTCACGACCTGTGGAATCAGCACTTCATGCACGATGGCGCGATCAATGTCGCCACCGCCCAGCCGGTGGTAGCGACTTGTCGCCAAAAGCCGCGCACCGATGGGTTCGTCCTCGTGTTCGCCGATGCGAAAGAGCGCCACATCGCAGGTGCCGCCGCCGAAGTCGAACACCATCAGGGTATTGCCGGATTGGAGCAATGCCTCCGAATCCGTCGGCTCGCGGAACAAGAGGTCGAGGAAGGCGGCGTAGGGTTCATCGATCA
>CAUJJS010000053.1 GCA_963205415.1 Pseudomonadota bacterium
GGATATTCGACAAATCAAAGACATGGATTGCTTCGCTTCGCTCGCAATGACGACGTTCGGACTTGATCAGATGTTCCCTAATGCGGATCTACATGCGTATCGGCGGGGCGACGGTGCAGCGCTCACCCTGCTCGGCGGCCACAGCGGCGGCATCGGGCAGGGCGTTCAGTTCGCGCGCCAAGCGAATGGCCGCCCAATTGCGACGGCACAGGCTACCCAGTCGCGGGCCGCGTTCCCACGAGGCATTGGCCAGTCGCACGGCTTCGTCCAGATGCCCCATCGCCAGTGCCAATTCAGCGCGCCACTGCAGCAATTCGGGGTCGTCTGGCGCGAGGCGCAGGGCGTGTTGTACGGTGTCGTCGGCGGCCGGGTAGCGGTGTTCGCGTTCCTGTTTCAGCGCGGTGTCGCGCAGGTCGCTGATGATCGGGTCTTGCAACACTTGGATGTCGATGCCGTCGATCGCATCACTGCCGGCTGCGCGCACTTCGGCAATGAGATCGCGCGACGGCGTCACGACGGCGACCGGCTCCGGCCGCGTTGGCGCCGGCGGCGCGCAGGCATTGAGCCCGGCCAATACAAGCATCGCGCATGATCGGCGCCACGGGAATCGTGCAGTCATCGTTGGTCTCCAGCGCCAAACCATTGGCGCAAGCCGCTCATGTGGCAGTCGCGGGTTTCCGGCGGAAGAAAACCCGCAACGAAGGGGAATTGACGCGCGCCGGGGCAGTCGTTCGGCGTGGTGGCAAATGCTTCGGCATCCACCCAAGCCCATTCCAAGCCCTGTGGGTCAACCTTCAAGGGCGCGCTCGGCAGTTGCTTGAACATATCGATCCAGATTTTCATCGCGCCGGTCGAGCCGAACAATCCGGTGGCTTCATTGGCGTCGTTGCCGACCCAGATCACGGCCAGATGTTCGCCGGTGTAACCGGCAAACCAACTGTCGCGACTGTCGTTGCTGGTGCCGGTCTTGCCGGCGGCATCGAGCCAGGCCAAGCCCGATGCCGAAATCGCGCGTGCGGTGCCGCTACGAACCGTTTCCTGCAACGCCAGCGTGACCAGACGTGCGGCCACGGTATCGCCGGCTTGCGCAGGGCGCGGTGCTGCATCGTAGCGTTGCATGGGCCGACCATCGGCCCCCAACACGCCACGCACGGCGCGCAGTGGTTGGATCTGCCCACCCGATGCGATGAACTGGTAGGCCTGTGTCATTTGCAGCGGCGACAGATCCACCGCGCCCAGCAGCAGGGAAGGATTGGGCACCGCATCGATTGCGGCCAGCACGTTCAGAAGCTTGACCAGCCGTTCCACCCCGACTTCCAGGCCGATGCGGACCGTGGCCTGGTTGTAGGAATTCACCAAGGCATCCTGCAGGCTCACCCGGCCGTGGCTGCGGCCATCGGCATTGTTCGGGCTCCATTGACGATTGCCCGGCAGGGTCAGGCTGATCGGGGCATCGTCTACGCGCGTGGCCAAGGCAAAGCGGCCCGGCTGAGCCAAAGCCAAGAGATACACGAAGGGTTTGAGCAGCGAGCCGACCGGACGCTTGGCATCCAGTGCGCGATTGAAGCCGGCATCGCCGGCATCGCGTGCGCCGATGATGGCGAGGATCTCGCCGTTGTGGGTATCGCTCAGCACCAGACCCGCTTGCAAGGGTGGACGGGCTTTCTGGCTGAGGGCGTCGAGTTGGCGTTCGACCGCGGACTCCGCCAGATTCTGCGCCGAGGGTGAGAGCGTGGTGAGGATCACCAGACCGGCGCCGCGCAGGGCGCCGGGCGCGTAGTCGCGTTGCAATTGATCGCGCACCAGCGCCATGAAGGCCGGATAGCGATTGCGCGAGAGGTTGCCTTGGCGGGTCACGCCCAAGGGTGCGGCACGCGCTTGGGTGAAGGTGTTTTGATCGATCAGGCCGGTTTCACGCATCTGCTCCAGCACCCGATCGCGCCGCGTCTTGGCGCGATCGGGATGGCGGCGTGGGTCGAATGCCGAAGGGCCCTGGATCATGCCGATCAGGAGCGCGATGTCGGATTCGGAAAGCTGGTCCAAATCGCGCCCAAACCAGAAGTCGGCGCCCGCCGCGATGCCATGCACGGCCTGATCGCCTTGTTGGCCGAGATAGACCTGGTTGAGATAGGCCTCCAGGATGCTGCGCTTGTCGAAGCGTGCTTCGACGATGAGGGCGTAGAGCATTTCCCGCAGTTTGCGCGTGAAGGTTTGCTCGCGGCTCAGGTAAAGATTGCGCACCAATTGCTGGGTCAGGGTGCTGGCACCTTGTCGCACTTCGCCGTGGCGCAGATTGACCCAGGCGGCCCGCAGGATGCCGCTGAAATCGATGCCGATGTGGTGTTTGAAGTCGCGATCTTCGACCGCTTGCAAGGTGGTGACCAAGAGCGGTGGCACATCTTCCAGGCGCACCAAACGCCGTTCTTCCTGTTCGGCGCCGTAGAGCGTGGCGATGCGGGCGGGATCGAGTCGCACCCGCGCCACGGCCTTGCCATCAACGAGCAGGCTGCGCACGCGGCCTCCATCCAAACGGACCTCGATGCGTTGTGCCGGCCACACGCCTTCGAGGTCGGTGAAGCCGCGGGTGGCGATCACGAAGCGATCACCCTCGCGCGCGTAGCTGCCGGGTCGATTGGCCCTGGTGCCGGACATGAAGCGCGCCGCATTCAGTTCGACTTCGAGCGCCTCGGCACTCATCGGCCGTTCGGGTGCCAGTTCCAGCGGCTGCGCCAGAACCCGCGTCGGGATCTGCCAGGACAGGCGCCCGAAGGCAGTGCGGACTTCGTGATCGGCAACCCACGCGTAAGGCCCGAGGAATCCGATGGCCAGCCCGAACGCGGCCAGGCTCGGCGGCAACAGCCAGCGCAGCGCCGTGCGCCAGCGCGAGGGATTGGACGTGCTTGATCGAGCCAAGATCTGAGGTCTGAACGAAACTTGCGACAGTGTATCGGAGCCGGCTGGGCGTTCGATGACACCGGCCTGACGGATCGTGGCGTGGGTGCGACCCAGTCACCCACGCCGGATTTCAGGATGGATGGCTTCGCTGCGCACGCCATGAACCCATGCGATAAGCCGCTGGCGAACGCGGGGCGCTGCGCATCGGCATGGAGTGTTATCCCTGCTACCAGTGGCTTTTGAAAGTCGTCTCGCCCTATCTGGCGGCGTGGCCGGCGGTGGACGTGGACGTCAAGCAGAAGTTCCAGTTTGGCGGCATCGCCGCGTTGTTCGGCTACGAAATCGATGTGTTGGTGACGCCTGACCCGCTCTACCGGCCCGGGCTGAGCTATGAGCCGGTTTTCGACTACGAACAGGTGCTCGTGGTGGGGCCTGGGCATCCGCTGCGCGGGCAAAGCCATGTTGAAGCGTCGGCCTTGGCCGGCGAAACCTTGATTACCTATCCGGTCGCCATCGATCGTCTCGATGTCTACACCCAGTTCCTGATGCCGGCGGGGATTGCACCCAAGCGCCACAAGCCGATCGAAACCACCGACATCATGCTGCAGATGGTGGCCAGTGGACGTGGTGTGGCGGCGCTGCCGCGCTGGCTGGTGGCCGAATACGCCGAAAAGCTCGATGTGGCGCCGGTTCGTCTGGGGCGCGATGGCATTGCCAAACAGATCTACCTCGGCACACGCGAGGCTGATGGCGAGATCGACTACCTGCGCGCCTTTGTCGACTTGGCACGATCGTATCCGGAGGTGCTGTGAGCCCGCCCGCACGCACGTAGGCCCGCGTTCAGGTCTGGCGAGCCCGTCACTGCCCGGGCTGCTGCATGAGCCCAGCCGTGCTCGCGGGGCCGGCGCATGGCTATGGCTGGCAGCGCGACGGCGATTGCAGGGATAATCAACGGTCTTTTGCTGACGGCAACGCTCTTCGAGACGCACTTTGAACCTGAACCTGCCCGCTCCGCCTGTCCTCTGCTTGTTGGCGCCGAACGCCGAGGCGAGCGTTGCGGATGATCTTCCGGCCGGGCTCCCCGAAGGCATCGAGCTGTTTCGCGCCGTGCCTGAAGCCACGTCGGTCGCGGCTTTGCGTGCCTGCGCGCAAGCGCATCCGGGGCGCGATGTGGTGCTGCTGCGCGCCGGAACGCAGCTTCCACCCGCGTGGTGGAAGCGACTTTGCGCAGGGCGCGACGGGGGCTTTGATGTGCTCTCGCCCTTGTCCGACGCGATTGAATCGCTGGATCCCTTCGCCGATAGCCGGCGACCTGCAACGGTCGACGATGCGGACGCCTGTGTGTGGATGCTGGGCGAAGCGCAGGCGGTGCCATGCCGCGCATGGCTTGCGGCGTGCAGTCTGTGGCGCGCGAGCGCCTTGGCTTCACTGGAACAGGGCGTTGCCGAAGGCGAGGTGCCGGTGGGGCTGCAAGCCGCGGTGCTGGATTCACTCTACGTTGCCGTCGGCCTGCAACACGCCCGGGCCGACCAAGAGCCGGTGCCGGCTGCAATTGCACACTTGCGATTGCGCATCGCCGAGCTGGTTGGGCGTGTTCCCGCGGCCGTGGGGCGTGATGATGCGCCGGTGATTTTGCACGTTCTGCACGGATGGGGCGGCGGCGTACAGCGTTTCGTAGAGAATTTGATGTCGGCCAGTCGTGGCTGGCAGCATCTGGCCTTGGTGGCGCACGGCAGCAGCGAAATGCGCCGGCCCGGCGAACGCTTGGCTCTATACGATGCGCTCAATGCCGCGCCGCTGAACGAGTGGCCGCTGGCGCTGGGCATTGGATCCACGGCGCTGGCATCGCACGAATACGCGGATGTGCTGGCGCGCATCCTCGCTCGTTTCGGGGTTCGGCGTGTGCTGGTGTCGTCGCTGATCGGGCATGGTTTGGAGGTCTTGCGCACCGGGTTACCGACGGCGGTGGTGTGTCATGACTATTACCCTTTGTGGCCACATTTGCACGAAGACTTCGGAGATGTAGCACGCGATTTTTCTCCCGCGGCAATGTCTGCGGCACTGGCCGATCCGGGTGAGAACTTCAATTTCGCCGAAACGCGGGCTCGAGCCTGGCAGCAATTGCGCGAGGACTATGTCTCGGACCTGCGTGCGGCGCGCGCGACGCTGTTCTGCCCCAGTCGGGTGGTACACGACAACCTGATTCGGATCGAACCTCGTCTGGCTGGATTGGCTTGGCATCACATTCCGCACGGCATGGCGCCGTGGCCGATGCCGGTACACCGGGTCGATCCGCCCGATCGCTCGTCGTTGCGAGTGCTGGTACTGGGACGCATCAATGGTGACAAGGGTGAAGTGCTCTTGCGCCAGCTCTTGCCCTTGCTCGATCCCCGCATCGAATTGGTGTTGCTCGGCGCCGGCCGTGCCGGCATGAGTTTCTTCGGTCATGCCGGCGTGCATGTGCGCATGGACTATGCGCGCGATCAATTGCCGGAACTCGTCGCGCAACTGGCGCCGGATCTCGCATTGATTCCCGCCACGGTGGCCGAGACCTTCAGTTACACCTTGTCGGAGTTGTGGAGTCTGGGTGTGCCGGTGCTGGCGACGCGCATGGGCAGCTTGGCCGAGCGTGTCCAGGATGGCGAGAGTGGTCTACTGGTCGAGCCGCACGCGGCGGCGGTGGCCGCGCAACTGAATGTCTTGGCCGACACGCGCCACACGCTGGCCACTTGGCGTCAGCCACGATCGCAAACGACGTTGGCGACGATGGCGCAGGCCTACGAGGCCGCATTGCAGATTCAGTCAAGGCCAAAAGCTCTGGCGATGGACGTGATTGATGGGTTGGCACTCAATCGCATTCATGCGCTGACACTGAGCCAACACCGGCTGGCGAGCCAACTTGATCAAGTGCGCGCCGTTGTCGCAGGACAACGACGTGAGCTGCAGCGGCGTGGCGATTGGGGGGATGACCTTCAAGCGCAGATCGACGATCAACGTCGATGGGCGACCGAGCTGGTGGCCGATCTCGAAACGGCACGACAGCATGTGACGCGATTGAGTGCTGAGCTGGACGATCGCAGCTTGTGGGCGCGTTCACTGGAGAGCGACCTCGCCCTCGCCCGACAGGAAGTCACTCGCCTGTCGGCAGAACTGGACGATCGCAGCCTGTGGGCGAGTTCTCTGGAGCGCGATGTCGACCTTGCTCGACAGGAAGTCACTCGCTTGTCGGCAGAACTGGACGATCGCAGCCTGTGGGCGAGTTCTCTGGAGCGCGATGTCGACCTTGCTCGACAGGAAGTCACTCGCTTGTCGGCGGAAATGGACGATCGCAGCCTGTGGGCGCGTTCGCTGGAGCGCGATGTCGACCTTGCCCGACAGGAAGTCACTCGCTTGTCGGCGGAACTGGATGATCGCAGCCTGTGGGCGCGTTCGCTGGAGCGCGATGTCGACCTTGCCCGACAGGAAGTCACTCGCCTGTCGGCGGAACTGGACGACCGCAGCCTGTGGGCGCATTCGCTGGAGCGCGATGTCGATCTTGCCCGACAGGAAGTCACTCGCCTGTCTACTGAACTGAACGAGCGCACGACATGGGCGCTTGCCATGAACCAGGAATTGACCGTAATGAAGAACGATCTCGCCACGGCTTGGCAGTCGCTGGAGACCAAACAGAACGAACTGGCCCAGATGCAGAACCAGCTCGAAAGGATCCAAGAACAATTGGCTGAGCGCGACCGCGAATGTGCGCAACTACGCGAATGGTTGCAATCGGCGGTCATCCACGGCGAAAACATGCAGCGCGATCGGGATCTGATCCTGGCCAGCCGCTCGTGGCGCCTGACCAAGCCGTTGCGTTACGCCGGCCGCCTGCTGGCTGCCACGCTGGCCAGGTTGAGGTTTCGCTGGCAACGCGCGCGATCCTTGTTGCAGCGCACACGATCCAGTCTGAGCACGCGGGGCGTCAATGGCACCGTAAATCGCATCCGCGACGAATTGCGGAGCAGCGCGCCGCCCAAGGCCGCGCCGTTACCGATTCCGGGGGTGAGTGGGGAGATGGATGCCATCGTCCTGCCATCGAGCGATGCGCCGCAGGTCAGCATCGTGATCCCGGTTTACAACCATCTCGACACCACCTTGGTGTGTCTGCGTTCGTTGGCGGCGACGAAAAACCGCATCGCGCACGAGATCATCGTGGTGGACGATTGTTCCAGCGACGCCACGGCCGAGACGCTGCCGTCGATCACGAGCCTACGCTACCAGCGCAACGTCGAGAACCTCGGCTTCATTGGTGCCTGCAATGCGGGTGCTGCCAGCGCGCGCGGCCAGTTCGTCGTGTTTCTCAACAATGACACCGCAGTGCAAGACGGTTGGCTCGATGCCCTGATCGATACGTTCGAACAACACGACAAGGTGGGTTTGGTCGGCGCCAAATTGGTCTACCCCGATGGCCGTTTGCAAGAGGCCGGTGGCATCGTGTTTGCCGATGGCTCGGGCTGGAATTACGGGCGTTTCGATGACCCGGCCAAGCCCGAGTACAACTTCGTGCGCGAAGTTGACTACTGCTCGGGCGCGGCGATTGCACTGCGTACCGATCTCTTCCGCCACTTTGGTGGTTTCGATGCGCATTACGCGCCGGCCTATTACGAAGACACCGACCTGGCGATGAAGGTGCGGCAAGCCGGTCTGCGCGTGCTCTATCAGCCGGCCTCGGTCGTGGTGCACTTCGAAGGCATCAGCTCGGGCACCGATACCAGTAGCGGCACCAAGCGTTATCAGGTCATCAACAAGGAAAAGTTCCTGGAGCGCTGGAAGAATGCACTGGCCATGCATCCGTCGCCTGCGCTGGCGACCCACGAAGGGGTCGTTCTGGCGCGCCAGCACCGTTCGAAAAAGCAGGTGCTGGTGATCGATGCGACCACGCCGCAACCGGACCACGATTCGGGTTCGGTGCGCTTGTGCAATATCTTGCGCTTGTTGTTGGAGGAAGGCTGCGCGGTCACCTTCTTTGCCGATAACCGTGCCTACGTGGATGCTTATTCCTCTGCTCTGCAACAATTGGGGGTGGAAGTATTGTGGCATCCGCATCTGTCCGATCCGGTGGACTGGTTTGCCCGCAATGGCGCGCGCTTTGATCTGGTGTTCGTGTCGCGCCACTACATTGCCTGCAACTATCTGCCCTTGGTGCGGAGCCATGCGCGCAAGGCGCGCTTTGCCTTCGACACGGTGGATCTGCATTACTTGCGCGAACAGCGCGCCGCCGAACTCGCCGGCAGCAGCGAGATGGCACGCACGGCGGAAAAGACCCGGGAACAGGAGCTGGCCTTGATCGCGGCCAGCGATGTCACCCTTGTCGTCAGTCCCGTGGAAAAGGACTTGCTGGCCCGCGAAATGCCCGAGGCGCGGGTGGAGATCTTGTCGAACGTGCATGAGGTCTTCGGATGCCGACGCGGCTTTGACGAACGCAAGGGCATCTGGTTCGTGGGTGGCTATCAGCACCCGCCCAATGTCGATGCGGCGCTGTGGTTTGCGCGGGACATCCTGCCGCTGGTGCGCGCCGAGCTTCCGGAACTGGAGTTTCACCTGGTTGGCAGCAAGGCGCCGAACGAGGTCAAGGCCTTGGCGGACCTGCCCGGCGTGCACTTTCACGGTTTCGTCAACGACATCGAGCCTTTCCTCGATGGCTGTCGCTTGGCGGTCGCGCCCTTGCGTTATGGCGCCGGCGTCAAGGGCAAGGTCAACATGAGCATGAGTTACGGCCAGCCGGTGGTGGCCACGCCAATCGCGGTGGAAGGCATGTTCGCCGAGGCCGAGCGCGATGTATTGGTGGCCGAGGCGCCGCAGGCCTTTGCTGCGGCGGTGCTGCGCGCCTATCGCGATGAGGCGCTATGGAAACAGCTCTCCGAGAACGGCTTGGCCAATGTCACTCGACACTTTTCGTTCGAGGCGGCGCGTGGGCAGGTACGTAGCTTGCTCGATGGTGGACGTCGCGATCGACCAGCGTGATGTGATGGGGCACCTGCTCAATGGCCGCGTGCCTGCTCCAAGCGCGCTTGCATCGCGGGTAGCTCGGCATTATCCGGGTCCAGTTCGCGTGCGCGATTGAGTGCGGTGCTGGCGCGTTCCAGTTCACCCGCGCCCAGACGTTCGCTGGCGTAGGCCAGGTAGCTGCGTGCCAGTTGCTGGCGGGCGGGTAGCAGACGCGCATCGGTGGGGCTGACGACACTGACTGCTTCCAGCGCGTCACGCGCTGCACCCAGGCGATTGGCCGCCAGCGCCATGTTGAAGCGTTCCATGGCCCGATCAGGCAATGCAGCCAAGCCGGCGCGTGCTTCGGCGTTGTCCGGTGACTGCGACAGCACGGCGCGATACAGGTCGTAGGCGCTCTCGCCGGGCGGCACGAGAAACTGCCCGGCGCGCAATGCATCGCGGGCGTGTTGCAAGGTCGTGGGAAGATCGATTTGACGTGCCGCCTGTCGTGCCGTGAACTGCGTACGGCGCTCGCGCACTTCGTGCAGTTGTTGCATTGCACCGGTCAGGTCGGGCAGGTCCTTGGCCAGGTCGCGGGCTTGATCGATCAAGGCTTGCGCTTCATCGAAACGGTAGTCGGCAACGAGACGCCGGGCCTTCAGCACGAGCGCACCGGCGATCTTGCGAATGCCTTCCAGTGCTCGGGTTTGCCCAGGGTCGATGGCGAGCACGGCGCGATAGGCCTCCAGCGCGTTGGGTGTTTGCGGTGGCACAAGTTGGTGCCGAGCCAGCAGGGCGTCGGCCGCATCGAGCTTGTGGGCGATGTCGTCGCTACGCGCCTGTTTGGCCTTGGCCAGCGCGGCACGTGCATCCGGCAGGCCGAGGTGTGCCGGATCAACGGCGGCCACCCGCTCGATGAGGGTGTTGGCAGCTTCGAAGTCTCCGGCCATCGCGCGCGTGGTGGCGTCCTGCAGCAGCTGCGACAAGACATCGCGTTGCCCTGCCAGCGCGATGGCGTTTCCTGGATTCGTGCTCAGGACACGTCGGTAGAGACTCAAAGCGCTTTGTTCGTTGCCATCGAGCTGGCCTTGATCGGCCGC
>CAUJJS010000054.1 GCA_963205415.1 Pseudomonadota bacterium
ACAGGATGTTCGTGATGCCGTATGTCGTGCATTCGCCGACTGGTATGTGAAGCACGCCGATGACCTGCCGGGCGAGACACAGGAAGGGCGCTACTACGACCGCCTGCGTTCGGCCTATCCGATCCATCCGGAAGTATTCGAACGCCTGTATCAGGACTGGTCGGCGTTGCCGAACTTCCAGCGCACGCGCGGCGTGCTGAAACTGATGGCGCGGGTGATCCACCGCCTGTGGCAGAGCGACAACAAGGACCTTTTGATCCTGCCGGGCAGCCTGCCGCTGTATGACGCAGAAGTGAGTGCCGAGCTGACCAGCAACTTGCCGGTGGGCTGGGATCCGGTGCTGTCACGCGACGTTGATGGCGAACGCAGCGAGCCGGCGCTGTTGGAGACGCAAGAGGCGCGGTTTGGCGCGGTGCAGGCCTGCCGCCGGATCACCCGCAGCATCTTTCTCGGCAGTGCGCCGGTGTCCGGCAATGCAATGGCGCGTGGCATCGAGACCGAGCGCTTGATCCTGAGCTGCATCCAGCCCGAACAGCCCCCGCACGTGTTCAAGGACGCGCTATCGCGCTTGAAGACGCGGCTGACCTTCCTCAATGAGGGCAACAACCGCTGGTGGCTGGACGTGAAGCCCAATCTGCGGCGCGAGATGGAGGACCGCAAACGGCGCTTCAAGGACCCGGATGTGTTCGACGAAGTGGCGGATGTGTTGCGCAAGGTGCTGGGCGGCGGCGCCATCGTGCACCACCACATCTTCACGCCTGCCGGCGATGTGCCGGATGATTGGGAATTGCGTTTGATCGTTTTGCCGCCAAGCGCCGGCTGGACGCGTGGTGCCGGCCCGAACCCGGCGCGCGATGCGGCGGCAATCATCCTGCGTGATCGCGGCGGGCAGCCACGGGTGAAGCAGAACCGCTTGCTGTTTCTGGCGGCGGACGCCGATCAGGTCAGCCACTTGAAGGACACCGTGCGAGCGTTGCTGGCCTGGCGCAGCATCGAAACCGACCTCAAGGAAGCCCGCATCACGCTGGACAACATTCAGGCCAGGCAGGTCAGCCAGAGCCGCGAGCAGGCGCGAGATACCGTGCAGCGGCTGGTGCGCGATACCTACAAGTGGCTGGTCGCTCCCACCCAAACCGTCAGCCGCAAGGACGGCTCGGTCGGCGAGATCGAATGGGAAGCACAGGCACTGAACCCGGCAGCAATCGGGCTGGGCAAGGAGATCGACCGGGCACTTGCCGACAACGAATGGGTGATCACCCAGTGGGCGGCGGTGAACCTTCACTATCTGCTCAAGGCGTGGTTCTGGAAGGATGGCGCGGTGGACGTGACGGCGCTGGAGGTGTGGCAGAAAACGTGCAGCTACCTCTACTTGCCGCGTCTACGGAACTCGCACGTGATGGCAAACGCGATTGCCGCAGGTGCGCCTAGCCGCGACTACTTCGGTCTGGCCAGCGGCAAGGACGGTGAGCGCTATTTGGGCTTCACGCTGGGACAGGCATCCTCGCCGTCCATGGATGTGGCGCTGCTGATCGAGCCAGGCAAGGCGGCGGCGTATGAAGCGGCCACGCGCTCGCCGCCGCTTCCGCCCGATCCCAATCCGAACCCCGATCCGGATCCCAACCCCAATCCAGATCCAGCTCCGCCACCGCCGGGGCCGACCCCCACGATGCCCACGCACTTCTGGGCATCCGCGGAACTGGATCCCGTCGGTGCCTCGTTGAAGTTCGCCAACATCATGCAGGAGCTGGTGGAATTGTTCAGCGCCCGCCATGGCACCGATGTAGTGATCAAGGTGGACATCGAGGCCAGCGACAGTCGCGGTTTTGATGAAACGACCGTGCGTGCTGCGAAGGAGAACAGCCGCGTGCTGGGGATCTCTTCGGCGGAGTTCGATTGACGGATCATTGATCCGACCCTCAAATTGTCCAAGCTTCGCGTAGCTGCCGAGCTTGCTCGGCAGTCAATGGAGCAAGCTCCATTGCTACAACGCAAGGGCCAGCTCGCTGGGTGTTCGTCGCCTCAACGCTCGGCTGGCAGGCGCGCGGCCAATCGACCCAATCGTGCCGAGGGTTGCTGCAGCGCGGCGAGTTTGCTGCGCGCCAGGCGCGCTTGGTCGGCGGCGTCCGGCGCACCCAATTCTGTGGCGGCGACGGCACGCAGCAAGGCCGCTTCGACCGGAAGCTCGATGTCGAGGTTGCGGTCGGCTTCGGTTCCCATCGTTTCGAGCAAGGCCAGTGTTTGCTTTGGCTTGGATGCCAGCAACAGGGCGTGGGCACGCAAGGTGGCCATGCGGCCGGGCCAATACAGCGGTGGGTTTTCAAGCTTGGCCAACAGGGCGTCCATGTGGTCGAGCAGGGGCAAGGCCGCGTCAGGCTCGTTCCGGTCCAGGTGCAGCCTCGCCAATTTCTCCCACGCCGCGGCGGCCTCCTCCAGGTCGGGCTGGGGCGCCGATTCGATGGCCTCCGCCGCGCTGCGGATCTGGCTGGCGCCTTCGGAAAACGCGCCCGAACACGCCAGCGCCGCGCCGTAGTTGAACTGCGTGCGCAAGCTTCGCGGGTGCGTGGCGCCATCGCGCTTCACGCTGATCGCCAGCGCCTGTTGCAAACTCGTTGCGGCCTGCGCGCAATCGCCCAATCGAAGTTGTATCGCGCCAAGGTTGTTGAGATCGTTGGCCACTTCGGGCTGATCCGGGCCGTAGATGTGGCGATCGATCTGCAGCGAGGCTTGAGCCGACCCAAGCGCCGCCGGGAAGTCGTGCTGCGCGATCTGGACCATCATCATCGCGTTGATGTACTTGGAGCGTTTGTGGTGGTTTTCCGGAAGCACCGCCTCGGCGATTTCAAGGGCTTTGCGGGCGTGCTCTCGGGCCGCATCCAGATCGCCCAGACGCCGCTGGATGATGGACAAGCCCTGATGCGCGTCGGCGACATGCAGGTGCATCGGGCCAAAGCGCCGTGTCTGAAGCTGCAGCAACTCCTCGGTGAGACGCGCCGCTTCTTTCAACGCGCTCACATGGATCAGTGCTTGGGCGTTGGCGGTCAATGCCTGCGCCAATCGATCCTCGTCGCCCAAGCTGCGCGCACTGCGGACCGCTTCGCGTGCATCGGCCACGGCGCGCGGGTAATCCCCTTGGCGACCGGCAACCGTACTTGAAAGCAATAACGCGCCGGTGTGACGCCCGGCCTGCGTTGTGGTGCGCGCCAAGAGTTCATCGCTCAAGGTGCGAGCCGCTTTGCCATCACCGGCCAGCACCAGCGTATCGACGAGCTCGGCCGCGGCATCGAGGGTGAGATCGTCGCTCGCGCCCAGTTGATCCTTGGCCTGTTGATACACCTGGGTCAGATAGTTGCGCGCCTGCGGTATGGCGCTTTGCGCCCGAAGCACGGCGCCAAGTCGGGTCTGCAACTCGACGCTCGCGCGGGTGTCACCGTAACTGCCGTCCCGTGCCCGCACGATGGCGTCTTCGACGATCTCGGCCACGCTGGGTGGCTTGAGGCGTGGTGCGCCCGGCTCGGCTTGCGCGAATACCTCGAACATGAAATCACGCATGGCGTTGGCTCGCAGCGCCTGGCTGCGGGCCACGTGGGTCTGCCAGAGTGCCATCCCGAGTGCGGCCAGGATCGCAGTCAAGGCAATGATCGACAACGTGACCCCGCCACGATGGCGCGCCACGAACTTGCGCGTGCGGTACAAGCGGCTGGGTGGATGCGCGAGCACCGGCTGGTTGCAAAGGTGGCGCTCTACATCCTCGGCCAGCGCGCCGGCCGAGGCGTAGCGCAGCTCGGGCTCTTCGGCCACGGCCTTCATGACGATGTTGTCCAGATCGCCTTGCAGCAATCGACGCATCGCCTGGGGCGGTGCCGGCAGTGCATTGGGCCGGGTGGTGGATCCTACGCGTGTCGACGGACTGCGAGACTCGCCCGGCGCGCGCCGTTCGCCGGTGATGAGTTCATCCAGCAGGATTCCGAGGGCATACACGTCGGTCGCGGTGGTGATGTTGTTGCCGAACTCACGTTGTTCGGGCGCGGCATAGCCCGGGGTGAACGCAGGCACGGCCGTGTGGTGTTCGTCGGGATCGTCCAGCAATTTGGCAATGCCGAAATCCAGCAGACTGACCACACCCGCGTTGGAGACCAGAACATTGGAGGGCTTGATGTCGCGATGCACGATCAGGGCACAGTGCGCGGCGGAAACCGCTCTGCAGACATCGACAAACAAGCGCAGGCGCTGACGCAGGCCCAGCCGCTTGTCATTGGCGTAATCGGTGATGGGTCTGCCTTCGATCAATTCCAGGGCGATGTAGGGGTGGCCGGTGTCGGTGACGCCGGCATCGATCATGTGGCAGATATTGGGGTGCTTGAGTTGCAGCAGGGCACGACGCTCGTGCTCGAAGCGGCGGCGCGCATCGACCGTGTGCAGCCCGCAATGCATGAGCTTGATCGCAACCCGCTGCACCACGCCTTCGAGTTCGCGTTCGGCTTCGAACACGGTCGAGAAACCGCCGCGACCGATGACATGCAGGATCCGAAACGCACCGATCCGGCTTCCGGGGGGCAAGGGCGGCCGTTCCGGGCTGGCGGTGGTAAGGGCCGTGTCCAGATCGTTGGCGATGCGATCCACCCAATCGTGCGCCAATGCCGGGTGGATCGTTTCGTCAGCCGCCAGCAGCGCCAGAACCTTGGCGCACACGACCGGATCGGGACATTGGGCGTGGATGAAGCGCGATCGCTGTTCCGGCGGGCATTCCAGGGCAGCTTCGAATAGGGCGCGAATGGTGCTGGGAGAATCGGTGTCCATGCTCAGATAAACCCCCTTTGATGCCGCCAAGTATCAATTCACCGGCAGCAAGGCTGCATCAGGACAAGGCTTGCTTCAAGAATGCGCGCGCAAAGCGCCAGTCACGTGCCACCGTGATGCGCGAGATTCCCAGCGTTTCACCAATCTGCACCTGATCCAAACCCGCGAACACGAAGAGCTCGGCCACGCGCGCCGCGCGCGCATCGGTCTGCTCCAGTTGGTCCAGCGCCTGATCCATGGCCAAGGCTTGCTCGGCACTGTCCAGAACCAACTGCGCGTCATCGCCGTTCAAGCTCACCTTCAGCCAATCACCACCCGCGCGAAGTCGCAGCTTGTCGCGTGCGCGATTGGCCAGAAGGTGGCGCATGGCACGAGCGGCGTAGGCAAAAAACTGTTCGGGGCGATCGAATCGAAGTGCGTCACCCGCACGGATGCGCAGATAGAGCTCATGCACCACCGCCGTGGTGTCGATCGTGCTGCCGGGCGCGTGCGCCAGTCGACGCCCCGCCATCGTCTTCAGCCGCTCATACACCTGCGCAAACAGGACGCCGGTCGGTGGCGGCTCACTCGGCTCGTTCTCGCTCATGGGTCCGCCCTCGCACCATCGCGGTGCTCATGTTACTGGGCGGCGCCTCAAATGCCCGATCAGCCCGCCGCATCCGGTTCGGCCTGCAGGATACGCGCCTTGCCCACGCGCCGGCGCTCCAAGCTGAGCACTTCCAGCAGCCAGTCGCCGGCCAAGACCTGATCACCCACACGCGGCAGGCGTTCGAGGCGGTGCAGGAACAGGCCCGAAACCGTGACATAGGCCGGATCGCGTGCCAGGGCGATGCCGGTGGCGCGTTGCAGGTCTTCCATCGAGGCCGAGGCATCCACGATCCAACTGCCATCATCCTGCCGCTCCGCACCGTAATCGGCGTCGCGGGTGTCAGCAAGGTCACCGGCAATCGCGGCCAGCAAATCATTGGCGGTGACCAGGCCTTCGACGCTGCCGTATTCGTCCACGATCACCGCCAGCGGAATCGGATGCTCGCGAATGCGTTCCAAGGCCTGCAGTGCGGTGGTGGATTCGGGCAGGATCATGGCTTCGCGCACGTGATCGGCCAAAACCAGCGGCTTGCCGGACAATAGCGCCGCCAGAAGATCACGGCTCTGCACCACGCCCTGCAACTCATCCAGATCACCATCGCAGACCAGCACGCGGGTGTGCGGGGATTCGATCAGGCGTTCGCGTGCGTGTTCCAGCCCACGTTGACCGTCGATCCATTGGATGTCGGGACGCACCGTCATCACGCTGGCCACCGAGCGATCGGCGAGGGTGAGCACGCTGCGGATCATGTCGTGCTCGGCCGCGCCCAAGCGTTCTTGCGCGGTGCCTGCATCCAGCGAATCGTCCGCGCCCAGCGAGACGGCGGCCGCCGAGGTGGGTCGAGCGCCCAGCAGTCGCATCACCGCATCGGCGGTGCGTTGCCGGAACGGCAGGCGGCGCTGATTACGCTCGCGATTGAACAGCGACCATTGGTTGAAGCCTTCGATCAGGATCGAGAACGCGATCGCGGCGTAGAGATAACCCTTCGGGATGTGGAAGCCAAAGCCCTCGGCCACCAAGCTGAAACCGATCATCAACAGGAAGCCCAAGCACAGGATCACCACGGTGGCGTGGCGATTGACGAAATCGGTCAAGGGTTTGCTCGCCAGCATCATCACCGCCATGGCAATGACCACCGCTGCCATCATCACGCCCAGATGATCGACCATGCCGACCGCGGTGATCACCGAATCGAGCGAGAACACCGCGTCCAGGATCACGATCTGGGTCACGATCAAGGCAAAACTGGCGTGCACCTTCGGCCCGTGGTGATCGTCCTTGTGGCCTTCGAGGCGCTCGTGCAACTCCATCGTGGCCTTGAACAACAAGAAGACGCCGCCGGCCAAAAGGATCAGGTCACGGCCGGAAAATGCTTGTCCAAGCAGGGTGAACAAGGGCTCGGTCAGGCGCATGATCCACGACAGCGTGGCCAACAGGCCCAGTCGCATGATCAAGGCCAGACTCAGGCCGATCAGCCGTGCCTTGTCGCGCTGCTCCGGCGGCAGCTTGTCCGCCAGGATCGCGATGAACACCAGGTTGTCGATACCAAGGATGACTTCGAGGATCACCAAGGTCGTCAGGCCCATCCAGATGGACGGGTCGCTCAGCCATTCCATGCGCGAGTCTTGATATTGCGGGCGTGCATTCTCGCACAGCGCCCGGCCACGCGAGGCTGTCGCCGGCCCCGGATGCCGAAACCGAGGTCGCTTGGGGAACCTCGGATCGTCGGAACGCTGCCTCAGAGGCCCCTTGGGCTGGCATGCCGCTCGGCTCCCACGGCATCATCGACACCATGTCCCTGCCACGCCACTGCGATACCCGACCACGCGCCATCGCCCTGATGGGTCCCACCGCTTCGGGCAAGACGGCGCTGGCCATGGACTGGGCCGAGCGTTTCGACCTGCGCGTGATCAGTGTCGATTCGGCCCTGGTTTACCGCGGCATGGACATCGGCAGCGCCAAGCCCGACGCCGCCACGCTGGCGCGCGTTCCACACCGCTTGATCGACATCCGCGATCCGCACGAAAGCTACAGCGCCGCCGAGTTTTCCGAAGACGCGGGCCGTGAAATGCACGCCATCAGCCAAGCGGGCGGCATTCCTTTGCTGGTGGGCGGAACTGGCCTGTACTTTCGCGCCTTGTTTCAGGGTCTGGCCGAGATGCCGCCGGCTGATGCGGCGGTGCGTGAGCACTTGCGTCAGCGCGCGCAACAGCTCGGCTGGGCGGCCCTGCATCAGGAGCTGGCAACGATCGATCCTCAGGCCGCCGCGCGCATCCAACCCGCGGATGCGCAGCGCATCCAGCGCGCGCTGGAGGTGCATCAGCTCAGTGGTCGCTCGATCAGTGATTGGCAACGTGCGTCGGACTCACGCGCGCCCTTCCCGTGGCGCGTCTTGAAGGTCGCCTTGCTGCCACGCGATCGCGCGGACTTGCATGCGCGCATCGCGCAGCGCTTCGATGTCATGGTCGATGCCGGTTTCGTCGATGAAGTTCGCGTGCTACGCGCCGATCCACGCTTTGATTCCGATTCACCAGCGATGCGCGCGGTGGGTTATCGCCAGGCGCTGGAACATCTGGACACCGGCAGCAGTCCGGCGCAGTTTCGCGACCGCGCCATCGCCGCCACGCGGCAATTGGCCAAACGCCAGATCACCTGGCTGCGCGCCGAGTGGGATGCGCGCGCGCTGGATCCTCAGGTCGATGGCGCGGAAGCCACGCGGGCGGTGGCCGCGTTTCTCGGTCGGCCAAGCCGGACGGTCTGACACCCGATTGGCCCTACCTGACGCACCGCGCTGTCGTAGAGTCGAGCTTGCTCGGCTATGGGGACGGTGCGAATGCGCCACGAGCGCCGCATCAACCGCAGCGGAGCAAGCTCCGCTCTACGGCAGGCGATGGCGGTCTTGGTAGAGCCGAGCCGGGCACAACGTGGTTTGACAGCGCCCGGTATGGGCGGATAATTGTGCTTTGCCGTACCGTGTTCGGGCGGCCCATTGCGAACAGGAGCCCGGCGGGCAATCGCCGGAACAGCGTGCGACATGTCAACTCGGCCCTTTTCCTGATCGACCCTGCGACACCGTCAACATGACGGCATCATCGCCCGCACCCCGTTCGATTTTCAATCTCACAGAGCTTTCCGACAGCGGAAAGCGGAGCACAGCATGATCGCCATTACCCTTCCCGACGGCAGTCGCCGGGAGTTCGACCAGCCCCTGAGCGTGATGCAAGTGGCTGAATCCATCGGCCCTGGTCTGGCCAAGGCCACCGTCGCCGGCCGCCTCGATGGCCGCTTGGTCGATGCCTGCGAGCGCATCGAGCACGATGCGACGCTCTCGATCATCACCCCCAAGGATGCCGAGGGCGTGGAGATCATCCGCCATTCCTGCGCCCATCTGGTTGGCCATGCCGTCAAGCAGCTGTACCCGACGGCCAAGATGGTGATCGGGCCGGTGATCGATGAGGGTTTCTACTACGACATCTGGTTCGAGCGCGCCTTCACGCCGGACGATCTGGCCGCGATCGAACAGCGCATGGGCGAGTTGATCGCCAAGGACTACGACGTGATCAAGCGCGTCACCCCGCGTGCGGAGGTGATCGAGGTGTTCAAGGCGCGCGGTGAGGATTACAAGCTGCGCCTGATCGAGGACATGGGCCCGGAAGTTACCGCCATGGGTCTGTATCACCATGAAGAATACGTGGACATGTGCCGTGGCCCGCACGTGCCGAACACGCGCTTTCTCAAGGCGTTCAAACTGACGCGGGTCTCCGGCGCGTATTGGCGTGGCGACTCCAAGAACGAGCAATTGCAACGCATCTACGGCACCGCTTGGGCCGATGCCAAACAGCTCAAGGCTTACATCCAGCGCATCGAAGAAGCGGAAAAGCGCGACCATCGCCGCATCGGCAAGCAGCAGGACTTGTTCCATCTTCAGGAAGAAGCGCCGGGTCTGGTGTTCTGGCATCCCAAGGGTTGGGCGATCTGGCAGGTTGTCGAGCAGTACATGCGTCAGGTTTACCGCGCGACGGGCTACGGCGAAGTGCGTTGCCCGCAAATTCTCGATGTCGAGCTGTGGAAGAAGTCCGGCCACTGGGACAACTACCAGAACAACATGTTCTTCACCGAATCGGAAAAACGCACCTACGCGGTCAAGCCGATGAACTGCCCGGGTCACGTCCAGGTGTTCAATCAGGGCCTGCACAGCTACCGCGACCTGCCGATCCGCTACGGCGAGTTCGGCGCCTGCCACCGCAACGAGCCATCCGGCGCGCTGCACGGCATCCTGCGCGTGCGCGGCTTCACCCAGGACGATGGGCATGTTTTCTGCACCGAAGCGCAGATCGAATCCGAAGTGCGCGCCTTCCACGAGCAAGCGCTCAAGGTCTACGCCGATTTCGGCTTCACCGATATCCAGATCAAGATCGCGCTGCGCCCCGAACCGCGCCTGGGTGACGATGCCACGTGGGACAAGGCCGAAAATGCCTTGCGTTCGGCGTTGGGCGCATCCGGCGTGGAATGGCAAGAATTGCCGGGCGAAGGCGCGTTCTACGGCCCCAAGATCGAGTACCACTTGCGCGATGCCATCGGCCGCACCTGGCAATTGGGCACCATGCAGGTGGATTTCATGATGCCGGGTCGGTTGGGCGCCGAGTATGTGGACGAAACCAGCCAGCGTCGCCACCCAGTGATGCTGCACCGCGCCATCGTCGGCTCGATGGAGCGCTTCATCGGCATCCTGATCGAGCACCACGCCGGCCTGTTCCCCAGTTGGCTGGCGCCGGTGCAGGCGGTGGTGATGAACATCACCGACGCTCAGGCCGATGCCGTCGCGAACCTCGGAAAAGCCCTTTCAAATCAAGGATTCCGCATCGAGACCGACTTGAGGAACGAGAAGATCGGCTATAAAATCCGCGAACATACGCTGCAGCGCATCCCTTATCTGCTGGTCATTGGCGACCGCGAGAAGGAAAATGGCACGGTGGCGGTACGCACACGGGCAGGGGAAGATCTGGGTTCGATGACGCCCGAAGCCTTCATTGCGCACATGCTTGCAGAACGCGGTCCGCTGGCCTGATCAGGCTTGCGGAACAGAAGTTTCACCAACGAGGACATTCGTATCAGCACTGACAAATTGAATCGCAAGAACGCCGAAATCCGTGTGCCTCGTGTGCGCGTGATCGGTGAAGACGGCGAAATGATCGGCATCCTGTCGCGCGATGACGCCTTGCGGCGCGCCGAGGATGTGGGCATGGACTTGGTCGAGATCCAGCCCAACGCCGATCCACCGGTTTGCCGCATCATGGACTTCGGCAAGTTCCGCTTCGAGGCCCAAAAGAAAGCGGCAGCGGCCAAGAAAAAGCAGAAGCAGGTCGACATCAAGGAATTGAAATTCCGACCTGTGACGGACGAGGGCGACTACCAGATCAAGATGCGCAACATGCGCCGCTTTCTGGCCGATGGCGATCGAGTCAAGGTCGTGGTGCGTTTTCGCGGTCGCGAAATGGCCCACACCGAACTGGGCATTGCCATGACCCAGCGCATCGAGGAGGATCTCAAGGACGAGGGCACGGTCGAGCAGCGCCCCAAGCTTGAAGGTCGCCAGATGGTGATGATGATCGCGCCCAAGAAGAAGTGATGGCGTCCTCCGCCTTCACGGATGACGCCCATGCGGAACATTCAGACTGCAGAAGGGACTGAACGGTAATTCGGGCTTTCACAAGGCGACAGGCGGCATGACGACGCGCGCATGATTGTTTACGCTGTCCCGTCGGTCGCCGCACAGGGTGCCGTTCGGGAGCAAGGATGTGAGTACGTCGCCCAACAAATGGATTTGGCTGGCCTTGGTGTTGGTCTGGGCGGGCGCGGGGCGCCCTGCCGTCGCGCAATTGCCCATTCCCATGACCCAGGAAGATTTCCGCGTACCCGGCACCCAGGTCGGTGACATGCCAGATGAGTATTTGTATCCGGCATCGGTCTGTCGCGGCTGTCACGGCAATTACCCGTCGGAGCTATCCCATGTCGAACTATTGGGTAACTGGGCCGGCAGTTTGATGGCGCTGGGTGGCAAGGACCCGCTCTACATCGCCCAGGTCAGCACCGCCAATCAGGACGTGGCCAACGTCGGCAGTTTCTGCACCCGTTGCCACTTGCCGGTATCGGTCGTCACCGGCCACGTCGCGCAAGCCGATGGCAGCACGCTCGACGCCAGGGACAAGGAAGGCGTCACCTGTCATTTTTGCCACAGCATGGTCGATCCGGTCTATAAGCAGGGTATCAGCCCGCCCGAGGATGTTGCGATCCTTGCGGCGCTGACCAATGTTCCATTGCACAGCGCCAATGGCATGTTCGTGCTCGATCCGACCGGCACCCGCCGAGGCCCCCGTGAGGATGCAGAACCACCACACGATTTTCTGCCTTCACCGTTCCATCGCGAGTCCGCGCTCTGCGGCACCTGCCACGATGTCGGCAATGTGGCCGTGTCCAAGCAGTCCAATGGCACGTATCGCTACAACCTGATTGACACCCAATCACCCAGCCACGACCCGGCCCAGCAGTTCCCACTGGAACGCACCTACACCGAGTGGAAATTGTCGGCGTTTGCAGTGGGCAATGGCGTGGATCTGGGTGGGCGGTTCGGTGGCACCCGCGGGCCGCTGGTATCGACCTGTCAGGACTGCCATATGCCGGGTGTGGCAGGTCCACCGTGCAAAAATTGCAGCGACCGTCCGGACCTGGCCTCGCACAGCTTCGCCGGCGCTGCCGTGCCTACACTCGACCTGATCGCCGCCTTCACCGCCAACGATCCGCAGGTCGATCCCGAACACATCGCCCGTGGCCGAGCCGCCGCCTTGGCCATGCTGCAACGCGCCGCCAGCCTCGAACTGACGCGCGATGGCAACGAAGTCATTGCGCGCGTCACCAACGAAACCGGCCACAAGCTGCCGACCGGGCATATCGAAGGCCGGCGCGTTTGGCTCAACCTGCGCTTTCTCGATGCCAGTGGTGCGCTTTTGGGCGAAACCGGCCACTACGACACCGCCACCCAGCACTTGGATGAGACCAGCACCACGGTCTACGAAATGCATGTGGGCCTCAGTGCCGATGCGGCCGCGGCCACCGGGCTCACGGTCGGTGTAACCACGCGCATGGCGCTGGCCGACACCATCGAAAAAGACTCCCGCATTCCGCCGCGAGGTTTTGCCAATGCTGCCTTTGAAGCTGCAGGGGCGCCGGTGGTTGGCGCGGTCACCTATGCCGATGGCCAGTACTGGCACGAACGGCGCTACGTTATGCCCGCCAACACCGATCGCGTGGACGCCAAGCTCTACTACCAGACCCTGCCGCGCCACTACATCGAAGCCCTGCGCGATGGCAACGTGACCGATGACAAGGGCGACATTCTTTATGCGCTGTGGGAGAACACCGGCAAAGGCGCACCGGTGCCGATGTCGGGTACCGGCATCAGTTTTGGCACGGTGGTGATGCGCAACGGCTTCGAGTGACGCTGCACGGCGCAGGCCGTGCAGAAGCATTCAACGGACTCAGCTTGCAGTGTGAATCAACACCGAGGTGGCATCGATGCGCAACTCGCGCTGTGCCGGCACCTTCGCGCCTTCCTTGCTGAGGTGTTCAATCTCTTCGGCACTCAGCACTTTCTCATTGAGCGTACCATAGACCACGGCTTCACCGCTGGCATCCTTGGGAACACCGAAGGCATGGTCGCGCATGGTGACGCGCACGAAATCGCCCTTCTCCGTAGCCAGTACCATCCAGCAACCCATCTGTTGACAGACCTCGGTGATGCGGCCACTGAAGGCACCGTCCTTGCCGAGCAGCGCCTGAGGTTCGGCGATCACGGTATCCAAGGCCACCACCGCAGGCAGCTTGGCCGGCAATGTCGCGCCGTACACCGCGCCATCGGCCGTGGTTTGCACCGGCGCAATCGCTGGAGCCTTTTCAGCGTGGGCACCGTGTTCGTGGGCCATGGCAGGCATGGCGAGAAGAAGGCTCAGGGCAAGCACGAGACGCATGGGAAACTCCGAACAGGACAAGGTGCGAAAAGCATAACGGAGCCGTGAGGCGCGAACACGCGCCGCCGGCTTCAGCGCATCATGAACTTCAGCACCCGATCGGCCAGCTTGCCGAACGGCGGGCGCAACAGCGTGCCGGCATTGAAGCGGTGCTGGATCAGCACCCCGCGCGCATGGCTCATGGCTTGAAAACCTTCGATGCCGTGGTAGGCACCCATGCCGCTGGGACCGACACCACCAAAGGGCAAGTCATCTTGAGCGTAATGCAGCAGGGTGTTGTTGATCGTGACATTGCCCGAAGTCGTACGCGACAGCAGGGCCTCACGCTCGGCACCGCTGGGACCGAAGTAATACAGCGCCAGTGGACGCGGGCCGGCATTGATGGTGTCGATGGCCGCATCGATGTTCGCTGAGGCCATGATCGGCAGCAGGGGGCCAAAGATCTCTTCCTGCATGATCCGCATGTCCGGACGCACGTTCAGAACCAGGGTCGGCGGAATCACGCGCTCGCGTGTGGACGTGGTGGTCACGCCATTGCCGACTTCCAGCACCCGCGCGCCTTTGCTGCGCGCGTCATCCAAGAGGCCTCTGAGGCGTTCGTAGTGGTGCCCGTTGATGATCGAGGAGTAATCGACACTCTCGGTACCTTGCGGGTACAGCTTTTTGACCGCGGCATCGAAGGCCCGGCTGAAAGGCTCGACATCGTCCGGGTGCAGCAGTGCGTAGTCCGGCGCAATGCAGGTTTGACCGGCATTGGCGAGCTTGCCCCAGGCGATGGATTCCGCCGCGCGCTCGGCATGGCAGCGCGCGACGACCACCGGCGATTTGCCACCCAATTCAAGCGTCACGGGTACCAAGTTTTCAGAGGCTGCACGCATCACCTTACGGCCGATCTGGGTGCTGCCGGTGAACAGCAGATGGTCGAAGGGCAAGGCTGAAAATGCAGCGCCGACCGCGGCGTCGCCCTGCACCACCAAAACCTGTTCGGCCGGGAACAGCTTGGCCAGAAGACCCGCCAGAAAGGCGCTGGTGGCGGGTGTGGCCTCGGAGGGTTTGATCATGGCGCGGTTGCCCGCCGCCAAGGCCGTGGCCAGTGGCATCAGGGCCAGCGACAGCGGGTAATTCCACGGCGACATGATGCCGATCACGCCCAGCGGTTGGTACTGCACGTAGGCGCGTGCCGGTTGGAAGTGGATCGCGGTGTGCCGTCGTTGCGGCTTCATCCAACGCCGCAGATGGCGCTGCAGATAGCGGATGCCTTCGACCACGGTCATGGTTTCGAACATCGTGGTTTCGTGCGTGGAGCGATGGCCGAAGTCGGCCATGAGCGCCGCTTCGATGGCGTCGCGCTCGGCAATCAGCGCCTGCCGCAGCCGATCCAGATCGGCGCGTCGTTGCGCCCGCGTCGGCGGGCCATCGCGCAAGAAGACGGCACGCTGACGCGCAAGGCCATCGAGCAGATCGGGCGCACGCGCAGGTTCGGACAGGCCCATGGCAGACATCCTTCGGCCGTGGTGGCCGCAACGAAGTGTGGCCCGATGATGCCACGATGGTGTGGGGCGCGTGCTCTATTGATGCGGCCCTTGATTTGTAGCAATGGAGCTTGCTCCATTGTCTGCCGAGCAAGCTCGGCAGCTACTGGAACGAGGTGCGGTCCTGCGTCGATCAGTCGTTGGCGTCTGGCCGCATGTCGCAGCGGGTGACGAGCAGGCCGAACTCGGCCAAGTCACGATTGAGCTGCTGCTTCAGATGCGTGTTCATCGCGCCGATGTCCAAGGCTACCTGCGGCGCCAGCGCGGTCAGTGCCGCGCTGGTGTGTTGCTCGACGAGGGCATCCACACGCTCCAGCACCGCGCCGGTGCGCTGGGGTTCGAGAATCTGATAGTAGACCTCGGCGTGGCTGTCCTGCGCGCCGGTCAGAGGGACATCAACGTGGTGGCCTATCAGGCGCACGCGCTCGGTGACGCGCTCCAGCATCGGCAAGGTGAAGCGCAGGCCCGGTGCCAGCACTCGCGCCTGCCGACCGAAACGTCGCACGGTGTACGCGGTGTCTTCAGGAACGTAACGCACCCCGACCAAGACCAGGCCGGCAAGTGCGGTGAGGGCAATGAGCAGGAAGTCCATGGGCGCGTGGCTTTTATGATTATTTCAGCAAGTTGCGAAACATGCTTGATGTCAAACCTAACATCGTTCTGCAAGTTTTTCATCTGGCTGGAAGAATTATCATGGGTTCTGTTTAACTTTCAGTTAACAACATCCCATTTCCGTCCACGTATCGTCCGCGCATTCATCTTCTGGAGAGCAGACATGCGCAGCGGTAACCCAGTTCTGAGTGACTCAACCTTTCTCGATCTGGGCAGCGGGCAAGTGTTGGCGCAGTCCAGTGATGCCATGAGCCTCAATGGCACCCTGACCAAGACCGGCGTGCTGCTGTTTCTCACCATCCTCACGGCGGCCTTTGCCTGGACCCAATCCGTCACGGCTACAGGTCCCACGGCCGCGGCGCCGATCTACCTTTGGGGCGGCGCAATTGGTGGTCTGGTACTGGCTCTGGTGACCACCTTCAAGAAGGAATGGGCGCCGGTCACGGCCCCCGTCTACGCCATTCTGGAAGGCTTCTTCCTGGGCGCGATTTCGGGCATGTATGCCTTGCTCTATCAAGGCATCGTGATCCAGGCCGTGATGTTGACCTTCGGCACCCTGTTCGCCTTGTTGTTCGCCTATCGCAGCGGCTGGATCCAAGTCACCGACAAATTTCGCGCCGGCGTGGTGGCCGCCACCGGCGGCGTCTTCCTGATCTATCTCGCCACTTTGGGCTTGGGCTTTTTCGGCATCAACATTCCCTACATCCACGAGTCCGGCCTGATCGGCATCGGCTTCAGCCTCGCCGTGGTGGTGATCGCAGCCTTGAATCTGGTGCTGGATTTTGACCTGATCGAAACCGGCATCAGCCACGGCGCACCCAAGTACATGGAGTGGTTTGCCGGCTTTGCTTTGCTGGTGACCTTGGTGTGGCTCTATCTGGAATTCCTGCGACTTTTGGCCAAGCTCCAATCGCGCGATTGAGTGGTCGCGGTTTCAATCTTCGACAGGGTGAGCCTCAGGAAGGGGTTGGCGCT